>NZ_JADEWX010000140.1 GCF_015207395.1 Nodosilinea sp. LEGE 07088
GACAGCCTTGGCACCCCGGCACCCCAGCACCCCGGCACCTAGCGATGAGAAGTTGTCTCGAACCCTAGGCCACGCTTGACTACTCTCGTTCTAGATCGACGCCCAGCTCATCGGTCAGCCAATTGATCACCTGCTGACGCTCGCCGGGGGTGAGGTAAAAACAGCCCGTCTGACGCAGGCGATCGTTCATATCTTCTATATCGAATCGGGTAAACAGCCCAGCGGTGGTGCCAAGGGTACAGAGAATATCGTCTTGGCCCTGCTGATCGAGGCCACCGTAGCGGTAGCGGGCGATGTGCTTACCGAGGCGGGTAAAGTCATAGCTGTCTTGGGAGAGCCGCTGTTTTTTGGCGTCAGGGATGGTTTCCCCCGCCGCGATTTTGGCATAGTCGGTATCGAGTAGATCGAGATGGACGATATGGGGCTGCGGTCGGGACAAGCTGCCTCCTTCGGTCGAAACCAAGTCAGAACATGGGCCTAGAGCATTCCTAGGCTTGAGGTTCTAGGGTAATAGCGCGATCGCGATTATCTCCGGTTATGTTGGATATTTTTCAGAAATCAGCCGGTGTTAGTGAATTTTTATCGACTGTCCGTGAGCAAAATGCCAGTGTCAAGAGGGTAAACCAAGCCGCACTCAAACTGTTGGCAAGGTTACCGTACCTGGCTGCTAGCGCGTCTTCAATCACTATTCGGTCAGGAGCTGGCCGGGTTCAGCGGTTCGCCTCTCCCAGCCCGTCGATTACCATCGACTGATAGGCGTCCTCAGAGATCAAGTCGGTGTCTACCGGCACCCGATCGAGAAATACTGTGCCATCTAAATGGTCGATCTCATGCTGCACGATGCGGGCAACAAATCCCTGCCAAACCTGGTTTTGCGGGCGACCGTTGCGATCGCAGTAGGTGACGTCAACAACGCGATGGCGCCATACCTGACCCCGCACTCCAGGTACGCTCAGGCATCCTTCCCAGCCCAGTTCTCGCTCGTTGCCAACGGTGACCAGGTGGGGGTTGATCAGTACGGTGGGGGCCATGGTAGGGGCCTGAGGATAGCGCAGATTTGGGCGTGAGGCCACGATGATCACTCGCAGGGAGGAGCCCAACTGGGGCGCAGCAATCCCCACTCCATTGGCGGTCTGTACCGTGGTCAGGAGTTGGTCAATTAACGCTTGCACAGCCGGAGCCGCTATATCGTCTACAGGCTGGGCTACCTGGTGCAGCAGAGGCTGCTCATAGGTCAGCACTGGGGTTGAATAGGCCGGGGGATTGGCGTTTAGAGACATGGCAAAGGGGGGCTAAGAATAAGCAAATGCGATCGCAATGTCGCGAGTCTCACAGATTACTGTAGTCATTGTATACATCAGCCCCAGCAGACAAAATCCTATGGTTCAATGAACCAACAGGCTGACTCTAGCCCAGTCCGAGACCGGGATATAAGGATCCATTTTCCCTTTAAAACGCTAGATGTAGGATAGGGGACATTTTTGAGGCACATATCTAGTACCCTAAAGATCCCGAAGTAACCTGTCGCTCCTATTGATGTGGAGTCATTAAGGGCTTTGCATTTTCCTGGGTGTTTCAGAACTGGCCCGAGTCTGCCGCTGATGGGGACAACAATCCCTAAATTTAGTCTATCTATGCTATTTGTCTGCCCTGGGCAGCGTCTGTTTGAGAGGTAAACCGTGGATCAGGCCCTGAATCGGTTGTGGGAAGAGGTGCTAAGTCAGCTCCAGGTGGAACTGAGTCGCCCCACCTTTGAAACCTGGATTAAGCCCGCTCAGGCCCAAACGCTGAGCGATCGAGCCCTAGTGATTTCGACCCCTAACCCCTTTGCTCGCAACTGGGTGCAGAAGCATTACGCTGGCACCATCGCCCAGGTGGTCAACAATATTCTGGGCAAGGCTATAGAGCTTGAGGTCACCGTCGTGCCTGAGAGCGAAGCCCATACGCCAACGCTGTTGCCCATGGCCGAGGTCAACTGGCCTACCCCCGCCCTGGCACTTCCCGATCGCCCGGCGGCAAAACCCCTGCGCCCGACGGCGGTAGAGCCTGCGGTAGTTGCCCAGACAACCTACAACGACCTCAACCCTAAGTCAGTCTTTGCTCGCTTTGTGGTGGGGGCCAACAACCGCATGGCCCATGCGGCTGCTCTGGCCGTAGCCGAGTCGCCTGGGCGTGAGTTTAACCCGCTCTTTTTGTGTGGTGGTGTCGGGCTAGGCAAAACCCACCTGATGCAGTCTATCGGCCACTACCGTCAGGAGATTGCTTCCCAAGCCCGGGTGGCCTATGTCTCTACCGAGCAGTTCACTAACGATCTCATTACTGCTATTCGTCGCGACAGTATGCAGTATTTCCGCTCCCATTACCGGGATGTGGACATTCTGCTGGTCGATGACATTCAGTTTATTGAGGGCAAAGAATATACCCAAGAGGAGTTCTTTCACACGTTCAATACCCTCCACGAGGCCGGCAAGCAGATCGTGCTGGCCTCCGATCGCCCCCCCAACCAGATTATGCGCCTGCAAGATCGGCTGATTTCCCGCTTTTCCATGGGGTTAATTGCCGACATTCAGCCCCCCGACTACGAGACTCGCATCGCCATTTTGCAAAAAAAGGCCGAATACGAGCAGGTGCAGCTGCCCCGCGAGGCCATTGAATACATCGCCGCCAGCTACACCTCCAACATTCGCGAGTTAGAGGGGGCCCTGATTCGCGCCATCGCCTACACCTCGATCTCGGGGTTACCCATGACCGTAGAGCACCTGACGGCGGTGCTCAACCCGCCTGCCGACAAAATTGAAGCCTCTCCCAGTGCCGTCATAGCCGCCGTAGCAGAGCATTTTGGGGTTTCGGTGGAGGATCTCAAAAGCGCTTCTCGCCGCCGCGAAATTAGCCAGGCCCGCCAGGTGGGGATGTATCTGATGCGCCACCACACCGACCTCAGCCTGCCTAAAATTGGCGATGCCTTTGGCGGCAAAGACCACACTACGGTGCTCTATAGCTGTACTAAGATTGGCAAGCTGCTCAAGCGTGACCTCGATTTGGCCCAGACTCTGCGGCAACTGGGCGATCGCATTAGTTCGGTTGAGCGCGGGTGATATAGATAGATGTGAGTGATATATAGCGTGTGGCATGGCATCCACACCTAAAGTGGTGAGCATCTCAGGGCTCTAACAGTGGCAGCGCTAAGCACGATGAACAAACATGACGACAGAAGTGCCTAAAAACTCTGTGCAGGTGGAGAGCCGGGCTGCATGGCGCAGTTGGCTGATGGCAAATCATGGGCGCCCTGAAGGGATCTGGCTAATTACCTTCAAAAAGCACCTGGGCCAACGCTACGTCTCCTACAACGACGTGGTCGAAGAAGCGCTCTGCTTCGGCTGGATCGACAGCAAACCCAACAAGCTCGACGCCGATCGCACCATGCTCTGGTTGGCCCCGCGTAAACCCGGAACGGGCTGGTCGGCACTCAACAAAAAACGGATTGCGGCCATGATTGCCGCTGGGCAAATGATGCCCCAGGGGCTGGCCAAAATTGAAGCCGCCCAGCAGGATGGCTCCTGGGAGGCTCTAGATGCGATCGAGCGGTTGGAAATTCCCCCTGACCTAGCGGCGGCGCTGGCGCAGGATGATGTCGCCAGGGGCAATTTTGAGGCCTTTCCGCGATCGGCAAAACGGGGCATTTTAGAGTGGATTGCCAACGCCAAACGCCACGAGACGCGCGATCGCCGGATTGCCAAAACCGTAGAACTAGCCCACCAAAATATTCGCGCTAATTCTTGGCCTTAGTACTGTTTTGAATGCTGTCAATGCCTACGTTGTCACTGTTAAAATAGACTGCCCAGTGCTGACATTATTTACCATGTCGAGATAGAGTGCTTGCCCTTTTTATCTACCTCAGTTCTTGTCGAAAACAAGTGACTAGAGCATCGGTACAGTATGGCTAAAAACCCGATTTCTTTGTCACTGCCCTAACGGCATGACTGGCATTCTGGCTGAGAAACCGGGTTTTTGTACCGGCGTTCTAGGCTACCTCGATAGGTGACAGTTCAACTGACTTTATAGTCCCGATTGTTGCTGACCAATGGGTCGGCCTAGTTTGACATTGACGCAATGTATGCCACCGGGAATAGCATGCTGTGGGGCGCATCTAGAAAGTGGGGAAATCCTAATGAAATCCAGCGATCCCCAACCGTTACATACAACCATACCTATACATAAGTAGGTAAGCCTAATTAATTGTAAGAAAGGGTTTGGGGGCTGCGCCCCCAGGCAGGGGGTTTCACCCCCTCCACCCCCACCAGCATCTTGAGTTTAATTAGGCCCAGCTACTTACTGCCGAAGAGTCAGGGGTAACCCGTTCTTGGGAATATCCACCTAATAGCTCCGAAAAAATTATTTGCCTGAACCAGTCGAATGTGCATGGCTAAGCATTTCGTGCAAGTTTAGTCGATGAAAATATGAAACTGATAAGAATCCATATTTATGGGTCATCAGCAATAGTGAGGCAACTGCGTTAAAAAATATGACTTTACGCGCAGTTGGTTGACGTATTTTCCTCGGTTTTGCAATGATTAGGAAATCTCAAGGTCTATTAAAAGTGGGCTTTAACTGAGTGTTATCTGATCTCAGTCCATTTATTTAAGGGGTAGTGGTGTTATGGTTTTATCTCGCTCTGTAGCAGCTTTCACAGCCGTCGCTACGACCCTGGTAGGGGTTACAGCCTGTGTCGCTCCGTCGATTGATCCCGAATTTCCCGCTCTAACCGACAACATTTGGGAGCTTCAGCAAATTCAAATGAACAATGGCGATCTATTGATCGCCGAGCCCTCTGCAAACTATACCGCTGAGTTTGCAGACGATGGGCAAGTCTTTGTGCAGGCCGACTGCAATCGCGCCATCGGTCAATTTACCGAGACGGTTGATGGCCAACTGACGATTCAGATGGGGCCCACAACCCTAGCCGCTTGCCCAGAAGGCTCTATTGCTCCACAGTTTTTGCAAGCGCTGAATAATGCCAACTTCTATTTCTTCCAGGACAGTGACCTATTCATTGACCTAAAGTTTGACAGCGGGACAATGCAGTTTTCTGCGGCTTCGATACCTGAATTGGTCGGTACGACTTGGCAACTTCAGCAGATCCAGTTCAACGACGGTGCTCTGCTGGTGGCTGAGCCACCTGAAAACTACACCGTCGAATTCTTAGAAGATGGTGGCCTGGTGGTACAGGCTGATTGCAACCGGGGCCGAGGAGAATTTACGACCACAGATGATAGCAGGCTTGAAGTTAGCCCTATTGCTACTACCAGAGCGGCTTGTCCCGAAGGGTCTATTGGCGATGAATTTGTTCAGTCCTTAAACAATTCCGCCATCTACTTCTTCCAAGATGGTGATTTATTTATTGATCTGGCCTTTGACAGCGGCACTATGCGATTGTCTGCTGACTAGTGGGTAGCCGTGACGATGAAACGATCAACCCTAGCCTAAAGCTACAGGAAGCCGATAGAAACCCATCGGCTTCTTGGGGAAATATCGCTTTAGTCGCCTGAAACAACGTGAGTTGACTTACTCAACCGCGACGGCGGGCAATTCTAGGCAGTAACCAGCACCGTATACCGTTTTAATAAATTTGGGGTGCCGAGGGTCAGGCTCTAGTTTGGTGCGCAGGTGCCGAACATGGACACGAATGGTTTCGATGTCATCGTTGGGCTCATAGCCCCAAACTTCCTGCAAAATTTGGCTGGGAGATACGGTTTGCCCGTGACGCTGGAGCAGGCAATGCAGCAGCTCAAATTCTAGGTGAGTAAGCTTAACGGTGCCGTCAAACCAGATCGCCTCGTAGCGCTCTGGGATCAGCGTCAGCGGGCCGTAGTTGAGAATTTCGCTGTGTTTAGCTGCCTGGGGAATGCGATCGGTGCGACGCAGCAGCGCCCGTACCCGAGCCAACATTTCATCCAGCTCAAAGGGCTTGGTGAGATAATCGTCGGCTCCGGCGTTAAAGCCATCGACCTTATCCTGAGTTTGCCCCAGCGCCGTCAGCATGAGCACGGGAATTTCAGCCGTCCGGCGATCGCGGCGGATCCGCTGGCATACGGTGAGGCCGTCTACCTTAGGCAACATCAGATCCAGCATAATTAGATCGGGCAGCAGCTGCACCGCTAAGGCCTGACCTTTAATGCCATCTCCAGCTTGGTTGACGTCGTAGCCAGCCATCTCTAAGTTGACAGAGACAAGCTCGGCGATCGCTGGATCATCATCAATGACGAGAATACGGGGCATTACAGTTTAATCTTGACAACCTGATTCAGTCTTGGCAACCTGGCCTCCAGCGGCCTAGCAACCGCCATAACACAGCTAATAATTCTCTTGAATAGACCTACAATATCAGTCTATGTAAAGAGCCATGTCAAAATAATACAATTGCTAGATAAATTATAAGCAAAATGCCTAAATTTTCTTGGGTAAATGGCTGGGGCTCTTTAGGGCTTGAGATCTTGTCTAGATTTGCATTGACAACGGTGGCCTCGCCCAAAACCATAGCTGGTGACTGTAAGCGCATGGACTGGCTCGCTCAGGTGACAAAATGGCCAGTGCCTAGCTCTATCAACCCATACAATGCCTGGGTAGGCCAATTGAGCTGACTGGCTCTTGACGGCTACAGTAAAAGCAGGTAAGCAGATTCTTGCTAACCTGCTTACCTAGGGAGAGGCGTCACTCACTCTTGAGCAATCTAGGCCTCAGCCTGGGATTGCAAACTTTGGTATTGATCTAAAAACTCCCCAGGTAGGATTCGAACCTACGACCAATCGGTTAACAGCCGACCGCTCTACCACTGAGCTACTGAGGATTGTGCGCAAAACTTATACTAGCGACAAGAGCGCAGTCTTGACAACCCTTGCCGCAGGTTTTTCCTAGACGGATAGAGAGCCCCTGCCAGCGACTGGTTACGGCAGATTCTTGGAGAGAGGTTCTAGATATGGAGCAGCCGTGATACCATTAAAAACTGTGTCGAAATTGTGGTAACCATGCCCAAGCTGAAGTCTCGCAAAGCTGCCGCTAAGCGCTTTCGCCGCAGTGGTAGCGGCAAAATCATGCGTCGTAAGGCGTTTAAAAATCACCTGCTACAGCATAAGAATGCTGGTCGTCGCTCTCGGCTGTCTCAGATCGCCGTGGTGTCGGAGGAGGATGCGCCCAATGTAGAACTAATGCTGCCCTACCTCTAAGGGGTAACGCTTAGGTTTGCTGATTGGTCGAAGTATCGTCAAATTTTCCATAGTCCAAGGGTTGTACAGTCATGGCACGTGTTAAGCGCGGCAATGTAGCACGCAAGCGCCGCAATAAAGTTTTGAAGCTGGCTAAAGGGTTTAGAGGTTCGCACTCTAAACTGTTTCGCACGGCTAACCAGCAGGTGATGAAGGCCTTGCGGTACGCCTATCGCGATCGCCGCAACCGCAAGCGGGATTTTCGTCGCCTGTGGATTACGCGTATCAATGCGGCGGCGCGGATGCATGGCTTGAGCTATAGCCAACTGACTGGCCAACTCAAGAAAGCTAACATTGACCTCAATCGTAAGATGCTGGCTCAAATGGCGGTGCTGGATCCGGACGGATTTGCCAAGGTAGTTGAAGTGGCCAGCCAAGCCTAAAAACAGCCTTGCGATGGATGCGTAGGTTCCTTCCTGGAGGGTTATGCCCAGGTTGACGCTAGGCAGTTGTAGTATAGCTACGGCAACGCCATGTCACGGCACTGGATTGGGTTTTGTTTAGCGCTGGGAGCACAGCTAACTGTGCTCCCAGTTTCTGCTGCCGAGCTCGACACTATTCGAGCGCGGGGGTATTTGGTCGTAGCCGTACGCGAAGGCTGGCAGCCCCTTAGCTTTCGCGATCGCGATGGCGACCTAGTCGGGCTTGAGATCGATATTGCCCGAGGGTTAGCAACGACTATTTTTGCTGATCCCGAGGCCGTAAAGTTTACGGTGGTATCCAACCGCGATCGCCTGCCTGCGGTGCTAGATGACCAGGTCGATGTGGCGATCGCCGGGTTGACCCTGACGACCGGGCGTCAGCGTTTAGTGAGCTTTAGCCCACCCTATTACCTCGACGGAGCTGGGGTACTGGTGCGTGACCCGCGTCTACAGCGTCTCGACGACTTACAGCAACGGCGGCTGGGGGTGTTGCAGGGGGCTAGCACCGTGGCGGTGGTGCGCCATCTATTGCCCCAGGCTGTGCTGACCCCTCTGGCCAGCTACCAGGAGGCGCTCAGTCACCTCAGCACAGGCCAAATCGATGGCTTTGCGGGCGATATAACCGTGCTAACCGGCTGGCAGCAAACCCATGCTGGGTATCAGCTACTGCCCAGCGCGCTGTCGGCAGAGCCCTTGGCGATCGCATTGCCCAAGGGCACCCAGTACAGCGATTTGCGTGCCCTGATTGGCCAAAGTGTAACCGAGTGGCACCAGAGTGGTTGGCTCGAAGATCGCGCTACCCGCTGGGGATTGCCCTAGGCATGGCAAGATAGGTTTGTTCTCACACATATATCAAGATTCGGATGGAAGACAGCAATCTGCTCCTTGTGTATTTGGGTATTCTGCTGGCATTGCTGAGCGTTGCCGCCTTTTTTGTGGTGCGCCAGGTGGTCAAGACTCGTCGCATTGAGAGCACCCTGTCGCGCCTGCAATCGCGGCTGACCAAAGAGAAAGGAACTGCCCAGGAGTACTACGAACTCGGTAGCCTACTGCTCGACAAAAAGCTCTACACCCAGGCTGCCCTGTATCTTCAGCAGGCCCTGAAGCAATTGGACAACGAAGAAGTTGAGAACGCTGCGGTGGTTTACAACGCTCTGGGCTATTCTTATTTTGCTCAAGATCAATACGACCTGGCCATTCGCAACTACAAAGAGGCGCTCAAAATTTCGCCGGAGTACGTGACGGCCCTCAACAACCTGGGCCATAGCTACGAGCGCAAGCAGCTCACTACCCAGGCCCTGGAGATGTACGAGAATGCGTTGGCGCTCGAACCCAAAAACGCCACCGCGCGCCGCCGCGCCGATTCTCTGAAAAAACGCCTTACCCCTAGCGAAAAATAGCTAATTTTGAGACAACTATCCGATCACAGCAACCACATCAGGATGTTGCAATGATCACGTCTTCTACCCTTAGCACTCACAATCCTTGACCGCTGAGGTATATAGAAAGTAGCGATCTCGCCAGCGCGATCAAATTACCTGGCGTAAAGTTATTCTTTATTGGCCGAATTGGCCGATGGTTATTCTTCAAAGGAGTGGTTTATGCGCCTTGAACCTGGTAATTCGTTGACTCGATTTTTCTCATCGTTAGTGACTATTTTAGCGTTGCTAGTCTTTGGCTTTGTGGCCTGGAAAGCCTTTGATACCTGGCGCTCTGACCCAGCGGTAAAGGGGATTGAGCAGATTTTGCAGGAGCAAAAGTAACCGCCACGCCCAACTCCAGTCAGCTTCTCTGCCTGATAGGATATGAGTGTTCTTTACGCTGTTATCTATGTCGGAGTTGTCTGGGTTGCCAGTGCTGCCCACCCGCGCCGATGCTGCGGTCTATCGAATTCTCGATGCCAACTTGGATCGGGCTCGGGAAGGGTTGCGCATCATTGAGGAGTGGTGTCGTTTTGGCTTAAACAACTCAGACCAAACCGAGCAGCTCAAGCACCTGCGCCAAACCTTGGCGCAATGGCATGCGCCAGAACTGCGGTTGGCCCGCGATACTCCTGGTGACCCTGGTACTGCCTTGACTCATCCCCAGGAGGCGGAGCGCAGCAGCATAATGGCGGTATTGCAGGCCAATTTTTGCCGGGTGCAGGAGGCGCTGCGGGTGCTAGAAGAGTATGGCAAGCTCTACCGCGATGATTTGGCGGCAGGCAGCAAGGCAATGCGGTATCAGATTTATGCCCTAGAAAGCGAGATTCTGGGTGGTCACCGGCTACAGCGGCTGCGCCAAGGGTTAACCTACCTGGTGACATCTCCCTGCGATCGCCTGGTACCCATTGTTGAAGCCGCCCTGCAGGGCGGTATTGCCCTGGTACAGTACCGCGATAAACAGGGCGATGATGGGCTACGTCTGGAACTGGCTCAGGAACTTAAGGCGCTGTGCCACCGCTATGGGGCACTGTTTTTAGTCAACGATCGCGTCGATTTGGCCCTGGCTGTAGATGCCGATGGGGTGCATCTGGGCCAGACTGACCTACCGATCGCCACGGCCCGCCAGCTGTTGGGTAGTCAGCGGATTATTGGTTGCTCAACCACCAACCCCGACGAAATGCAGCGGGCGATCGCAGCCGGGGCCGACTATATTGGCGTTGGCCCAGTCTACGCCACCCCGACCAAACCCGATAAAGCAGCCGCTGGCCTTGACTATGTACGCTATGCCGCTGAGCACGCTACGGTGCCCTGGTATGCGATCGGGGGCATTAATGCCGACAACCTCACCGAAGTGCTTCAGGCTGGGGCCGAGCGGGTAGCGGTAGTTCGAGCGTTGATCGAAGCCGAAAACCCTACCCTGATTGCCCAGTACCTAGCGGCTCAAACTAACCACCGCCGTACCTTTCACCAGGTAGCCGCGCCGATTTCTTAGTTCTCTTTTTGCGATTGTTTAGCCCTGTACCATGGCCGAGCCGATCACCCATTCGTTTAAAGTTCTAGTCAACGGAGCATCTCAGGTCTGTGTCTCCGGTACCTCACTGCCCACTTTTCTAGAGTCTCTAGGCCTCAACCCGCGCCTGGTGGCGGTAGAGTACAACGGCGAAATTCTCCATCGCCAGCGATGGGAAACCACTGACCTGTGCCCTGACGATAAACTGGAGATTGTCACCATCGTCGGGGGCGGCTGAGATCGGTCAGTACGGTTTTCCGCCGCCGATGGTCGGAGGATTGGTCAGGCAGCTCCGGCACTTCACGTTACATTAGAGACATAAACCACTCGACGTTAGCACTCTGTTTTACCCGATGGTCAAGCAATTCTTTCAGCGCCTAAAGCCGTTTCTCAAGCCTCTAGTAGCTCTAGTTTTGGCCGTGGTCTTAGTATTCGGCACTGCCGATGGGGCCTGGGCCGCCGCCGGAGGCCGTATGGGCGGCGGCGGCTTTCGGGCTCCAGCTCCTCGCATGAGCCCTACCCCGCGCACCTATGCACCCGGTGGCGGTGGCTACTACCCCGGCGGCGGCTTTGGCTTTCCCTTTTTGTTTCCCTTTATTGGTATTGGTGGCGGCTTTGGCGGGTTGTTTACCCTGCTGATTTTCATTGCCATAGCCAATGTGGTGGTTCGCGGCTTTAGGGGGGCAATGGCGGGTGACAACGACTATGTGGCCGCTGGTAGCAGCAACCCCCCAGTCGCGGTGGCCAAGCTTCAGGTGGGTTTGCTCGCTGAGGCTAAAGCGCTACAAGACGACCTCAATCGCTTGGCAACGACTGCTGACACAGGCACGTCCCAGGGACTGGCTAAGCTGCTGCAAGAGACTACCCTGGCGCTGCTGCGCCACCCCGATTATTGGGCCTATGCTGCCAGCGAAGATAAGCAGACCCGATTGCTCAGCGCTGAGCAAGAGTTTAACCGCTATACGCTCTCGGCTCGGAGCCGATTTAGCGCCGAAACTCTGTCTAATGTCAACAACCAGATTACCCAGGCAGAGCCTAGGGCAATGTTGACGGGTGATGCTGACCAGGCCCCTGGAGAATACATTTTGGCGACGGTGGTGGTGGCTACCCAGGGCAAGCTGGATCTGCCAACTATCTACTCGTCGGATGATTTGCGTCAGGCCCTTAGCCAGATCGGGGCCGTCTCGAGCGAGAACCTGTTGGCGGTGGAAGTGCTGTGGACGCCGCAGCAATCGGGGGAAACCCTGAGTGCTGATGAACTGGTGGCCCAGTATCCGGAGCTAAAGTTGATCTAAGCGCTGTAGTCCGGTGCTCAACGGTAAAGATGGCTCCCTAGCTATTGGGGAGCCATTTTTCATGGCCGAGGAAGTCATCCAGTCGGGGCTCCCCTATCGCCAGCGTCCACCATGTCCAGGCTCCAGCTATCTATGGGCTCCCCTGGCTCACTCGCAAGATCCTAACCCTTTTCTGCGGTGGTTACCAGCTCAAAACAGTCGGATACAGAGGCAGGAATGGTTCGGGGACGGTGGGTAACGGCATCTACAAACACCCAATCGGTTTCACCGGTTGCCAGCACAGAGTCATCGCTGAGTCGAAGGAATTTATACTGACGGGTGCTACGAGCTTTACGCAGGGTGGTGATCCAGGTGGTGAGGCATAGGCGATCGCCCGTAAAAGCCGGACGTAGGTAGGTGATCTGGTGCGATCGCGCCACCCAAGTAGCCCCCAATGCCTGGGTTTCGGCGGTGCAGCCCGCGCTCGTAGCATGGGCGATGGCAATATCCTGCATCCACTGTACGTAGGCGACGTTGTTGACATGGCCGTTGCCATCCACAACCTCAGTCGGCACAACAAACTCGTAGTGATAGAACATTTTCATAGGGCTGGCCGATATAGACAATAGGGCATTTACGGTTACTACTTCATTACCTTAAATTTGAGCATGGTCTAGTTTTTGTTGAGCAGGCCAAACCTACAGCATGCAACCTCAGAGGCAGAGGCATGCCCGTAACCACTGCTGGCATTGATCCCCAAACAGCCCGTGCAATCTCTGGCATTTTTATGGCTAAACTTTGGCCCTACGCCACTCCTGGCATTCCCGATCATCTGTTTGAGCAGCTCCCCGGCATTCCCCTCAGCAGTCGGGAGGTGCGGTTGCTATTGCTGGGCTACCTGCGGCTGCGTCCTAAGGATGTGCTGTGGGATATTGGCGCGGGCACCGGCACGCTGGCGATCGAGGCAGCGCTGATGATCCCCGGTGGCAGGGTGGTGGCGGTCGAGCGCGACGAAGATGTCGCAAATTTAATTCGGCGTAACTGCGATCGCTTTGGCCTCACCAATGTGCAGGTAATCCAGGGCAGCGCCCCAGATTGCCTAGGCAATCTGGGGCGCTGCCCTGACTGCATTTTTGTCGAAGGGGGGCGCAATGTTAAAGATATTCTGCTAACGGCCTGGGACTATCTTCCCTCCCTGGGTCGATTGGTCGTAACGGCAGCCAATTTAGAAACCCTTTATGTGGTGTCAGAAACCTTTGCCCAACTTCAGGTGCGCCACATCGAAGCGGCCCAGCCCGCCGTTAACCGCCTGGAGGTAAAAGGCAACCACCAGGTTTTTACGGCGGTCGATCCGATTTTTATTCTCAGTGGCGAGAAGTACGAATAGTGCTTTAAATATTTAACTCCCCCATCGCCTAGGCACCCTAGTACTCGAAGGCTGAAATATGTCCACCATTCCGAATCGCTTGGCTCCCTAGCTCTCCTGCTCCCTGGCTCTAAGGAATAGTATCTAAACTTGCGCCGTGGAATACTAGAGCCTAAGACCAAATGTTGATGGGCTTTTAGTGGCTACCCTAGGCCGACATATTTTAACTTTTGGAGCATCAAAGAGGCATCAAAGAGGCCAATATCGACAGCGAGAATTAAGCGGAAAACTCTGGCATAATTGGTCAAGATTTAAATCTCCTACAAAGCTAGAACTTTGATCTTCCAGTCTAAATATAATTGCCTTAATTAAGCTATTTTCGGTATAGCCTAGGGTAAAATATCCAGCTCGAATATCAACATTTTCTGGGAGATTGATTGTGCCATTGCCGGCAATGGCACAATCCGCCTGTTGGAAACCGCCACCGTTAGCGATGGGAGGTTGGTTTTGGCAACTATCTGAGGTAAACGATAGATATTCAGTTCGCTGATCTTGAAAATTGTAGAAGATTTGAAAAACCTCAATTGGCATCGGTATAGCGACGGCACCTAAAGCTCCACCCAGTATCTGGTTCAGCGAACTGTTAAGCCTCTGGGAATGATAGGCGGTCAGCTCGGTGGCCAGATTGACCTCATCTCTTTGCAGGCTGATCCAAATAAATTCATCATCAGGGCCAGTGGAATTCAGTTGAACCTGGATCAGCTGGCGATGGGCGAGATCACCTGACTCACCCTGGGCTGCATGGCTAGGTTCATAGTTTTCGCAGCTTGAATTTTCAGGATACCTGAGGCAAAATTCCTCAGGCTCAGTGGTTTGAGCCAAGGTAATTGGGGTCGCAGTCATTAGCGCTACAGTAGTTCCCAAAATGCCTTTTGACAGGGCCTGGCTCATGTTGAAGTGCATAGTATATATTCCTGTATTACGGGTGACGTGAACCATGGCGCTATATCCCCAAGATTATTTGTGGTTCGAGAGTTTACTAAAAAAAATAAAAAAATGACGTAGGCTTCACCGTCAGGGTTGAAAGGATGGCCAACCGGTTTGCGACAGAGCTGAAACGGGTCACAAACCCGCCGCCGATTGGGGGTAAATGCTCACCAAAAACTGCTGGCTAGCAGGGCAGCCTGGGTGCGATCGCGCAGCTGAAGCTGGCTGAGGATGCTGGTGACGTGGTTGCGCACGGTGCGCTCAGAAATAAATAGCGTCTGGGCGATTTCGCGGTTGCTCAGGCCGTTGCTGATCAGCTTTAGCACCTCCTGCTCTCGGGGGGAGAGGGCGGCCAGGGCGGGGGGAATTGATCTTTCCGGTGGGCTGAGGGGCACCGGAGCCATGAACGTTTTTTCAAACAACCCTGGCCCCATGTGGGTATAGCCCTGGTGCACAGCCCGAATGGCGACGGTCAGATCGGCCACGGGGGTTTGCTTGAGGAGATACCCCTTGGCTCCGTAGCGCATGGCCTGCTGGACATAGTCATCGTCATCAAAGGTAGTGAGCACCAGAATTTTCACCTCCGGAAACTCTTCGCAGATTTGGCGGGTGGCCGCCACGCCATCAATTTCGGGCATGCGCACATCCATCAAAATTACGTCTGGCTGACGCGGCGTGTTGTACAGGGCGGCGACCTTTTCGACCGCCTGCTGACCGTTTTCGGCATCGCCGACCACAGTTAAATCGGGCTGAGCCGCCAACAGGTTGGCTAACCCCTGGCGAATAATGGTTTGGTCGTCTACAAGCAAAATGCGAATCATCGATTTCACCTAAGCGGGGTGAACTAGGGCATTGGGCAGGGGCAAAATCACGCTGATGCGGCAACCCGCGCCGGGGGCACTCCAAATCTGGCAGGTGCCCCCCAGGGCGGTGGCCCGTTCGCGCATGCCCCGCAGGCCAAAGCCGGAGGTGTTTTTGCTGGGGTCAAAGCCCTTGCCGTTGTCAAGCACCTGGAGATGCAGGCGGTCGGCCTTAGCCACCAGTCGGACCTGTACCAGCCGCGCCTGACTGTGCTTGACGATGTTGGTTAAGGCTTCCTGAACAATGCGAAACAGAGCCAGGTTGATATCTTCAGGGAGCGACTCGGGCAGGTCTACCCGGTAGTTGGGCACGATGTGGGCCGGTTGGCACATATCCTTAACCAGGGCCGGAATCGTTTTGCCCAGGGGAGCATCCTTAAGGGGGTTGGTGCGCAGGGTCGAGACAGATTTAGACACTTCCCGCAGTGCCTCATAGGCCGACTCGGTGGCGGTTAGTAAATAGTCCTTGGCGCGGTCGGCCTGGGGGGGCAAGAACAGCAGGGCATTTTCGAGCAAAATCGTCTGGGCGGTGAGGGCATGGCCCAGGGAGTCGTGAATTTCCCGGGCGATGCGGTTGCGCTCTTGCAGCGTGGCCTGGTTTTCAACCTTGGTCGCATAGGCCCGCAGCTGCTCGTGGGCGGTGGCCAGCTCCTGCTGACTGCGGTAAACCGACAACAGCGCGTTGACCAGCAGCAGCACAAATACCAGCACCAGGCCAAAAAAGACGATTAGATTAGTTTTTATGGCCGCCATCTGCCAATCGGTGGGCGAAGCACCCAGGCCTTGGGCAATGGTCTCAGGAATGGGAACTTCCCCCCGAGAAAAGACCACCACGCCGTGCAGGGCAAAGACTACCCCGACCACCGCCACTCTCCCCCACCCCCGCAGCATCTGGCAGCTGCGAATCACCACCACTAGCCCCAGCAGGGGTAGCAGCGGCAGCAGCACGGACGACCGACCGGTTTTGATGGCAAATAGCACCAGTATGCTCAGCTCAACTGCGTTGTAGACAAGCTTGGGGAGCCGCCGTTGGGGCAGGTGAAACCCCATCAAGGCCAGCCCCGCGATCAGGCCAGTTTCGGCCCAAACGATGATCTGCCCCGGGTAAATGATCATCGGGGGTAGCGTCATTAAGATCACCATCCCCAGCAGTATCCACTCAACGTAGAGAAGTTGTCTGAGGGGGGCGCGAGATCGCCGTACGTCTGACTTCACTGGTTAGGCTCCAAATGGTTAACGAGATAGGCTCTGGCCAGCGCCATACCAAACCTAGTCTCAACTTTACCGACTGTCGCAGAGGGTGACTAGCGACGAATATCCCATTGTCTAGGCCCAGCATTAGGACCAATCTCCCAATACCAATAAGTAGCTAGGCGCAATTAAATATAAAACGTTCCAGTGGGTAATCTCCGGTTCTACTACGTGCCTCCATGCCCTCAATGACGGTCATGGCCAGGTCATATTCGTTATCAAACATCTGCCCGGCAATCT
>NZ_JADEWX010000362.1 GCF_015207395.1 Nodosilinea sp. LEGE 07088
CCCCATCCCTCCCCAAGATCCACCGCTGCTTCACCGATACCCTGGGCGACGCCGAAGTCTTCCCCCGCTTGCACCTGTCCGAGATTTCCGAGGCCAGCCAGGGGTTAAATCTTTCTAGTCGCCCGGTGCCCGCGATTCCCCACCAATTTGGCAAGCTGGCGGAGACGATTCGCAGTGAGACCAAGCGCAAGCACGCTGTCTGGCTGGCCTCAGCCCAGCCCTCCCGTTCCGTAGCGCTGCTGCAAGAGCATGACTGCCCAGCCCAGTTCATTCCCAATCCTAAGGACTTCAACGCGATCGACAAGCTGCACACCCAGCATGTGCCGGTGGCGGTCAAGTACTCGGGTCTGGCAGAGCTGGAGGGGTTTGTGCTGCCCACCTTCCGCATTGCGGTGGTGACCGACCGCGAGTTTTTTGGCCAGCACACCCTGGCGACCGGGGGCTACGTGCGCAAACGCCGCCGCGCCGCCTCTAAACAGGTCGACCCCAACAAAATGAAACCGGGGGATTTTGTCGTCCACCGCAGCCACGGCATCGGCAAGTTTATCAAGCTCGAAAGCCTGGTGCTCAACTACGAAACCCGCGACTACCTGGTGATTCAGTACGCCGACGGGCTGCTGCGGGTAGCGGCGGATCAGGTAGGGTCGCTGTCACGCTATCGGGCTGCCAGCGGTAACGCGCCAGTACTCAACAAAATGACCAGTACTGCCTGGGAAAAGACCAAGGGCCGGGCCAAGAAAGCGATTCAAAAGGTCGCAGTGGACCTGCTCAAGCTCTATGCCCAGCGGGCCAAAATGGAGGGCTTTGCCTACCCCCTCGACATGCCCTGGCAGCAGGAGCTGGAAGACTCGTTCCCCTATCAGCCCACCCCCGATCAGCTCAAGGCGGTGCAAGATGTGAAGCGCGACATGGAGAGCGATCGCCCTATGGATCGCCTGATCTGCGGTGATGTGGGCTTTGGCAAAACCGAGGTTGCTCTGCGGGCCATCTTCAAAGCCGTCACGGCGGGTAAACAGGTGGCCCTGCTGGCTCCCACTACTATTCTCACCCAGCAGCACTACCACACCCTCAAAGAGCGCTTCGCCCCCTACCCAATTCAGGTGGGGCTGCTCAACCGTTTCCGCACCCAGAACGAGAAAAAAGAGATCTTGCAGCGGCTGAAGACCGGTGAGCTGGATGTAGTGGTGGGTACCCATCAGCTGCTGGGCAAAGGCATCGACTTCAAAAGCCTGGGCCTGCTGGTGGTAGATGAAGAGCAGCGCTTTGGCGTCAACCAAAAGGAGCGCATCAAAGCCCTCAAAACCCAGGTGGATGTGCTCACCCTCAGCGCCACCCCCATCCCTCGCACCCTCTACATGGCTCTCTCCGGCGTGCGCGAAATGAGCCTGATCACTACGCCGCCGCCGTCCCGCCGCCCGATTAAAACCCACCTGTCGCCCCTCGACCCCGAAGCCATTCGCACCGCCATTCGCCAGGAACTAGACCGGGGTGGTCAGGTGTTCTACGTGGTGCCTAGAGTTGAGGGCATTGAGGACATTTCCGCCAAAATTCGGGAGATGGTGCCGACGGCCCGCATCGCGATCGCCCACGGCCAGATGGATGAAGGCGAGCTGGAATCCACCATGCTCACCTTTAGCAATGGCGATGCCGAGATTTTAGTCTGCACCACCATCATCGAGTCGGGCCTCGATATTCCTCGGGTTAATACCATTTTGGTGGAAGATGCCCACCGCTTTGGCCTCTCCCAGCTCTACCA
>NZ_JADEWX010000009.1 GCF_015207395.1 Nodosilinea sp. LEGE 07088
TGGTAGGATGCAGGAAACATATTGGTTTAGGGGAGCTGCACTGAGGCTCCCTATTTTTTGTCCCCTTTATTGTCTCAAAGCCCTGTACCGCATGACGTTGAGTACCCTTGTCACCCGTTAAGGCCAGATGGTGGGAAACAGCACCGGCAGCACTACGACAATGACGGCGATGGCGATCGCCCCGCCCAAACTCAATGATTTTAAATAGTCCACAAAGCTGATATTGATGGCATCGCCGACAATAAAGGTGGCCGGGTCGCCCACCAGGGTCAACAATCCGGCACTGTTAGCCACAAACACCATCAAAATCAGCAGCGGCACAAAATTCACCCCCAACTCCATCGCCATGGGAGGAATCAGCGGGGCCAGCAGCATCACCGTGGTGGCATTGGGCAGCACGGCACAGATGGGGGTGGTAATAGCGACAATCCCCAGGAGCAGGCGCTTTCCCTGGCCGCCCGCCATCACCACCATCTGGGTAGCCAGATAGTCAAAAATGCGGGTCGGCTCAAAGGCGCGCACCATCACCATCACCCCAAAGAACAGCGCCAGGGTGGCGTAGCTCTGGGCAATGTAGTCAACGGCTTCGGTCAGAGTCAGCACGTTGAGAAACAGCAGCACCATCGCCCCCAGCATGGCGGCAATGGTGAGCTGAACGCGCTCGGTGATGATGCAGGCCAGCACGCCCACAAAAACGCTCAACGCAGCGACGGCAGCAAAACTTTCCATGGTCGTCTCCTGGATGAGGGGGAACAAACTGAGCCAAACACCAGGAGCACGCATGTCTCCTCTCAAGGCCGACGAAGTTAGCTGACGGGCTGGGCGTGAGAGTTCGCCCCCTTGCGATCGCAAAGTTTGCCCCAAAGGTTGGGTCCTCCGCTTTGGTCACAGACCAAACTAGGCCAATGGCTCAGATAAATTTCTCCAAAGGTAGCACTATTTTATAGAGCTTAAAAGGGTATGACAGATCTCAATGGCAGTCGATGAACTATCACTGGTTCTGTCAGTTCGTTACCTTGTCAACTTTTTTACCCCTTCTCTTACTATGCCTCAGCGCCCTTCCCCAACCACCCGCCTGGCCTATTTCTATGATGTGCCAGGTACCGTACCCGGCACCCTTCAGGCTGCTGCATCAGCGGCCAGCACTCAGCTTGACCTGATTGACTACAACGCCGATACGGTCATGCAATTGTCCCCGGCTACCCCCGAGGACTGTGCCGCTTACCTGGATACGACGTCGGTTTCCTGGATCAATGTGCGGGGCTTAGGCCATGCCGCCACCCTCCAGGAGTTGGGTCAGGTCTTCACCCTGCATCCCCTGGTGCTGGAGGATTTAGTCAATGTGCCCCAGCGCCCTAAGGTCGAAAACTACGGTGACCAGTTGGTGATTGTGACCCAGATGGTGACCTATTTACCCCAGCAAAACCGCTTGGTCCATGAGCAAATCAGCTTTGTGCTCAGTCAGCATTACCTGTTAACCGTGCAGGAAGAGCCAGACTATGACTGCTTTGAACCCATTCGGACTCGCATTCAGCAAAACCGAGGGGTGATTCGCCGCATGGGGGCCGCTTATCTGACCTATGCCTTGCTCGATGCGCTAGTAGATGGCTTCTTCCCGGCTTTAGAAGCCTATGGAGACCGGCTGGAAAGCCTGGAAGATGAGGTCGTCTCTCACCCCAGTGAAAAGACGCTGCACCAGATTTATCGGCTGAAACAGGAGTTGGCCAACCTGCGCCATACCGTCTGGCTGCAGCGAGAAACCCTGGCCAGCCTGTTACGAGACAACGATGAGTTTATGGGGCAAGACCTCGATGTCTACCTGCGGGACTGCTACGACCATGGGGTGCAGCTGTTGGATATTGTGGAAAGCTACCGCGATCGCTGCTCTGGGCTGATGGACATTTATCTGTCGGCGATCAGCAACCGTATGAATGAGGTGATGAAAACCCTGACCGTCATTTCTACTATTTTTATTCCGCTCACCTTTATTGCCGGCATTTATGGCATGAACTTTAACCCGGAGGCATCGCCATACAATATGCCGGAGCTGAACTGGTATTGGGGTTATGTGGCGGTATGGGTGGTCATGGGGGCGATCGCTGCTGGCCTCATGTATTTCTTCTGGCGGCGGGGATGGTTTCGCAATCTTTCCCGCTAACCGGCATTATTCATGGGCAAACCCACGGTTGCGTACTCGATGTCTAGATTTCCAGCATTGGCTGGAAAACGGATGGACATGAATTCTGGAACAGCTTCGCCAAGCGTGAATAAGTAGCAACGCCCAGTCATTTATAAGACGATTGAGCTGCTATTTTAGCGTAGCTGTACAAGACGGATGCTTTCAACGATTAAAATTGCTGCCCATACTAAGATACTAAGGCCAGCCGCTGCCGCAGCAATATCTTTAGTGATGCGGATACGATCGTTCTGTCGAGGCTCCACGAAATCACACAAGACTTCGATGGCGCTGTTAAACAATTCAGAAATCAGCATTAGCCCCATCGTTAACAATATCAAACTGACATCTACCCATTGTCGCAAGAAGAAAGCGCCGCCTAAAATGGGCACTGACAAAATCACTTTATAAGCAACACTAAAGTCAGTTACTACTGCAACATGAAGACCTGACAAGATTATCTTTAGCTTTTGAACTGGATGATATCCAGATGTGCGAAACTTGTTGGTCATGAGTAAATAGTCCTTTTCTGGGTTGAACCTGTTCAGGGTTTATTTGTCATTGCTACATGCTCTCTTTGCAATCCCGATAGTGATGCTTATAGCAGCCGCTGATTGAGCCAGAAGTTGAGGAAGGGCAAGGCAATGCGGTAGCTAAACTGGGGGCCATAGATCAGCCCTTTCTGCTCCAGGCTATTGAGAGCCCCCTGCAAGCCACCGCCCCGCGACAGCTGGTGTTTTTTGATGTAGGCGCTGGCCTGGGGGCTGTCGGTGGGGTCGAGGGCCAGACTCTCCAGCACGCGGGCCTGGGTGGGGGGCAGCAGCAGCAAGAGCGCCTCAAAGGTGACGCTGATATCTTGAATCAGCGACAGAATGCTGCTGTGCACCTGGTGAGCCTGAATCAGGCCATTAGCAGGCTGAGGATTGACGGCGTGGTAGTCCAGCCAGATCCGCTGAGCCAGGGTAATGGCATCTTTCATGTGGCCTTGTACATAGCGCAAGTACAGCTCCAACGCACGGCTATCGGGGTCAAATTTAAGGCCTGCCGTCGCCATACTGCTGATAATCCAGGGATGCAATTCTTCGTCACTCAGCGGTGCCAGAGAGATCACCGGCAGCTGACTGGCCAACATCCAGGGCTCGGCCACGGTGGCGACCAGGGCATAGCTGACCCGACTCTGGCGCTCAATTTCTTGGCGCAGATGGGTTTCCCACTTGCCCTGGCGATCCCAGGAGCGGATGTGGGGAAAGTTGTGAAAGATGATCACCACCTGGCAATCTAGCCCTTCGGCGAGCTGCTGGGGCAGGGCCAGCAGCCCCTCGAACAACGCCCAATCTTTCCCCGAGGGGATCGGCCAGACGAGCCGTCCTTGAGATGAGAGGGTTTTGTCGAGGGTGAGGGGCTGATCCAGACTCCACTGCTGAATTTGGGCTAGCTCGTCTGGCTCTGAAAACGTGTGGATAAGACCGTCGGCCAGAAACCGCAGGAACTGCCCTGCATTGCGGCAGCGGAGAAAGTCGATTTCTAGACAGCGGGAGCCGACCTGCCGCGCGGCGCGGCGGATCAGGGTGCGCCGCCCGGAGCCCGATATCCCGGTCACGACAAAATCCCGGTCCTGCCGCAGCAGGGTGCAGATCTGCTGTAGCTCAGCTTCTCGGCAGACTAGCGATTGAGAGACAAACATAGTTGCCATAGCTAACTTTTGTGTCAGCACTATTTTTTAGTGCTATAGATATCTATTAGGTACGTTTTGATCGTATCACCCCAGTCTTTGAGGTAAACAAAATCCATGGTTCACAGCGCAACCTCCCACCCTAATGCCAGCTCATTTTCCAAACTGCCTTCCAATCAATGGCATACCCTTGAGCCGCAGCAGGCGATGAGGCTGTTAAGCAGCAGCCCCGAAGGCTTGAGCAACAGTGAAGTCCTGCGCAGGCAGCAGACCTACGGCCCAAACGAACTGCAAGAAGGCGCTACCCGCAACCTTTGGATCATTCTGTGGGACCAGTTTAAAAACATCATGCTGCTGATGTTGATTGCGGTGGCCCTGGTGTCGTTGGTGCTGGATCTGCAGCAGGGCGGGTTTCCCAAGGATGCGATCGCGATTTTTGCGATCGTGCTGCTAAATGGTCTGCTGGGCTACCTGCAAGAGAGCAAGGCCGAAAAAGCCCTGGCGGCGCTCAAAACGATGACCTCTTCCCGAGTGCGGGTGATGCGCAGCGGCTTCGAGCAAGAAGTCGATGCCAAGGCGTTGGTACCGGGTGATGTGGTCTTGCTGGAAACGGGCGTCCAGGTGCCCGCCGATGGGCGCTTACTGAATGCCGCAAACCTACAGGTGCGAGAAGCGGCCCTGACCGGGGAAGCTGAAGCGGTGATCAAACAGCCCGATGCCACCCTGTCGTCAGAAGCCGCCCTGGGCGATCGCGTCAATCTAGTCTTTCAAGGCACCGATGTCTTGCAGGGCCGGGGTACGGTGCTGGTCACCCAGACCGGGATGCAAACGGAGCTCGGTCGCATCGCTACCCTAATTCAATCGGTGGAAAGCGAACCCACCCCCTTGCAGCAGCGGATGGCGCAGTTGGGCAACGTGCTGGTATCCGGCTCCCTGGCGCTGGTTGCTTTAGTGGTGGTGGTCGGCCTGCTGCGGACGGGTGACCTCAGCCTGTTTGATGAACTCCTGGAAGTGTCGCTCAGCATGGCGGTAGCCGTCGTCCCCGAAGGTCTCCCCGCCGTGATTACCGTGACCCTGGCCCTGGGTACCCAGCGCATGGTGCGCCGCCACGCCCTGATTCGCAAGCTACCTGCTGTAGAAACCCTGGGCTCAGTTACCACCATCTGCTCAGACAAGACTGGCACCCTGACCCAAAACAAGATGGTGGTGCAGCAGATCCAAACCCTGACCCATGACTATCACGTCACAGGGGAGGGGTATGCCCCGGTCGGCAGCATTCTGGGCAACGAACCAACCAGCAGTCCAGAGGACTCTCCAGCGCTAGAGGGGCTGCTGATCGCCAGTGCCCTCTGCAACGATGCCGCTTTGAGCCAGAGCGGCAGCATTTGGACCGTTTTGGGAGATCCGACGGAGGGGGCCTTGCTGGCCCTGGCGGGCAAAGGTGGCTTCAACGCCGGCAAGTTGAGTCGTCACTGCGATCGCCTGGCCGAAATTCCCTTCACCTCCGAGCGGAAGCGCATGAGCGTGGTCGTGCAGCCCTGTGAAGAAGGCACTTGTCCGCTCACGGGCAGTAGTCCCATCATGTTTACCAAGGGATCGCCCGAGCTAGTGCTGGAGCGGTGCCAATTTTTCCAGGGCGAGGGGGACGCAGAACCGCTGACGGCTGACCTACGGCAACGGGTGCTGGCCCAGAATGACGCCATGGCCTCTCTTGGTCTCCGGGTACTGGGGTTTGCCATGAAATCTCTGACCCCTCCAGCATCCCTCGACAACCTGGAAATCCAGGAGCAAGACCTGATTTGGCTGGGACTGGTGGGCATGCTAGACGCCCCTCGGCCAGAGGTGCGATCGGCGGTCGCCGCCTGTCGGCAGGCAGGCATCCGGCCCGTGATGATTACCGGTGACCATCCCCTCACGGCCCGGGTGATTGCCGAAAATCTAGGCATTGCCCAACCCGGAGACACCATTATGACCGGGCGAGAGCTGACCCATCTCTCCAGCGATGAGCTAAAGCGCACGGTGTCCCACGTCAGCGTCTACGCCAGGGTCGCCCCAGAGCATAAGCTCCGCATTGTGCAAGCGCTGCAAAAGCAGGGAGAATTTGTTGCCATGACCGGCGACGGGGTGAACGACGCCCCCGCCCTCAAGCAGGCGGATATTGGCATCGCCATGGGCATCACCGGCACCGATGTGAGCAAAGAAGCCAGCGATATGGTGCTGCTCGATGACAACTTCGCCACCATTGTGGCTGCCACCGAAGAAGGGCGGGTGGTGTACGACAACATTCGCCGCTTTATCAAATACATCCTGGGCAGCAACATTGGCGAGGTGCTCACGATTGCCGCCGCTCCCCTGATGGGGCTGGGCGGCGTGCCGCTGTCGCCGCTGCAAATTTTGTGGATGAACCTGGTCACCGACGGCGTTCCGGCCCTGGCGCTGGCGATGGAACCTGCCGAACCCAATGTGATGCACCGTCCGCCCCACAACCCCAGAGAAAGCATTTTTGCCCGAGGACTGGGAGCCTATATGGTGCGAGTCGGCATTTTGCTGGCAATCTTGACCATCGGTCTGATGGGCTGGGCCTTTCAACATACCCACGCCGCTGACTACCCTGGCGACCCCGATACCTGGAAGACGATGGTGTTTACCACCCTGTGCCTGGCCCAGATGGGCCACGCCCTGGCCGCCCGCTCCGACGTGCGCCTGACGGCTCAGCTCAATCCGCTATCGAACCCCTATGTGTGGGGCGCCGTGTTGCTCACCACCGGGCTGCAGATGGCGCTGATGTATGTGCCTGCCCTGCGGCAATTTTTTGGGCTGCATCCGCTGTCAGCGCTAGAACTGGCTATTTGCGTTGGCTTTAGCGCGCTGGTGTTCGTCTGGCTGGAGGCCGAAAAGCTGCTCATGCAGCTGGTCTACCGCCGCCAGAGGCAGCCATAATTCCCCCTTATCCCTTTTCCTCATACCCGATGAAACACCCTCTAGCTTTGGCCCAAAGTCCCTGGTTTGGTCTGCCCCAAACGGTGCTGGCACCGATAACCAAAATCGTCATGAGCCTCAAAGCTCAAGCACCAGCGATGCTGACGTCAATGTTTGCGGCATCTAATAGTTTTATGACCCCGATCGGCTACCAGACCAACACCATGATCTACGGGCCGGGGGGCTACCGTTTTGTCGACTTTCTACGGGTCGGCACGCCCTTAAACCTGATTATGGCGCTGATTACGCCGCCTCTCATCATTGCCTTCTATGGACTCTAAACCTTGCCCATCTAAGTTCTCCCAGGAAATTAAAACCCTGCTAGAACAGCTGGCCCATCGGCCCCTGACCCTGGCCCACATCTTAAGCGAAACGTCGGAGCGTGGGTTTAGCCTGGTGATTGGTCTGCTGGTGCTGCCGTTTCTGTTTCCCATGCCCCCTGGAGTCACCACCCTTTTAGGGCCTGCCTGCCTGCTGCTGTCGCTGCAAATGACCCTGGGACGGCGATCGCCCTGGCTGCCCCGACGAGTGGCTCAGCTCCAGTTTCCCTCGGTGCTGGCCCGGCAAGTGCTCAGCAATCTCAGTCGCGTCACCCGCCTGACAGAACGGGTCGTGCGGCCCCGGTTGACCAAAATAGCCGGGAGCGCCCATGTCTGGCAGATCAACGGCCTCTGCATGAGTTGGCTAACGCTGCTGCTGATGGCCCCGATTCCCATGACAAATCCCATTCCCACGGTGGGGATTTTGATCTTTGTGATTGCAACGCTAGAGGCCGACGGGCTGATGATGTGTCTGGGCTATGCGGCCACCGGGCTGACAACAGGGATGTTTGGGCTGTTGATCTACGGTTTGTGGCGATCGCCCGATCTGATCATGCGCTGGTTGCAGTGAAGGTCGTGAGGGCATCGTGGGCCAACACTTTTTCAGGCTGAACCGGCCCGGCTCCCCAAAACCCCAAAAAAAGGGCAGGTGACCCTGCCCAAAGGAGATACGTTTTCGAACCAAGATTCAAGGTTCTCAGGCCCCTAGGCCAGGGTTTCGGGGCAATAGCCCAAGCCCATCACAAACTGACGGCGAAAGGCTTCAATTTCTTCGCGATCGGGTTTGCCGTGGGAGACGATCGCCACCTGGTAGCGGCGCATGACATCAATCGGCGACTGCCCAGTTTCTAGACCCCACAGAGCCATGCGCACCCGAATGCCGGGGTCGTAGGCGATGCCGAGTTCATTCATATAGGCGCGAAAATCTTCGGCGTCGGCAACATCCATATTGCCGTTCATTTTGATGCGAATGACCCATCCGTCAATTTGATGAATCACCGTCATAAACTCTAGGGGTAACCGGGTGCAACCTAGCAGATGTTCGACCACACGGAGGGTCAAACTGGCATTGGCGAGGTAATAGGTGTATTCCATCTTGACCTTTAGACAGGTGCTACAGTTCTTATTGTCTTGGATCAGCCCTGAGGTGGTTAGGGTTAAGTCCCCCAACCTGACCTGGGTGTATCCCCCCAACCTAGAACGGCATGTGCGATAGTCAAAGACTGGCTCCAGACGGCCAACCAGCGTTATTGGATTATTCTCTGGCGGCCTATCAATATAGTCTGCCCTCAGAAAAAATTGCTCAAACCCCGGTTACCCCCAGAGATGCGTCGCGCCTTTTAGTAGTAGACGGTGCGACGACCCAGCGCCATGGCCACTTCTACGACCTGCCGACGCTACTGCACCCCGGTGATCTGCTCGTACTCAACGACACGCGGGTGATTCCGGCTCGGCTGCGCGGGTACAAACCCGGTGGCGCTCGGGTAGAAGTCTTTTTGCTAGAAGACCAGGGCGATCATCGCTGGCTGGCACTAGTGCGTCCGGGGCGGCGGCTGAAGCCGGGGTCAACGGTGCTGTTTGGCCCCAACCCGGATCAGCCCGATTTGGTGGCCCAAGTACTGGCCACTGACCCCGATACCAGCGGTCGAGTGCTGCAGTTTGAGCCGCGATCGGGACAGTCGCTCTGGGATCTGTTTGAGCGGCTGGGGGAAGTCCCGCTTCCTCCCTACATTACGGATACAGCGGCCTCCCCCGATCAGTATCAGACGGTGTATGCCGAGGCCGCAGGGGCGGTGGCGGCCCCGACGGCGGGGCTGCATTTTACGCCGGACTTATTTGAGCGTCTGGAGGCGGCTGGGGTGGCGCGATCGCAGATTACCCTCCACGTGGGTATCGGCACCTTTCGCCCAGTGGAGGTCGACAACATTCTCGACCACAAAATGCACGGCGAATGGATCGACGTATCGGCAGAGACCGTAGAGCAGATTCAGGCTACCCAGGCCCGGGGCGGACGGGTCATTGCTGTCGGTACTACCGTGGTGCGGGCCTTAGAAGGAGCCGCCCAAGGTGGGGAACTGCAACCCTACCAGGGCAAAGTCAACCTGTTTATTTATCCGGGCTACCAGTATCGAGTGATCGAGGGGCTGATCACCAATTTCCATTTACCGGGGTCGAGCCTGCTGATGCTGGTTAGCGCCCTGGTCGGACGTGAGCGGCTGCTGACGTTATACGAAGAAGCCATTCAGCAAGACTACCGATTTTACTCCTTTGGCGACGCCATGCTGATTTTGCCCGAAGCTGTGCAAGCCTCGCCTGCAGGACAAGAATACGCCTGAAGAGTTATGCCGCCGACGCTGGGGCTGCCGAAATCACTGGTAACCCCCTGGCCCTGGTGCGGGCGCTCGAAACCCTGGAAGAAATGCGACAAAAGGTACCAATCCACGGCAACCCGGCTTTTGCGCCGCTGTTTATCGTCAATCCTCTCTCGAAGGTAGGGTTGATGACTCTGTTTATGACCCACCCTTCAACCGAAGATCGGATTCAGCGCTTGAAGGCGATCGCAGAACAGGCTGAAGCCAAGGCTACATCTACGAGTAGTCAGGTATTCAGCCCCAGCACGTAGCACAGGCACCATCGGGGTCTCCAGTTTTTGACTGCTTGGGCTTATTTTTGACCCAATTGTTTGAGCAGGTGTCTGGGGCGAGCAAACACCACGTCTTGATAGCGGTTTGGATGTCGAGTGAACATATAGTGCTCGTACTCATACCAGTGCATCTCAGCCTTCTCCTGATTACATTGGTAGCAAATCACCCAGAGGTTGCTAAAGTCGAGCGCCAGCCACGGATATTGAGCCCGGGGTAGCTTATGGTCAATACTTCTCCCGTTACTGCGGCTAAACCGCTCTCCACAAATCGGACAATGGTGCTCTGAGTTATCCCTGACCCAAGCCTGACTGTCTGGGGTGGTGCCACATTCACTATCGCCATGGATATACCGCCAGTAGTCAAACCGGCGATAGTCCTCAAAATCTTGCTGGGTAAGTTTGTGATAGCGGCGATTGCCTACTTTATTGGCGCGTGTGAAGAGATCTTCTAGGGTTGGATCAGATCCTGAAGCCATAGCTCACCTAAGCAACTATCCTTTTCGAGATTTTGCTGCGTTCCGTTTTGCCCTAGGTCGAGATGCTGCACTATAGTCAATCATTTCGACGTCTTGATCGGGAAACTGGTTGTCGATTTGTTCAGAGATGGCATCTACCTCGACTTGTAACGTTTGCTCAAAAGCCTTAATTTCATCAGGCGTCTGATATTTTTGACCAATTTGATCGGCCTTCAGAAAAAGATCTTCGAGGGTTGGATCATCGGGCTTAGGGGAAGTCAAAATATCATTGATTTTTTGATAAAGCTGAATGACATTGTCCCAGCCAATATTTTTGTAGCCATTGTCCTTTAGCCAGGCTTGGTCAGCCTTGTGTAGTTTTTTTCTGCGGTTGGTGTTAGAGCGCTGAACTTCGCGATAGTTCATGCCACTGAACAAGCGCTGCTTTCGTCTTGTGCCTGCCATAGTTTGGCCTCTTTACCCTAAAGTCCAGCGAAATAGACGAATGATTGCTTTACGCAGTTCACTATCTTCGTACTGCAACAGCATTTTAGTGTCTCGGGCTAAGCGCAGACGAATTTGATCGACAATATTCTTGAGTTCTTTGTTATCTCGCTTGAGCTGATTATTGGCCTCGCTCAACTCATCATTCTGAGTGGTTAGCTGCTGCATCTTCAAGCTTAAATCCCGATTCTGGATGTTGAGCTGATCAACTTGAGCTTGAAGTTCTCTCTGCTCCTTGGATAAGTTTCCTCTACGATTCACTAGGGCCTGATTGGATGCTTCTAGATCTAAGATAGATTTTTCTAATTTCTGATTCTCTACTTGGAGTTGCTCAAATTTCTTCTCTGCCTGACTGCGCTTCAAACCATAGTAACGATTGTTTTGAGATAGCTCACCGTTCTTTTCAACAACAACTTCTACAAATTTTCCTATGGTAGAGTTTTGACCCAGCAAAATCAAAAGATTTTCGCAATCTTCTAAGCTGAGCCCTTGGGTGATATTTTTATTGATGCCGTATTCTTTTTTTAGAATAGTTTGTATATCGCGTTTAGCTGGCATCTGGCTTGTCCCTTTACAAGACCTAAGCTCTAGTCTACCCAGCACTGGGGCAGTTGCCTAAGGCGAGTTCATCGCCACAACATAACTTTAAAGGAATAATTTAAAGAGATGCTGTTAGTGCGATCGCAGGGTAGCTGTCCCTTAATACAATGCTGCTCAGCCATGCTGTAGAAGAATTGAGCAGCGATGACACAGCTTGAGATCAGCGACCAGACCCCTGCTATGGGAGTAACCTGCCGGGTCAAAGCTTGCCCAATAGCGATGCAACGGCAGCCCAATTCTTGGCTTCCTTGCATTATTAATAGTCTGGCTAAGGCGATCGCCCTGCCCATACTGAATTGCGGTAGCCTCAATAGCGATCGCAGTTCAGTCATTCTAGACAGGTTTCTGGCAAACAAGTTAAAGTGGTACTGAGTATGAATTACTTCCCCTGCTATGGATGAATCAGTTGCCCTCAACCAGCCCATCACCTCTCTGGACGATGCCATCGAGCGTTGCCAGACGCTCGGCATGCGGCTGAGTCGGCAGCGGCGTTATATTTTAGAGCTGCTGTGGCAGCATCAAGGGCACCTCTCCGCCCGCGAAATTTACGATCGCCTCAACCAGCAGGGTCGGGAGATTGGCCATACCTCGGTTTACCAAAACCTCGACGCGCTTTCCGAGCAAGGCATTATCGAATGCGTTGAGCGCGCCGACGGTCGCCTCTACGGCCACCTGAGCGATTCTCATAGCCACGTCAACTGTCTCGACACCAACGAGATCATTGATATCCAAGTAACGCTGCCTCCAGATCTGATTCAACAAATCGAGGCCCGCACCGGAGTCACTATCACCGACTACCGCATCGACTTTTTTGGCACTACCACGGCTGTTTAGTAGGGGCATTGAGCCAGTAGGGGCACCGTGGTAGATCCCAGTGCCCCGAACCATCGACTAGGTCGATCGCACCGGTCGCTGGCGCGGTGGTACGGGCTTACCTGGGGCCAACAGTTGAATCATCGACTCCACCAGCCAGGGGGCTAAGCGCTGAGCCCATACCGTTGCATGGCTCTGCCAACCCACTAAAATCTCAGTCTGGCCCTGCTTGAGCCCACGCACCAGGGCGGCGGCCACCTGCTCTGGGGTGGATGGCTGCACCCCCCGAAACCAGTCAAACCCCTTCACCATGTCGGTGTCAGTCAGCGACGGCAAAAGCGCCACGACCCGGACGTGGTGAGGGGCCAACTCGCTACGCAGCGCCTGGGTAAAGCCCACGATCGCAAACTTAGTGGCCGAATAGGTCGCCATGGTGGGGGCCGCCACCTTGCCCATGAGGCTAGAGACGTTGACAATGCAGCCCTCCTGGCGGACGGCCATACGGCGGGCCACGAGCCGAGTCACCGTGTACAACCCAATCAAATTAGTCGAAATCTCAGACTGCACCTGGGGCAGTTTGGCCTGTAAAAACGGGGTTTGATAGGCCACCCCCGCACAGTTGACCAGCAAATGCACCGGGCCGTAATGTTGCCAGGCCCGAGCAATCACCACGTTGGCCTGTATGGGGTCAGTCAGGTCTACGGGGAGAATGATCGCTTCGGCCCCTAGGTGCTCTACCTCAGCCGCAACCATGGCTAAGCGTTGGGCATCGCGAGCAACGAGCAAAATGCGTCCCATACCTTGATGGGCTAAGGCGTGGGCAATGGCCCGGCCAATGCCGCGAGATGCCCCGGTAACTAGAGCGGTTTTACCGTAAAAATCCATAAAATACCTCCTGCTGAATCTGCAATCGGTCAGTCAGCGAAATAGAACTGGGTTGAGAGCGTTCTCAACCATGGGATGAAGTGCTGTGCATGGGCTCAAACCGACCGGGGTGAAGTCCCAGCCATCCAGGCTGAGGGGCAATATCGGTCTGCTGAACGGTTGAGCGACTTGAGGACTGAGCGCAAACTAACCGCGACTGTGCCCAACGAGGGCAGCGAGTATGGGCACAGTCGCGGAGCCGGTAACCCTAGGGGCGATCGCCTAGCCTGCCTAGGCAACTGAATGGTTTGTCTGAGGCATAGTTGTAGTTCTCTCCAATGAAAGATCATCAACGAAAGGTCGTTCAAACCCACGCCTCAGACGTTAGCACCGGGATCAGGCACCGACAACGATCCTGAGGGAAGTGGGCAGATTGTAACGGTACTTATCATCATTCTCAGAAAGGCGTTGTTGGGGAACATTGGCTTTCTCTGAGTTACTTTTAATCGTTCCCAGAGAATTCTCTAGTTGCCGAGATTTGGTAGCTCCATCTACCTCTATGAGAGCTGCCGCGCCAGAAACCCCAAACCTGAGAGGAATGACTTGTAGCCTAAGTTACGTATCGCCATGTTGCAAAACGTAGCGGCGAGAGTTCGGATCGTCGATCGATCGGCGCGTGGGTGAAGTGCGGGGCTGAACACTGTTCAAACCATCGGCTCTGCCCAGGTGTTCACCAGGTGTTCACCAGGGGAGCCCATCTCGCCCCCTGTTTTAGGGCAGTGCTCATCAGTTAGAGAGAACGCGGTAATCTGACGGAACAGCACCCTAGGGTTGCTCACTATCTGTATTGATTGGCGCTGCCTATGGCCTCCACCGATATTTTGATTCTCTCCAATGGGCCAGGAGAAATTTCAACCTGGGTGCGCCCGGTGGTCAAAGCCCTGCGAGGGACAGAGACCGGTTTGCTTGACTCGTCCCAGGCCCGCATTTCAGTGGTGCTGTCGCCCTGTGCCAATGCTTCAGGACGCGAGGCCAAAATGGCCCGCAGTCTGCCCGAGGTCGATCGGGTGCAGGGGCCAGAGCATTTTTTCTCATTTTTGTTGACCGGCCAGACGGCTGACCGATGGACTTGGCACCCCCAAGGCGTGGTGCTGTTTTTGGGGGGTGACCAGATTTACCCGGTGATCATCGGCAGACGCCTGGGCTATCGCACGGTGATCTATGCCGAATGGGATGCCCGCTGGCACCGCTGGATCGATCGATTTGGCTGTATGACCACCCAGATTGTTAAAGCGGCCCCGGCCCCTTATCGGGCGAAATGCCAAGTGATTGGCGATCTAATGGCCGATGTACGGAGTGATGCCGAGGGGATGCAGACGGTGCGCGATCGCCTGGGTCTGAAACCCAACCACGACCTGATCGGCCTCATGCCTGGCTCCAAAAAGAATAAGCTCAGCGTCGGCCTACCGTTTTGTCTGGGCGTTGCTGAGGCCATGCATCGTCTGCGACCCCAGACACAGTTTGTGATTCCGGTGGCGCCCATGCTGTCGTTGGCGGCGTTGGCACAGTTTGCCAATGCGACCCAAAATCCCGACATACAACTGTTTGAAGGGGCCGCTACGGCAGAATTGATGGAGCCAGCAGCCCCCCTACCCCGGTTGCGTACCCCCAACGGAATAGACGTACTGCTATGGCAGGTTCACCCCGCCTACGATGTGATGAGCCAAATGCAGTTTTGTATCACCACCGTCGGTGCCAACACTGCCGAGTTGGGTTCCCTCGGGGTGCCGATGATGGTGCTGCTGCCGACCCAAAAGCTAGAGGTGATGAAAGCCTGGGACGGCATTCCCGGTTTGCTGGCTAATCTACCTCTGGTGGGGGATAGCCTAGCCAAAGCCATCAATCGGCTGGTGCTACGGCAAATCTACAGAGATGGCAAGCTGTTTGCCTGGCCCAATATCTGGGCCCAGCGCGAGGTGGTGCCCGAGCGGATTGGCCCCCTTAAGCCCGCTGCGGTGGCAGCCGAGGTGGTGGACTATTTAGCGCATCCCAGCACCTTGGCCACGATGCGGCAAGACCTGCGATCGGTGCGGGGGGAGGCTGGGGCGGCGGCCAAACTGGCGGCCATTGTAGTTGAAGAGCTACAGTCAGGGTGTTGAATCTGGGGCGATTGATCTATGGCTAGGACACCCATGGCCAACGCTGTTTTCTGGGGGCCAGTGTGGGGCTTGGCCCTGATGCAGGGGGCGATTACCTTGCTCTGGGTGGTGTATAACCTCTACCTGGTGCAGTTGCTGACCGCCCTAGGGTTTGCCCAGGGGCTAGCGTTGGGGTTGCTCGTGCTAGAAAATCTGCTGGCCATGGTGATTGAACCTCTGATGGGCACCTTTTCTGACCAGATGCAGCACCGGATGGGCACCCGGTTTCCGATTATCAGTCTGGGAGTTGTGCTAGCCGCAGGTTTATTTGTGGTGGTGCCTTCAGCGTTGATCTGGGGCCAGGGGCCGCTGCTGCGCTGGGGGCTGCCGCTGCTGCTAGTAGCCTGGGCCCTGGCGATGGCGGTGTTTCGCAGCCCGGCACTGTCGCTGCTGGGGCGCTATGCCATTGGTACGCAGCAACCTCGGGCGGCGAGCATTTTGACCCTAGTGGGTGGCCTATCGGGGGCGATGGGGCCGCTGGCGGGGCAATTTATTTTGGGTCTGGGGCCGTTTGTCGCCTTTGGCCTGGGGTCTGGAGTGCTGGTATTGGCAACCCTGGCGTTGCGGTGGTTGGGGCCCAAGCAGGCTGTGGATGAGGCTCGGGACGTGGCCTCGGTGACGGCCTCAGCCTCCACGCCCTGGTCTGGCCTGGGGCTGGTCTTTGGCGCTGGCGTAGGAGTGGGCCTGGGCTTTAGGCTAGTGATGATGGCGCTGCCTGCGACCCTGACCCAGCAGGTGCCCCAGGCCAATCAGCCCCTGGTTTTGGGCACGTTGTTTGTAGCCTTGGCCCTGACGGCGATTCCGGCAGGAAAGTTGGCCCAGCGCCTGGGCAATCGGCGGGCGATGGTGCTGGGGCTCGGTACCCTGGCAGGCCTGGCAATTTTAGTCGGGGCGATCGCCAGTACAGTCATGGGGGTGGTGCTAGCGGCCCTGTTTGGGGCCGCCCTCAGCCTGGTGTCAAACGGCACGCTGCCCTTTGCCCTGGCGATGGTGCCCCCCCAGCGGGCCGGGCTGGGTACGGGCACTTACTTTAGCGGGGGGGCGCTGGCCGCCAGTGTGGGAGCGGGGTTATTTGGCAATCGGGGGTTGACCCCGGCGGCGATTACCGTGGCCGCTGCGATCGCATTTTTATTAGCCGGGCTGTGTGTGGCCTACAGCAAGCGCTTTAGTCGGCTGTGAGCGGTCTCGTCAGCCCCAAGGTTGAATATTAGAGTTTTAGACCATCAGCCATCGGCGTTTGGATCGCTTCGGTTGGTCGAGTGACTTCGAGATAGATATGCTCTAGCCTGACCGGGTGTCGAGCGATCGAGTCGAGGGGAATGCCCTCGAACTGGCTGATCAGGTCTTTCAGTTCGAGCTGCTCGGGTACCCAAAAAGCCAGGTCGCCGCCGTAGCGACGGTGGGTGTAGCCGAGCTGTTGACCCCGGGCGATCGCCCCCTGGGGGTCGCTGGTTTCGAGGGTGACAATCTCCTTGGCGGGAATCTGCGATCGCAGCTCTGCTAGCGTGCCTTCTGCCAACAGCTGGCCCTGCCGCAAAATACCAATGCGCTGGCACAAACGCTCCACTTCATCCAGCAGGTGTGAGGTCAGCAGTACCGTCACCCCCATCGCCTTAAACTGGCGAATCAGCTGCCAGAGTTCTTGCCGGGCCTCAATGTCTAGCCCCGTCGTGGGCTCATCCAGGATCACCAGCTTGGGCCGATGTAAAATTGACGCGGCCATGCTCAGACGTCGCTGCATGCCGCCGCTCAGACGCTCGACGGGGGTATGTTTTTGGTCGAGTAGATTGACCGCTTCCAGACAGACCTCCACCCGACGACGGCAGTCTTGGCGAGTCAGGCCGTAGAGGCGGCCAAAGAAAAACAGGTTGTCGCTACAGGTGAGACTGCCGTAGAGCAAATTGCCCTGGGGCATGACCCCAACCCAGGCTTTAGTCGCCGCGCTGGCGACCTGGTTGCCAATGATTACCGTGCCGCTATCGGCCTTCAGCAACCCGCAAATGATATTGATGGTCGTGGTCTTGCCAGCACCATTGGGGCCGAGGAGACCATAGATTTCTCCCGGCTGGAGGGCTAAGCTAAGATTTTGCAGTACCGACTTAGAACCGTAGCGCTTACAGAGATTTTCGAGCTTTAACATGCGGGTGCGCAACTTTGTGGCCGAAGGTGGTTCCCCCCCCTTGAGTTAGCTATGCTCAAGACGGGAGGCAGGGAAACGCCCCTGTATCTTATCAGTGAGGACCCTATGGCTGGCGATCGCGAACTGGTGTTAGCTGCAAATAAGGCTTTCTACCGCTCTTTTGAGAAAAAAGACCTGGAGGCGATGGAGGCAGTGTGGTCAAAGGGCATGGGCTGTCTCTGCATTCATCCTGGTCGCGACGCCCTCAAGGGCTGGACTGACATCCGTGACGCCTGGGAGCGCATTTTTCAAAATACCAGCTATATCGAAATTGACATCGATATTCTTACCGTTGAGACCAGTGGCGATCTAGCCTATGTGGTGCTCATCGAGAATGTGCTACAAATTAGCGGTGGTCGTCGCCTAGAGGCCCGATCGATGGCGACCAATGGGTTTGAACGCATGGCCGGACAATGGTATGTAACCCACCACCACGGCAGCCCAGTGATAGATTGAGCCCGTCTCTTAAGTTGGTGCAAGAAAGCGTAGCAGCGGACACATAAAGTTAATTTTTTCCACAGCTTTAGACTCACTTAACGCGCAGCCGATATTGTACGGGTACCTTCTGTGGCTCTAGGAGACTGGCGATGAGTAGCTTTAGTTCTGATTTAACCGCCCGAGACTATGAGGTTAAGATTGGCGATTACTTCAGCCGTGGCTGGGAGATCTTTAAAGCCAAGGCCCCACTCTTTATTTTGTTCACCCTGTTGCTGGTGCTGATCCAGGTCGTGATTGCTGTCCTCCCCTTTCCTATAGGTTCTGGAGGTGGCGAAGATTCCCCCGGTGGAGGCATCTTGAACCTCGCCTTCAACATCATCTCTCCGGTTTTGACCGCAGGCTATTACTTTGTTGCCTTCCAGATAGCGCGGGGGCGCGACACCGACTTTAATAACTTTTTTCAGGGCTTCAGCAAGTTTTTGCCCATCTTTCTCACGGCGTTGGTTTCAAGTATTTTGACAATTATTGGCTTTGCCCTGCTAATCTTGCCAGGAATTTATTTGGCTGTAGCTTATCTGTTTGCCCAGCCCCTCGTAATCGATAAGAGTGCCGACTTTTGGCAGGCTATGGAAACCAGTCGCAAACTGATCACCAAAAAATGGTTTTCATTCTTTGGCCTATTGCTACTGCTGTTCTTGCTTAACGTTGTCGGCGCTATTCTGCTGGGCATTGGTCTATTGGTGACGATTCCACTGTCGATGTGTATTATCACCGCCGCCTATGAAGATATTGTCGGTCTCAACTCGGTCGCTGAAGGTTAGGATCGCATTTGGGAAGCTGACTATACTGGGCCTAGCTAATGCTATTCAGGATGCTGTGATGTTCCATGCCATCAACTGCTCAACCGCGCGGTTGGGTCGGCTGGTTCTAAGATAGATACGGCTGGGTCGTTGCCGGGGAGTATTCTCAGCCCTAGAAGTGTCTGGCAGTGTTTGCGATTGTCCAAACCTTGGTACCTGTCATCTTCGACTGGCTGGCTAGCCTTGTGGTTCTGCCTGGCTCTGGTCATTCGTCTATTATTTTTAACGAGTAAACCCTTCTGGATGGATGAGGTGGCCACGGCGATCTTTACCCTGGGCAATAGCAGTCACTCTGTGCTCCTCGATCAGGTGATTTCGTTAGACCAGTTGCTCACCCCCCTACGGGTGCGCCCAGAGGCAAGCATAGGCTCCACCATCAACTACCTAATGCAGGAAGACAACCATCCGCCGGCCTACTTTGTCTTGGCCCACCTCTGGATGAATCTCTTCCCCCCTGTGCAGGGACTCGCTTCACCGTGGGCGGTGCGAGCTTTGCCAGCCCTGCTCGGGGCCGTCACCGTACCCGCCGCTTATCTGGCGGGGTGGTTGGGGTTTCGCTCGGTGCTGGCGGGGCAACTTGCTGCTGCTTTTATGGCGGTGTCTCCCTTTGGGGTGGCTATGGCCCAAGAGGCCCGGCACTATAGCATGGCCACTCTGATGGTTACTCTAGGGCTAGCCTGTTTTGCGGTTGGGGCCTGGAGCTTGCGCCAAGCTGAGGCCGGAGAGGGATTGCCAGCGCCAATTTCACCAGCTTTTGGGCTGTTGTGGGTGGGGGTCAATGCCCTGGCGTTTGCGACCCATTACTTTACGGCTCTGGCTCTACTGGCCCAGGCGCTGGTCTTGGCTGCCCTAGCCTGGCACCAAGGGCGAGCTAAACTCCAAAATCTCTGGCGACGCCAATGGCAACGGCTGTACTGGGTCATGCTAGGCACATTGGCGGGCTGCGTAGTTTGGTTCCCAGTGCTACTCAATTTCTACGGCAGCAGCCAGGCCTCGAATTTAGCCATTGACCTAAGCCAGCCGATGCGATGGCTGGATCCTATTGGTCAAACACTTGCCGGGCTGATCTTTATGCTGATGACCCCAATTACCCACGCCCAGGGTGTAATCGGTATCGGGGCCGTTGTGCTGTCAGTGTTACTCATGCTGCCACTGCTGCTGTGGACAGGGTTACGGCTATTTCAGGCTAGGCGCTTGGTTTGTCAGTCAGCCTCGGGTCGGTTTGGTCTGTTCATTATGGGTGGGTTTGTGCTGGCGGCGATCGCCCTATTTTTTGCGGTGAGCTATGGCTTGGCCATGGACATTACCCGCGGCCACCGCTATAACTTTGTCTTTTATCCAGGCGTTATGGTGCTGCTGGGGGGGCTATTAGCCGTCTACTGGCCAGAGCCCAACGGGCCGCAGCAAACAGCTACCCTTCCCGTTACAAAACGGCAAATCGCGGGATGGCGCAGTGTACAGGGGCTCTGGATCGCTGGCCTAGCGAGTGCTCTATTTGTCGTGAGCAATCTAGCCTTCGCCAAGTACTACGAGCCGGCTGACTTTGTGCGCACCATCCAGACTGAGTCGATCCACCCGGCGCTGGTCGGCTTTCCAGCTGTGATTGAAACAAAACCTACGGTAATTGGCCTGGAGTTGCTGAGTATCGGCTGGGAGATCCAACGCCATTTCGACCCAGACACCCCAGAGAGCGGCTGGCTGGTACCTCCCCAATTTTTCATTTGGTCTTTACCCAGCAACCCTGTTGTTCCTCCTCCGGAAAAGCTGGCTGACCTGCTCTCAACGCTGCCCCGGCCCTTCGATTTGTGGTTTCTCCATACTGACTCAGACCTGAGCGGATACGGCTGCACCCAGGTGACCCAGGCGAGTAAGGGCAGCCATAACTACAGCCACTATGAATGCACAACCTTCTGATGCCGTGGATCTCAAGGCAGACGGTGCTTGGCAACATACTGGGCTCCAGAGCATGGGATCATCTGCCAGTACGGGAATTGGCTAGTTGTAGTAACCTAGTCCTTTGGATATATGTTACGAATGTGTCCTAACTGAAGCATTTTTTAACTTGTATCCTTAAATAAGAAGTGGTGCCTGTCTATGCTTCTTGACTGTGACGAATGGGTATTGGGTTAAACCACCATGAGAAATCTCTGGCACGCTCGGCTGCCAAAGCTGAGGCCGGTGCGACTTAAATCTGTTCGGCTCAAGCCGCTTAAGCTACCGACATTGCGATGGTCGAAGATCGGCTCGCCGCGATCGCTGCCCTGGGCCGCAGAGGTTAACAATGCGCGGCTCAAAGCTTTTGGCGGTCTGGCCTTTGCCAGCTTGGTACTCGTGCAGGTCTCGTCTCCTTGGGGCCGCAATGCCGATCAGGCCACGGTACTAGGGTCTGACTTGTGGCAGACCACGGGCATGGTGCGGCAGTCAATTGTTGATTTATACCGGGCGCGAAGGGTGCTGGTACAGACCGCCGTACCCGCTGATGCTGAGGTCGCCAATGCTGCTCCTGAGGCTGCTACCAAGACAGCAGCTGCCGCTGGTCAGCCGACCGTTGCTAGTGCTCAACCGGCAGTGGCTGCTGGCCCTAGTCGATCGGTACCGCAGCCCGCAGCCCCGCCAACTCCTCGAGCAGCGGCTAGTGCTTTTGATCCTGGCAAGACGATTGATACCAATTTGGAGATGCGGGTCGCGATCGCAAAAAACGCCGCCAGTCTTGAGGTCGCCACCTCTGTCGATGGTTACTTGATGGATCTGAGTGGCCAAAACCACTGCAATTTGCCCGCCCAAAAAAGCCTGGTGCTCAGCCCGCGAGGCTCAGGTATGGCCGGTGGCGGTGGCTGTACCCTCTCCGACACCGTTTGGCTAGAGCCCGGTGAAGGTGGCTATGTCTATGTTGGCGACAGCTGGTACAAAGGTCGAGTGCTACTGCTGACCGACGGCTCTGGCCTAATGGCGGTTAACTTTGTGCTCATGCACGACTACCTCAGCAGTGTTGTCGGCAGCGAAATGTATGTAAACTGGCCGCTGGAGGCGCTTAAAGCCCAGGCTGTTGCAGCCCGCTCCTATGCTCTGGTACACCATGTGCGCCATGCTCAGCGGGCCTATGACCTTGACAATACCCAGCGCTACCAGGCTTACCTAGGCATTGCCAAAGAAACCAACACGACCCAAGCGGCCGTAACGGCTACCACAGGCGAATTTATCAGCTACGACGGCGGTATCGTTGAATCGCTCTATGCGGCTTCCGATGCCATTGTGCAGGCGGCCCACGGCGGCAACGGCATGAGCCAAACCGGCGCGATGGAACTGGCCTCTAAGGGTTACGACTATAGCCAGATCTTAGGTAATTACTACCCCGGCACCAGCCTTTCCCGCCTGGTGGTCGAGTAGGCTGCCCCTTTCGCCACCGTCACACTCGCTTGCTGGGCGCGACTAATGCTTGAAAGCGTTAGGAGTAAACCCCTATGGGCTATGTGTCTGCCTTTGCCTTTTACATGCGTGCCATGGCGCTAGGTCTGTTGATTATCGTTGGTGCCTGGTCAAGCATTCACCTCGATGGTGCTGGCTACCGACCCCAGTGGCAGCTGATTAAAATTTGCCACTTCTCAGCCTTTAGCTAGCACTGAAAATTATTACTTTGCCTGCCCGCCCCAATGGACGGGCATTTTTATAGAGCAACGTACTACAACTTGTCACACATTCTCTCTCGCCGCCACTAACTCATAAGAGAAGACAAGGAGGTGGTAAACCATGCCCAGCTTGAATCAGCCTATGAGCGCTGTTTTGGCGAGCAAACTCTACCCCGGCGAGGGCACCATTCATTCGGTCGTGACTCCCGGCCTGGAATGGGTTGTGCGCGTCAACGGCGTTTACTGGACGGCCCGCGCCGCCCTGGTCGATTACACCTTTAAGGCAGGAGATGCGATTCGGCCCATCGATCGCCAGGGCAATACCCTGCTGATTGAACCCGCCTAGGCCCCATGGTTAGGAGCGTTGATGCTATCGACCATCTATGGGCGTAAAAAAATAATAGCTGAACTGAGTCACACTTTGGCACCTGCGCCGACTACCCCCATAGATGGTTCGATTTTTGCCACGTTCATCGAGGACATAGATCCATGATTGCCCACTTTATTGCCACAGGCGCAGATGCTGCGGATATCCCGGCTCGTCTGCGGTCTAGAGGCTGGATTGCCAGCGCGCTGCGGTTTACTCGCCAGCGCGCCGAAATCTCCGATCCTAAGCGGTTTAGAGATTTCTTAGCCAGCACAAGGCGGTGTATTCAGCGAATAGCTGATCGCCTAGGTCGGCTGATGCAGCGTCAAGCTCAAGCTCAACTTGACCTGATAGCGCCCCAACCGTCCCTGTGCGAGCTACTGCACAGCCCGCCGTTTTCCTTGGAGTGCACCACCATTCTCACCCCGATCAATCTCGACCGATACATGTTTTCTACCATTAGCCCGCCCCACACCCAGCAGCGAGGACTACGCTATGCCTACCGCTAACCAGAACCCACAGCAGTCTGGTCACAACAAGCTGGTCGATGAGTTTGTTGCAGCAGTTAGTTATCTATTGATGCCGGATGAGTTCAAGGGAACGTCGCTGTATAAATTCTTAATTTGTTTCGTTCGCCAGTGGCACATTCCCCATGTTGATCTCGACGAGGTCATTATCGAGGGCATTAAGCGGGGGATTGAATATATTCACAAGCACAATCAGCCCATCAGAAAGCCTGAGTCTTGGCTACGTCAGGTTTGTCTGAATATTCTCAGAACTAAAGTTGACGTCACAATCAAAGAGGAGCGTAAAGCAGAACGGCTGACGACGCTAGCGCAACATTCGAGAAGTCCACTGATTGAGTCAGAATTGATTGAGCAGCTAGAATTCCTGGAGAAAGCTCTGAATAAGCTTTCGAGAGAGGAACAATCGCTCATTCGCATGAAGTTTTTGCAGCGTAAAACCTACGAACAAATTCGTCAGCATTATAAGTATATTGCCGAAGGCGAAGACAAGCAGGCTCCGACTGTACAAGCGCTACGAAAGCGTGAATCTAGAGCCCTAAAACGTCTTAAAGAGCACTTCTTCAGCCTCTATGAAGGAGGTGCTCGCTCCAAGTCTTGAGATATCATGTCGAACCGAATCAGACTATTTCAAAATCATCCGAAATTCATGGTAGATAGGTTGTTTCCTAACACACCGGTCAGTATGTTGAAATGGTCTGATATCTTGGTCATATCAAGCACTATCGTAAGAACGTAAAACGTTCGTAAAACACCATGAAAAATCCGACTCTGGATCAACAATTTCTTGCCCACCTCAATCCAGAACAAAAAGGACAGGTGTGGAGCTATTATCTGTTGATGACGAGTCCAGATATGGACCCCGATCAGCAGATCGCTCAGATCTCCCAAATTTGGCAGCAGGCCGAAAGTGATGAACAACTGCTGGAATGGCTAGAGTTTATTGACTACTTCTATACCGATGTCGACGAGAGTGAGCTGCCCACAGACTCTAAGCGAGCGTATCTGAGTGAATACCTGACCGAAAAGGTTGGCCTACCGCCTCAAGACGGTGATACCGATGGGCCCATGTTTTTGAAATGCCCCAGGGGCAAGGGGTATGTCGTAGTTCTAAACGATGAGCGAGCCTCCTATGACCCGGTCAAATTTCAACAGCAGCGCTGCAAAAACTGTGGGTATGAGTACCATCAACATACCGCCCTTAATCAGGAAGCCTTCTCGCCTGATGCTTGATCCCCTGGCTGATGGGGAATGTAGGACAAGACGACATATAGAGCAATAGCAGCCTGCCCTGACGACCGGGGCAGGCGTTTGTTTTTAGGGCTTGGTGTTCTTCAGCACGGTAGTGGTCAACTGCTGTTGAATCAATTCGGTGAGCTCGATCGCCAAGGGTTGGGAATCGGCGATCGCATCGAGCGGCTCCATCGGCAACAGCAGGCTCACGGCCACCCAGGGCGTCAGGGTTCGCTGGGTAAGCTGCGACCACTGGTCGGCCCAAAACCATTGCCCCGGCGAGGGATGACCTCCCCCCGGCAGGGCGTACCACTGCACTACCGCAAAGCTCTGGCGATCGCCCCAGGCCCGAAAGAATCTTGCCTGCACGGCCCCAGATTTCGCCGTTGGAGCGACCTTGAGCCCCTGGCGTGAATCGATTCGCCAGTTTTGGGCACCGGCGAGGTCGAGCCATTCGAGCTGGGGCTGGTTGTTGTGCCAGGGCTGGGGATATAGCAGCAGAGCAAACCGCTGCTCTGGGGTGTTCGCAGAGAGAGAGCTATATTCACCCAGGACCCAGGTTTGGCGATTGACCGTGATGGGTTCAGCCGTGGTCAACTGCCAACCGGGTAGGGCCAACCCGTCTTGTTGCAAGGCCCGCAGCTGGTCGAGTTGCGCCACCTGGGGGGTGTGCGCCCAGGGCCATTGACCGTTGACATAGGCAGGCAACATGGCGACGCCGGCTAGCGTGGTCAGCACCACCACCAGGAGCAGGTTGACCCAGCGGCGGGGGAGCAGGCTAGAGCGAGAAGGGCTGGGCTGGGTAATCATGGCAGGCGATCGCGCTAAATAACAATAGGGTTAGACCATTGACGATGGCGACTGTACCGCCAACGTTAAGCTGACGGGTACTCTGGCTTGAATCAGCCTGAGCAGCAAAATAATGCTGAGCAGCATGAGAGCCGAGTAGAGATCGCCACCCCAGCTTTCATGCAGCCATTCAAAGGCACCGTCTTGCCCCATACCGTGGAAATAGCTCAGCAGAGCATTGCGCAGAATGTTGCCCACTACGCTAATAGCCACCGTACCGATCAAAAAGAGACTGCTTCTCAACCGCGATCTATAGGCTCCAGTCCAATAGACCAGCATGAGAGCCACATAGAGGCTGGTAAACAACATTTTCAGCCCAGCGCAGTGGGGCGCCACCTCCACCGTTTGGCCATTGACGAACAGGTAAATGCTCTCGACCGTGACGGGCACCCCAATCTGAACCAACAAAAACCCGGCGACCGAGGCAATCAACTGCTGTAGTGGCAGAATATAAGGCTCAATCAGGTAAGGTAGCTGATTTGGCGTCGCCAGAGCGACTAAAATCAGCGGCATCGCCTGCAACCTTAGCCCTGCTGTAGATTTTAGGCTCAGACACAGCCCTGCCAGCATTACGGGCAACGATAGATTCATCCAGTCGGGTAGGCGGGTGAGGTACATCAAACAGGCCAACCCTACCAACCCCAGCCCCAGGGGATGACAGCGATCGGGTAGCGAGTGCCATGGTTGTCGCTTGTCCCAGGCTATGTAGGCCGCGAAGGGCAGACCCAACAGCCCGTGACTAAAGTACTCGTGCTGAATGCTGATAGATTTGTGCAGCCAGCCATCGACCCAGTGCACTAGCAGCGGCCCGTAGAGAATCGCTAGCAGCGCGGCGATGACCCAGGTTGTAGAGAGATGGCGGCGAGAAGGCATGGGAGGGTAAGGAGGTGGGAGGGTAAGGAGGTGGGGTAACGTGACTTCGCCCTTGCCCCGGATTAACTGTTTACGCCTTGCAATCGGCGGACGGGTGGTCTGGCCATGATTGCTTCTACCATAGCGTCTACGACATAATCGGCCTGTTCCAGCGTCATCCCCGGATACATGGGCAGCGAGAGAATTTCCTGGCTGAGGGCCTCGGCTTGGGGCAAACTGCCGAGGCCATGGCCGAGGGCGCGAAAGGCCGGCTGTAGGTGGCAGGGAATGGGGTAGTGAACGCCGGTTTGTACCCCAGCAGCAGTAAGTTGAGCCTGGATATTGGCGCGGCTGCTGGGGCAGGTTTCGGTGATGCGAACCACGTAGAGGTGGTAGATATGGCCAGGGCCAGCCTCGTTTTGGATGGGGATAATGCCGTGTTCGGCCAGGGGAGCCAGTCTGCGATCATAGTGCTCAGCCAGGGCGTAACGCGTCTGATTCCAAAGGGATAGATGGGGCAGCTTGACATTGAGAACAGCGGCTTGCAAGGTGTCTAGGCGGCTGTTAGTGCCCTGGGGCTCGGTGTGGCAGTACTTACTGGCCGCCCCGTAGTTACGCAGCGATCGCGCTGTGTTGGCTACCACTGCATTGCGCGTGACAAACATACCGCCGTCACCCAGGGCACCCAGATTTTTGCTGGGGTAAAAACTAAAGGCCGCACCGAGACCAATAGAGCCTGCGGTATAACCCTCGCGCTCAGCCAGGTGGGCCTGGGCGGCATCTTCGAAAATAATTAGCTGGTGGCGATCGGCTAAGTCGATCAGCCCCTGGGGCGACACCAGTTGGCCGTAGAGGTGCACCGGCACAATCGCGCGGGTGCGAGGGGTAATGGCTCGCTTGGCGGCGGTCAGATCGATCAGGGCGGTAGCGCGATCGCAGTCCACTAATACCGGGGTAGCCCCGGTGCGCAGCACCCCGATCAGGGTGGCCACAAAGGTATTGGCGGGTAAAATCACCTCGTCGCCTGGGGCAATACCGCAGGCGACCAGCCCCAGGGCGATCGCATCGGTGCCGCAGCCTACGCCGACCCCAAACGAGGTGCCGCAGGCGGCCGCAAAATTGGCTTCAAAGTCTCTCAAGGCTTGGCCCAGCACAAAATCACCCTGGGTGATGACAGCGCTAATTACTCTGCCAATGGCCTCTTCAAGAGGCGCATGTTGCCAGGTCAAATCTACAAAGGGAATAGTCTGCAGAGAGGAAATAGACATACTTAACAGGGTAAGTGTGGGCTGAGGCTGTTCATGCTCAGATTGCCCGGTTGCACACAGCCTGTAACTGGGGGTAAGTACGGAGGAGAGCGCTCGCTACGGTAAAGCTATGGGCTCAGTTCAGCGCCCAAATACAGTCTGATCGTATCTGGAACCTCGCCCAGGCGATAAACTAGGTCAAGCCTGGCACCAGTTCCCACCATCAGCATCCTGACGCCAGGCTGGCACACGCGGAGCTAGACCCACCCTATACGGCTACCGTTATCTCTATGGATTTTCAAACCGCTCGTGAGTTCGTGGTGCGCCAGACCCTGGGCACCCGAGAAGATTTGCCCGATACCTTCATTGCCTGCCTACGTCAGGGTAAGCCGCCTGTGCCCGGGCAGGTCACCTCCCTATTGCTCGCGCTCAAAGTACTGTTTGAAGGCTTAAAGAACGAGCCCACCCTCGATCGCACCCTCACCCAGGCCCTGTTCATTCTGGCCTACGAAAGCCGCCAACTCTACACCCAGGGTAAAAAGGCCGGGGTCTCTTGGCCACCCATGCTGGACGAAGATCTCGGTCGCATTGGCAAAGCGGCCCAGTCGATTGTATTTGGAGAATGGATGGGGTAGGTGGGTTCGGTAGGAGATGGGCTGCGGTAGGAGATGGGCTGCGGTAGGAGGTGGGCAAGGAGTGTGAAAGTTTGCCCAAAAAAGTTCGGCAAACCGCACCTGATAGAGAATTGTCTAGAGCACTTTTGGGCGGCTAAATTAGCACTCAGGATGCGAGAGTGCTAAAGCATCCTGTCTATCGACAACATCTATTGCTTAACCATTTGGAGGTACGTCATGGCCGCAGTTACCCTGAGCGTGTCTACTGTTAAACCCCTGGGCGATCGCATTTTGGTCAAAGTTAGCGAAGCCGAAGAAAAAACCGCTGGCGGCATTTTGCTGCCCGACACGGCTAAAGAAAAGCCCCAGGTGGGGGAAGTGGTGCAGGTTGGCCCCGGCAAACGCAACGACGATGGCTCGTTCCAAACCATGGAAGTTAAGGTCGGCGACAAAGTGCTCTACTCCAAGTACGCTGGCACCGACATCAAGCTTGGCAGCGACGACTACGTGCTGCTGCGCGAGACCGATGTGCTGGCCGCCCTGGGCTAGGCAATTTTGAACTTTGGATTTGCGATTTTGGCTCTCTCCCGCCAACCTCTGCTCCGTAGGGTGGGCATTGCCCACCATTCACTTCGGCAATCGCAACCCACCCGTAGAGTGCATAACGCTAAGACGAGGCTCCGCCAACGCCCAGCAATGCACCACGCGAAAACCCTTGCCTAGCAATGTCTCATCCATTCGAGACATCCGTTTAGCTCAAGCTCGGTGGGTGTCGGCGCAGCCGACACCCACTCTCAAACACAACGTAGTTTAGACACTTCACCTTGCGAGGAGAATTTTTCCTATGGCTAAAACCATTACCTACAACGAAGATGCCCGTCGCGCCCTAGAGCGCGGCTTCGACATGCTGGCCGAAGCCGTCGCCGTCACCCTTGGCCCCAAGGGCCGCAACGTGGTGCTCGAAAAGAAGTTCGGTGCTCCCCAGATCATCAACGACGGCATCACCATCGCTAAAGAAATTGAGCTCGAAGATCATATTGAAAATACCGCCGTCTCCCTGCTGCGCCAGGCGGCCTCTAAAACTAACGACGCCGCTGGCGACGGCACCACCACCGCTACGGTGCTCGGCCATGCGATCGTTAAAGAAGGCCTGCGCAACGTCGCCGCTGGGGCCAACGCCATTTCCCTCAAGCGCGGCATCGACAAGGCCACCGCGTTTCTGGTCGAAAAAATTGCCGAGCAGGCCCGCCCCGTCGGCGATTCCAAATCCATTGCCCAGGTCGGCTCCATCTCCGCTGGCAACGACGACGAAGTCGGCCAGATGATCGCCGACGCTATGGATAAAGTGGGCCGCGAGGGCGTCATTTCCCTAGAAGAGGGCAAATCCATGACCACCGAACTGGAGGTCACCGAAGGGATGCGCTTTGACAAGGGCTACCTGTCGCCCTACTTTGTCACTGACACCGAGCGCATGGAAGCGGTGCTCGAAGACCCCTACATTCTGCTCACCGACAAGAAAATTGCCCTGGTGCAGGATCTGGTGCCCGTGCTAGAGCAGGTGGCCCGCTCCGGCAAGCCCCTGATGATCATTGCCGAAGACATCGAAAAAGAAGCCCTGGCCACCCTGGTAGTCAACCGCATGCGCGGCGTGCTGAATGTGGCGGCGGTAAAAGCGCCTGGGTTCGGCGATCGCCGCAAGGCCATGCTGGAAGACATCGCCGTGCTCACTGGTGGCCAGGTGATCAGCGAAGACACCGGCCTGAAGCTGGATAACACAACTGTGGACATGCTCGGCCAGGCCCGCCGCCTCACCATCACCAAAGACACCACCACCATCGTCGCCGAAGGCAACGAGCAGCAGGTCAAGGCCCGCTGCGAACAGATCCGTCGTCAGATCGACGAAACTGACTCCACCTACGACAAAGAAAAGCTGCAAGAGCGGCTGGCCAAGCTCTCCGGTGGCGTGGCCGTGATCAAAGTCGGGGCGGCTACCGAAACCGAAATGAAAGATCGCAAGCTGCGCCTCGAAGACGCCATCAACGCCACCAAAGCAGCGGTGGAAGAGGGCATCGTCCCCGGCGGCGGCACCACCCTGGCCCACCTGGCACCTCAATTGGCCGACTGGGCCCATGCCAACCTCTCTGGCGAAGAGCTGCTGGGGGCGGAGATTGTCACCCGCGCCCTGACCGCCCCCCTCAGCCGCATTGCCGAGAATGCGGGCGTCAATGGAGCTGTCATCGTCGAGCAGGTGAAGGAAAAGGACTTCACCATTGGCTATGACGCGGCCACCAACCAGTTTGTCGATATGTATGCCGCTGGGATTGTAGACCCCGCCAAGGTCACCCGCTCTGGCCTGCAAAACGCGGCTTCGATCGCCTCAATGGTGTTGACCACCGAGTGCATTGTGGTTGACAAGCCCGAGCCCAAGGCCCCCGCAGCGGGCGCTGGCGCTGGCATGGGCGGCGACTTTGACTACTAAAAACCGCTGAGGTAGTCCGTGTTTAGCTGGTTCTAAGGGATAAGCCAACAAATAGGGTATTATCGGCGTTATGCCCGCGTTCGCGTAGCGAGGCCAGCGGCCTCAGGCGGGAATCTACAGGGGAGCATCCACCCTGGCTGGTACCTCCTTTCAACACAAGTCCCTAAGCGAGCCTCAGAGATCCCTGGATTCGTGAAGAATCCAGGGATTTTCTTTTAGCAAGCAGACATAGACTCAAAAGGTGAGGCCTACAATCTAAGAGATAGCGCCCGTCTAGAGGACGTTAAGTGGGCTTCTCCCTTTCCTGGGATGGATCCTTATCTGGAGCACCCGGAGATTTGGCCGGGGGTTCACCTGCTACTAATTGCCGCTCTAGCCGAGGCGCTAGGCCCGCAGTTGCGACCCAAGTATTCGGTTTCGGTAGAAGTACGCATGTACGAAACCAGTGGCGATCAGGCGCTGCTGGTGGGCATTCCCGATGGGGCCATTCAAAGGGCTAAGCCGCAGGCCGAGATGCAGCCAACCACTGTGGCCGTGGCCCCACCACCCCAGCCAATTCAGGTAAGAGTGCCAATGCCGTTAACCGTTCGGCAGGGGTATTTAGAAGTTCGAGAAGTAGCTACTCGGGAGGTAGTGACGGCAGTCGAGTTGCTGTCGCCAATTAACAAGCGATCGGGAAGAGGACGACAGCCCTACGAAAACAAGCGAGAGCAGGTGCTCAGCAGCGCAACTCATTTTGTCGAAATTGATTTGCTGCGGGCCTATGAGCCAATGGCAATATTTGGGGCAGCGGGGCAGAGCGACTATTGCATTTTGGTCAGCCGTAGCGAGCAAAGACCGATCGCAAGTCTCTATGCCTTTAGCGTGCAGAATACGATTCCAGCGTTTGCGCTGCCGCTGCGCGAGGACGACTTAGAGCCTACAGTTGACCTGCAGGGATTGCTAAACGAGATCTACGACAAGTTTGGCTATGACCTGAAGCTCGACTATCGAGCAGAACCCGTATCACCGTTAGCTAATGCCGTGGCAGCTTGGGGCAATGAGCTGCTAAAACAAGCTGGTTTTTGACCACAGCTAACGACAGCCATGTCCCGCATTGAGTTGTTACCCGCCCCAGCGGCACCCCCTAAAGCTAGGGCCATGGCTTTGAGCCGTATCCAAATCCCAGTGCTGCAAGCTCAATTCAGTTTGGCTGGGGAGTAGATGCGAGATGAGGTCCATAGGCTTAGCACAAGCGAGAGTGGATCCTCCTATTGTCTATGGCTCTCCCTAGATGGATCACTAAAAGTGGTCAAGAGCCCGAAGTTGACGCGATTTTGCAGCTGGGACTGAAGCTTGTCTGAAAGCCCGACGAAACCGAGGCTAATGGGAGGATTCATGCGGCACCTCCTGCCTGAATTGGGCACTCAGGTGCTGTGACAACATCTGACTGACCACACAAATCAGGCGTTGACGGTTCGGTTGCGGGAGGCGTGCCCACAAGCTCTGATTCAGCGGGCAGGTAGGCGGGGGGGCTCGTATCGCTCGGGCATGGTAAAGCGTCCTCCGAAGGCGATTGGGTTGCCTTAATTTTGGCGATCGTTTCAATCAATCGCTGTAAATCCGCCAGACTGATCTTCGGATACTGAGGCGACGACCGATTTATGGGGGCATTATGGCTGGGGCATTGAGACCAGTTATCGGGTGAAGAATCAATGCCGGATTCGCACCACCACCAAGCATCCTGGGGTGCGTCTGTTATTTGTGGTGGTGGCGTTTCTGCTCGTGAATCTCTGGATTTGGCTGTTGTGGACTCAGCTCAGCGTGGGGCGTCGAGGTGGACGACGGGTCTACCAAGAGCGATTTCCTTTGAAAACGATGCTGGAATTCCTCTGCCATGCTGTTGAGCGCCGTTTCCCGCTCATCCAAGCTATTTTCCTACCCGCTACTGGATAATCTTTTTGATCTACTGATACTGTACCGATGCTCTAGCGCCTGACCTCTAAGGCCATCGCTACTGGGGCAAAACTTCGGGAGCGTCTAGGGGCTCAGCCATGTTGCCCATCACGCTCTTAGAGCGCTGATTCCCAGGGCCAAAACCGCCGTGCAGCAGCGTGTAAAAGCACGGAATAATAAATAGCGTCAGCACCGTGGCCAGCGACAGCCCCGAAAACACGACCACGCCCAGGGGCTGCAAAAACTCTGACCCCTCACCGACGCCCAGGGCTAGGGGAAACAGACCCAGCACAGTGGTAAACGTCGTCATCAAAATTGGTCGCAGACGCCGAGGTGCTGCCTGTAGTATGGCCTCACGACGAGAACAGCCGGTGGCCTGATAAATTTGGTTGGCCAACTCCACCATAATGATGGCGTTGTTGACCACAATGCCTACCAGTAGCACGGCGCCTACCACCACGGTGGCCCCGATCGCCGTCTGGGTGACGTACAGCCCTAAAATGCCCCCCGCTAATGCCAAGGGTACCGTCAGCATAATCACCAGTGGGTCGATAAGTGAGTTGTACTGCACCGCCATCACCACAAACACCAAAAAGGCCGCCAGCGCACCCAGCACCGCTAGAGAGGCCTGTAGCTCACGGTTAGTGGCCGCAGTAGAGCTAGGCAGCTGGGTAATTCCTAGAGGTAGCTCAAGCCCTGCTATGATCGCGTCGGCCTCAGCCAGTGCCTCGCCCAGGCTAGCGCCCTCAGTTAGGTCGCCAGCAATCAAAAACACCTCTCGCCGATTAATTCGCTGAATCTCGCCCGGTGCAGGCCCCCGCCCCAGGCGAGCAATATCGCCCAGCTGAATCAGATCTCCCCCCTCGGTAAACAGGGGAATATCGAGCAGCTGCGTCGATCGCTGCACGCTGCCGGGGGCAAGCTGCACCTTGACATCCACCAGACGGTTGCCCCGTTGGAGCTGAGTCGGCACCGAGCCATTGAGGGCCGTTTGTAGCGTAGTGCCAATGTCCACTGCCGACAGGCCCAGGTCTTCGGCCCTGACCCAGTCGGGCAAAATGCGCATCTCGTCTTGGGGTGTTTCACCATCGGGGCGGTAGCGGGCTAAGGTCGCCTGTTCACCTAGGGCTGCCAGTACCTGTCGCCCCGCCTGTAGCAATGCTTCGGTATCTGCGCCCTGGAGCCCTAGATCGATATCTGAACGCACTGGAGAATTGCTCACAATTAGGCCGCGCACCGACTCAGGCCGAATGCTAATGCGAGTATCGACGACGGGGAGCTGGTTCAATTTGGCGCTCATGCGCTCTACAAAAGCCCCGGTATCGGTGCCTGGCTTGAGCGTGATCGTGCTGCTACCGCGCAGGGTATTTGCGCTGGTGCTAGAGCCAAACAGCGAGCCTCCAGCGGTGGTAAACACATACTCGGTTTCGGGCTGGGCCAGCAGCTGTTCGTCAATGGCCGCCATGACTCGCTGATTGGCCTCTACGGTCGTCCCGGCCGGAAAGCGGGCACTAACGCTGGCCTGGCCAGTGCTGATGGTGGGTAAGATCTCCTGGGGAATTTGGCCCAGCATTAAGTAGCTGCTGCCGCCAAACACCAGCAGCGCCACCAAAATCACCACCAGCTGTCGCTGTAGCACAAGGCTCAGCAGCTGCCCGTAGCCCAGTGTCACCCCCTCCAGCCGATTGTTAAACCAGCGAAAGACGACCCAGTTTTGCAGGGAGCGTGAGCTGCGCCCCATGATCAGCCGCGAGGCCAGAGTCGGTACCACCGTTAGCCCCACCACTAGCGAGGCGGCGATCGCAAAGCTGACGGTCAGAATCAGTTCGTTAAAAATCAGCGAGATGAAGCCGCCAATGAGCAAAAAGGGCAACACCGCGACCAGGTTAGTGGTCGTAGAGGCCAGCAGCGCGCTCTCCAGTTCTTGGCTGCTGGCTTCGGCCTGGAATATCGCCTCTCGAATGCTGTAGTCTTCTGTCTGACGAGATATCTCCATCTCCTCAGCCCGTTTGGCCATGTTTTCTAGCATCACAATAGAGTTATCCACCACGATGCCGACACCCAGAGCTAGGCCCCCCAAGCTAAATACGTTGAGCGATAAACCAAATAGCCCCATCAATACCAGGGCCGTCAACGTCGCTAGGGGAATCGCCGTGACAATAATCAAGGTCTGTCGCAGCGATCCTAAAAATAGCAGCACCGAGATGCCTGCCAGGGTGGCCCCGGTCAGCCCCGCCACGGCCACATTGCGAATGGAGTTGCGGATAAAGCGCGACTCATCAAGGGTGGCCGTCATCTCCATGCCCTCGGGCATTTGACCCACCCGGATCATCTCCGCTAGCTTGGCTTTGACCCCATCTACCACCTCAATGGTGTTGGCGCTGGGCTGCTTTTGAACACTGACTTTGACTGCAGGTTGGCCATTGAGGTTGACGAAGACGCGCTGTTCTTCCGTGCCATCAATCACCGTGGCTACATCCCGTAGATCCACATGCTGAGGCGGATTGGTGCCGGGTACGGTAATGGGGAGATGGCGGATTTCCTCGGCGGAGTCAAAGCGACCCACTAACCGGGTCAAGGTCTCAGTCTGGCCACCGCGAAGGCGACCGCCGGAGAAATCCTGGTTGCGATCGCTAAGGGCATCAATGACATCGGCCACATCGATGCCAGCCGCCTGGAGACGGCGCAGGTCAACATTCACCTGTACCTGCTCGTTGACACCGCCCGATACATCGGTATTGGCGACGCCAGGTACCTGCTGCAGCTCCCGTCCCAATTCTTCGTCAGCAAAGATGCGCAGATCTTGCAGGCTGAGACTGTCGGAGGTCAGCGCCATTTCGTAAACCGGCAGTTGGGAGGGGTCAAACTTAAACAGTCGCGGGGTATCGATGGCATCGGGCAGGGTACTGCGGGCGCGGTTGAGGGTAGCGGTGGCGTCGTTGAGAGCCTGGTCGATGTCGCCACCGGGCTCAAAAAATAGGTCAATGCTGATGCGTCCTTCGCGGGTTTGAGAAAAGATCTGGACTACCCCCTCGGTAGCGGCCAGGGCCTCTTCTAAGGGGCGGGTAATCTCGTCTACCGCCACCTCTGGCGACAGCCCCGGTGCGTCACCGCGCAGCCCGATGCGAGGGTAGGTAATCGAAGGCAGCAGATCGACTGGTAGCTGCGAGGTAATAAAGAACCCCATTACAAAGACGGTCAAGGTCAACATCAGGGTGCCAATGTGCCGCCGAATGGCCAGACTGCTAATGCTAAAGCGATGGTTGGGGAAAGAGGAGGGAGTGGTCATTGGAGGAGAGGGTGAGGAGAAGGAGTTGAGGAGAAGGAGTTGAGGGGGATAAGGAGGGGGTTGTGGGTACCCATCCACCCATCTGCACATCCACCCATCTACCCTTCGGAGGTCAAACTGAGCTCGACCGACTGACCCGTTTTGAGGGGCTGGCTACTGCGCACAACATACTGTTCCCCCGGGCTCATGCCGGCGATTAAGGTCACCTGACCATCGGTGCGATCGCCCACCTGCACCCGGCGGGCTTCAACCACTGCTTGACCGTCTGTTTGAGTGACGACAAACACCTGGTTGGCCCCTGAATCGCCGTTACCCAGGGCACCTTCGGGGATAACTACCGCCTCAGACTGGCTGCCACTGCTGGTTACCCGAGCTAGCAGGCCGCTGCCGACTCGACTACCGGGGTTAGCGATCGTAATCTCGACGGGCAGCAGCCGTGAGGCGCTGTCTGCCACAGGTGAAATGCGCGTTACCTGCCCGGTAAAGGCCTCGCCGGGGAAGGCGTCAATTTGCAACTCCACCGATTGCCCGACCTGAAACTCCCCCAGGGCACTATCGGCCACCTCGGTCACTACCAGCACCTGCGACAGGTCCCCCAATGACAGCACGGCTTCGCCCGGTAGCACCAGATCCCCCGGTTCAGCCAACCGTTCTAACACCACCCCGGAGAGGGTAGCGGTGAGGTTGGTAAAGGAGAGGCGCTGCTGAGTTTCGCGCAAAATTGACCGCTGGGCCTCGACCCGCTGTTGAGCAGCGGCAATGGCCTGCTGGCGGGTGCGCACCTGGGCTTGGGACGATTGCAACGCCTGGTCTGCTGTGACTAATGTGGTCTGAGCCTGCTCGGCGACCTGGGTAGATACGGCCCCCTGGCTCGCTAAGGTCTCAAGGCGTTGGGCATCATTCCTGGCCTGCTGTAGCCTTACCCGCGCCTCTTCAATGGCGGTGCGAATGTCAGCTAACTCAGCCTCGGCCTGGGCTACCTCAAACTCGCGGGCGGCTAGCTCGGCCTGGGCCTCACCAACAGCAGTCTGCAAGATCACATCGTCTAGGGTGCCGACGAGTTGCCCCTGGGCGACGGCGTCACCAACATCGAGGGAGAGGGCGAGCAGATGACCTTCGGCCTGGGAGCGCAGCGACACCTGGCGCACCGGGCGCGTGGTGCCGGTATAAACCCGACTGCTATCTTCGGCGGCAGCGGCCACGGCCACATCGACTACCGCTGGCCCGGCATCGCGCTCGGCTTGAGCCTGGGCGACGGGTTCAACAGGTTTACCGCAGGCTACCGTGGCGATCGCCACGCCGCCCACTGCGACCCAACCAGTCAGCGTACCCAGGTCTCGACCCAACTTTCGCCATCGACTGAAGACCATTGTGCCAAGTCCTAAATCGCCCGTTAGCTTTTACTTTACTTTACTTTACATTCGCTGGCTCAGCTTCTACCCTTCAGCAGAAGACGCCACCGCAGATGGGGCGGCTAGGGCACTTGATTGCTTTATTTAGAATTTGAATTAGAGTCTGACTCAGACTCGCAATGGAAGGCTAGATTAGGCCGGATCCCGTGCCTCTGCCCCAGGTCTTTCTAATGTATCTCCTGTTGTATCTTCTGGGGATTGCTGTAGGGGGGTCATCTGCCACTGCACGGGCTCCCCGGCCCGCGCGATCGCAGGCTCAACCAAGCGCCACTGTCCCTTGGCATCTCCCCGCTGGAGATACACCTCAAAATTGCGGGTTTGTCGCCGTTGGGCACCGCTCAGCCCACCACCTTTGAGATGGTAAGTACCGACGACGGCAGCCGTCGGCTGGCCAGCCACCGCAGTCCACTGGTGAGCGGTAATGCGAATGCGACCCACCTGGGCCAACTCATCCGGAGCAGCAGGGGTGAGTTGGCGGTAGAGCACTGCCTGGGTCTGGGAAAGTTTGTGGGCGATCGCGCTTTCGATCACGGCTCGCGGCGGCCTTGGGTTTACCAGGCCACAGCTCCATAGCGACAGGCACAGCAGCAGCACGACTGCCCTGCGGATTGGCCTCCAGTAGGTTGAGTTAATTGATGCTACTTTCCCCATCAGACTTGCCCCCTTGTCGCCCGCTATCTCCAGGCTACTGCCTCAGGCCTCTAGGCGAAAGACAACGGTGAGGCGCGCCCCTGGCGCCAGTGCTGCGAGACCGCCGGGCAGGCGAAATTTAGAAAACAAGCCCAGAGCAGCTAGACCTGCAATTGCCCACGCCCAGAGTCATCGTCTTATTGTCATGAAAAGACTACATAGCTACCAGTGAGCTCTAGCCGCTACTGCCTAGAGCCATTGACAAAAAGGCCGTTCAGGAACACCAAAATTAGGGCACATTAGGGTCGCCCTGACAAACACGTTTGCCCTGCCATGGAAACGGTGTCAGACGTACCCCCATCGTGCTCCAATCCACTTTCTTGACGCCCTCTTCTCAAGGGTGAGAACCAGAGTAAGCGCTTTCGAGGGTTTTACCGAAAAGTTTTGCCAGTCAATCAGTGTTCAACCCTACCTACTTAGAAATAAATCAGTAATTTTGCTGAGGCTCTAGATTGGGGGTTGATGGAATTAGTAAAATTACTGATTCTTAGATCAAAATAACTTCGTATTCTCTTAATAGTTCAAGTTATAAACTTAATGTACGCTTGAGAGCGGCTTTTTAGCCGATTTTACTATGATAGCCACCCAGATATCATTTTCTCAGCCCAGTACTCGACCAGTTACTAGCTCGCTTAATAGCCCAATTCAAGCTCTTCAAGAAATTGCTGATAAGTGCGCCAATGGATATTTGCAAGCTGTCAATGATGATGTGGTTTGGCGAATTTACTTTCAGGATGGTCGGCTTCAATATGCCTCGAGCTCATTTCAGTCTTTAGCGGCGCTAGACTACCATTTTCGCTGTTTGGGCCTGAAAAACTTTGGATCAATTACCCCAGAGCTGTCTCAATCAGGTGTCATTGTTAGAGCTACAGATTGGCTGCAAGTAGAAGTGAAGAGATCGGTAATAGATTGGCTCTGCGATCGGGGATTTCTAAATCAGATCCAGGGCAACCAAATTCTGAAAAATCTCACTAAAGAAGCTATTGAGGCATTTCTCTGGCTCACTGAAGGTCACTATCAATGGGAGCAAAGAGAGATAGAGTCTGTTCCTAAACTAAATCTAGAATTAGGAGACTTATTAAGCTACTTCCAAGACCGAATACAGAAATGGCAGGAAATTGGAACATTGATAGCGTCTCCTCACCAACGCCCCTATCTATTTTCACAGGTTTCTGAAGACACGAGTTCGCCGACTTTGGTAAAGCTGAGCAAACTCTTGAGAGGAATGAGTATTCGTCAATTAGCCCTAGTCTTAAATCAGGATGAAATTGCATTTGCAAAGCTACTCTATCCGTTTATTCAGCGAGGAGATATCCTGCTGCGCGATCCTCAGCAAAGCTATCTCAAACTCCCCAAAATTCCTCAGCAGTCTCTTGTAGAAGCGAACAAAATACTGCCGACAAAAACATTCAAAATTGCCTGTATAGATGATAGTCCAACGATTTTGGATGAAATGCATCGATATCTCAGTCATGATGAATATGAAGTCACCAAAATTGATGATCCTGTCAAGGCCGCATCAGTGCTTTTTCGATTGAAGCCAGACTTAATCCTGATGGATATTACCATGCCTGAAATCAATGGATATAAGCTCTGTGGATTATTGCGAAACAGTGTTGCGCTGCGTGAAAAACCCATTGTGATGGTGACAGGTCGTTCTGGTTTGGTTGATAAGGCCCGAGCTAAAGTTGCTGGTGCGACAGACTATTTAGTAAAACCCTTTACGCGCGGTAGTTTGCTGGCCGTTGTCGAAAAATACTTGCGCTGAACGTCTTGCTGCGTTTAGTTATTAACAGATTTTTAAGTTATCAGTAGTGAACGTTTCTTGGTGTATATCGCTTCTCAAGGGTCGAGATAGTCTCTCTTCTGAGGCGTTAAGAGAGACTATCCCGACCCTTGAGTCGGCATTTGTTTGACTAATTCCCTAGCTAAATTAAAGGCGAAATTATGAGTAAGGTTCTTGTTGTTGACGATTTGCAGTCTGAGTTGCAGCTAATTAGTGGTTTCCTTTCTAAAGGGGGTTACCAAGTTGCAACCGCTATCAATGGCTCAGATGCTTTAGAAAAGGCCAAGGCCCATACCCCTGACGTGATTGTAACTGATTTGGTCATGCCGGATATGAGTGGCCTGGAACTTTGTCGAAAGTTGAAAAAGACCCCTGCAACGGCCAGTATTCCTGTTATTGCCTGCACAACAAAAGATAGTCAGGTTGACCAGGCTTGGGCCAAAAAACAGGGGATTGTTGCCTACCTGGTTAAACCCTGTAACCAAGAGCAATTGCTGGAAGCCGTCAAGTCTGTGATGAATTAGAGCAATGTCAGCTACTCCATTGACAACCACGGCATCCACAGCTCGACTGCAGCAACTGCTGCCTCAGCTGTTTCAATCGGATACTCAGCCCGGCGATCGCTATTTAAAGCTCGACATCTCGCCCGATCTGTCAGCCTTAATTGCGCTGGCAGACGTCCAAGAATCTGTCCAGCTTCCAACCCATATGGTGACTCCGATTCCCAATCTGCCCGCCTGCATTTTGGGAGTAGTGAACTCTCGTAACCAAGTGCTGTGTGTTGTTGATCTGGCCCAGGTATTGCAAATTCCTGCGCGTACAGTTCATCGTCAGCACTATTCGATTGTCGTCGTTCACCTGGACTCAACCACCGGGGCTACTGAAGACGCTAATTTATTGGCGCTTACGCTCCACGGTATTCAGGGGATTATTCGTCTCCAGCCGGAGGAGATCGAATCACCCATGAGCGAATTTGCTGCCGAATTGACACCCTTTCTACGTGGCTGTGTTGTCCGAGATGGGCAAAGTATTCCGGTTCTCGACGTAAACGCGATCGCCACTGCCCCGATTTTGAACTCGCTCTAGCCGATAGCTGGTTTCTGACGGCTGATTGAGGGCAGCAGCATTCCTGCTGTCCCCCTTCCTTTCATCTAACTCCACCCGTTGATACTAATGACCTCTTGAGGATTGACCTATGACGACTACTCAGCCTTTTCCCTACTCAGAGAACCCTCAACCTGGCAACGGGAAGCCTGTGCCCCCGCCGCCACCCTCTTTTATGTCGTGGATTAAAGGAAAGAGCCAACCGTCTGGTCAAACACCTCGACCTACACCGGAGTCAGAGCCAGAAGACATCAGCACGCCCCCAAAGGAGGAAGCGGTAAAGTCTCAGACGTTGCGGAGTCGCCTGTTACTTGTTCTGCTGCCGACAACGTTGCTTCCCCTGGTCACTATCAGTGCAGTCAACTATTGGATTTCGCAAAATCAATTGCAGGAAGAACAAGAGTTCATTCTGGAGAAAACCGCTTTCAATGCGGAAGAGCTGAGTGCCAGCTTTGTTGAAGAACTCCGAACGGATGCTAAGAGCTTGGCTGTCAATCCTTTGCTACAGCAAGCTTTGCAGTCAGCCGACCAAGAAGTTGCCCAGAAAAACTTGACCCAGATCCCAATTGAGCGGCTGGAAGAGTATTACGGTGGCAGCAAGTTGTTGCAGCCGAGTACCGCCGTTAATGTCTATTTGCAAAATATTGCAGAAACCGAGAACCTGGCGGAGATCTTTGTCACCAACCGGGATGGTTTTAACGTTGCCTACAGCAACCGGACGTCTGACTTTGTGCAAAACGATGAGGCTTGGTGGCAGGGTGCCAAGGCAGACGGCTTTTATGTTGAGCCACCAGAATATGACGACTCTGCAGATGCCTACGTGCTGCCCCTATCGACGGCGATTCAAGATGCCAACACGGCTGACTTTGCCGGTGTGATCAAATCAGGAGCCTCTTTAGAGGGGTTAAATACCGCTCTCCTCGATTTTCTAGACGGCACAATGAAAGACCTGAAGCAGGTGCAGATTGTTGACCCTTTTACGAGTCAGATTATTGCGTCAGTGAGTTCAGATGCCGATGGTCAGGTGACCGCAACGCCGGTTAGCGAGGTGGTTTCACAAGCGGTAACGGGAGGGGATGCCGTCGCCGCAGTGGCCGTCGACCTAAAGGAAGCTGTTTTAGATCCGACCCAAACTCCAGATCAACTGGTACAGACGCTTGAACAAGCTCACAACCTCAAAAAGACCCGCATTGAGCGCTTAGGCACTGAGCAGAACGGTTTCATCATGGCTCAGTTTGCTTTAGATGGTCGAACCTACGCGATCGCCACGATTCGCGACACAGACTGGGTCGCGATTTCTTCCATTGAGACGGCTGATATAAGGTCAGTAAACTACTTCATCTTATTCGAGTTTCTGATTATTGGGGCGCTCATGAGTGCGATCGCCGTGGCCATCGTGCTGTATCTATCGCGGCAGATTTCAAACCCAATTAACCAGTTGTCGGCTGCGGCTAACCAAATGGCCAGTGGTGATTTGAATGTCACAGCAGAGGCTACAGGCACGGTCGAGACTCGGCAGCTAGCGGGCACCTTTAACAACCTGGTGCAGCAGGTAAAAGCTCTGCTCAAGCGTCAGCAAGATGAAACCGAGCGGGTGCAGTTGTTAGCGGCGATCGCTCAGTCAAAAGACGATGACGACATGCAGGTACCGCTCAACAAGCATTTAGACGAAATCCGTCTCAAGCTCTCTGCTGATCGGGTAGTGGTCTATCGTTTCAAGCCCGATATGAGTGGCTACATTACCGGTGAAGCCGTCGTTCAAGGCTTTCCTACAGCTTTAGGGGATACCATTAGCGACCCCTGCATTCCTCCAGCCCTGATCGATGCCTATAAAGCAGGCCGAGTCGTCCCCACCGATGATGTCATGAGAGCGGGCTTCCATCCCGATCACCAACAACTGATGGTACGCCTGCAGATCAAATCGAACCTGGTGGTACCGATTGTGATTGCGGGCAAGTTGTTTGGCTTGTTGGTAGCTCACCACTGCGCTCAACCCCATGCCTGGCAAACCGAAGAAATCAATCTACTTCAAGCAGAAGCCGAACAACTCGGGGTGTCCATAAGTAGCTTGGCTGCCATTGAAGCTCAAACGCTGGCCGCAGAAGAACAACAGCAACGCCGTCAAGATTTAGAGATGCAGCTCCTGGGCATGATGGAACGCATTGAAGGAGCCGTTGAAGGCGACCTGACCGCTCGGGCGCAGTTAATGGAGGGTGAGATTGGCATTGTCGCTGACCTCTTCAACGCGGTCATTGAGAACCTGCAAGAAATTGCGGTTCAGGTGCGAGATTCATCGGGTCAGGTGAACCAATCTCTGAACAAAAATGAAATCGCCATTCGTCGCCTAGCTGAAAAGGCCATCTCAGAAGCGAAGGAGATTCAAAAGGCGCTGGGTTCCGTACAATCCATGTCTCAAGCGATTGAAACGATCGCCCAGAATGCTGATGAGGCTTCGACAATTGCCAACTCAGCCTATGCTGCGGTGCAGGAGGGCAACCAAGCCATGGATCAAACCGTGAATAGTATTCTCGGCCTACGAACCACCATCGGCGATACCACCAAGAAAATGAAACGTCTGGGCGAATCAGCTCAGAAGATCTCCCAGGTAGTTGCCTTGATTGACGAGTTAGCGCTCAAGACCAACTTGCTCTCAATTAACGCCAGCGTTGAGGCGGCTCGGGCCGGTGAGCTGGGCGAAGGCTTCACGGCAGTTGCGGAGCAGGTCGGTACCCTGGCAGAACAGTCAGCTTCAGCTACCAAAGAAATTGCCAAAATTGTTGCCAGCATTCAGTCTGAGACTCAGGAACTGGTAGAAGCAATGGAAACAGGGACAACTCAGGTGGTAGATAGTACGCACCAGGTCGAAAATACTAAACTGCAACTGACTGAGGTGTTACACCGATCGCAGGAAATCGACCAATTGATGCGAGCTATTTCTGAAAGTACGATCGCCCAGGCGGAGTCAGCCCAGAGCGTGACGACGGTGATGCAAGCGGTAACGCAAGCGTCAAAACAGCGTTCCTTGGCGTCGCGTGAAGTAGCCCAGGCCATGCAAGCGACAGCGCAGGTCTCGCAAAAACTACAGGCCTCCGTGGAGCAGTTTAAGGTCGATTAAGCAGCTTGAGTAGCGTTTTCGCTTCACCCCATTGCGTTCCCTCTCTCATCGATGAGAGAGGGAAAAATCCAGCCAAATTCGTTACCTGGCTTGCCTTTGCTTCCCAAGGGATGAGGGACAGAGGATAAGGCCAAGGGGCGCCTTTCTGAATGTCGTAAACGAGAAACTGTCATGGATGCAGAACAACAGGTTCGCCTCAATTTCCTGGAAGAAGTCGAAGACTATTTTGATCAGATTGAAGCTGTTGCCCTGGAGCTGACAACGGCTGAACTGGATGCCTCACAGCTGGATCGCGCCATGCGAGCAGCCCACTCCGTGAAGGGAGGAGCGGCGATGATGGGGTTCATTCCATTGAGTCAAATTGCCCATCGCCTGGAAGATTTCTTCAAGATTCTGCGCGTTCGTGGAGATTCAGTCGAGCTCACAGCCCAGGTCGAATCGCTATTTTTGCAAGGCGTTGATGCTCTGCGCTTAGCCAGTAACTATAGTCGTAAAGGCGTCACCATTGATGCCCCTTTGATGCAAAACAAGTTCCAGCCAATTTTTGACCAACTGCGATCGCACCTGGGAGATCTGCGTCCCGAAGATGAAGATCAGCTACTGGCCCAGGAAGAAAATGTTGATGTAGCAACCATTATCTTCTCTAGTGGGGTTGAAGACTGTTTGGATAGTTTTGAATTGCACCTAGAACAGTTGCCCGTTCAGCAAATTGCGGCTGAACTCTCTAGTACGGCAGAACAGCTGGCTGAGTTTGGCCGCATGAGCGGCCTAGAGCTGTTTGTAGACCTCTGTGAGGAGGTCAAATCTCACCTACCACAGATTCAAAGGGAGTCGATTGCTGACTTTGCCCAAGAAGTTCTATCTACTTGGCGGAGATCCCATGCGCTAGTGTTGATTGGTCGAACCAGCCACTTGCCGCAAACTGTTTCTGTTGAAGCCAGTTGGCTAGGCGAAAATCTTCATTCCTCGACCCAAATGACAGAGGGCGTTCAGGGCTTGAGTCATCTTGACCCTGACCTTGACGAGGCTGATTTGCTGGCGAATGTCACCAGCATTTTCAGCGAACTGGATGTGGATGCTGAACTAGATATTGATGCTGACTCTCTGGCTCTGGAGTCTCTAGATTGGTTAGCCAGCAACAATCCCCAAGCGTTGCAAGAATTCGTCGGTGACCTTGGTGACACTGGCCCAGAGGCTAACTTAAAAGCCGATTCAGAGTCTACCGCAGTCGATATCGTGATGGCCCTACCCCTAGACAGGGTGCTGCCAGAGGCAGAAAAGGCAGAGGCTACTGCTCTGATTGGCGCGATGATCGACCGCGATGAGATCCGCTCGCTTCAGGACAATTCCTTTCAAATAACTCCCTTTCAGGACGAGGGTCTACAAGCGCTACCGGATGAATTAACCTTCTCAGGGGAAGAAACTGCTCTCCCTGAACTAGATACCCTATCCCCAGCGACTGTCTCAAAGCCGGTTCTGAAAACGGTGAGCACGACGCCTAAGACAATGGGTTCAATACAAAACACAACCGTTCGGGTCTCTGCTCAACAACTACAGCACCTGAATACCTTGTTCGGTAAGCTCATTGTTGAGCGGAATGCCATTAACCTGCGACTCTCCCAGTTACACGACCTGGTAGCTCTGATGCAGGATCGAATGGGTCAGTTGGAGCAATCGAACTACCAGCTTCGGCGATGGTATGACCGCGCTTCAATGGAAGGTCTGATGTCGGCTACGGTTGCTTTGGATGCCAATGCCGAGAAACCTGCTTTGGGACAGGAGGACATATTGGCAAGTCCTTTCATGACGGAAAGCCGCTCACAATTGCAGCATCAATTTGATGCGCTGGAGTTCGATCGCTATACCGATTTGCATATTCTCTCTCAGGAACAAATGGAGCGAATTGTGCAACTTCAAGAGGTATCAACCGATATTGTGTTGAGCCTTCGAGAGGCCAACACCGCAACGACGGATCTGCACTATACGACACGGGCGCTGCAAGGTGGCATCACTAAAATTCAAATGCGCCCCTTCAGTACCCTGGTCAAGCGCTTCCCAAGGGTAATGCGAGATTTGGCATTGCAACACCATAAGCAGGTGCATCTCAAGATTGAGGGTGAGATCACCCTGATTGATCGGGTTGCTATTGAAGCCCTCGCTGACCCTCTCAATCACCTACTTCGAAACGCCTTTGACCACGGGATTGAGCCGCCTGATGAGCGCGTCGCAGCTGGCAAGCCCGCCGAAGGAACGATCACAATTCGCGCCATGCACCGGGGTAACCAGACGTTAATCACCATTCAAGACGATGGCCGGGGCATTGATCCAGCTAAGATTCGCCATCGCTTACGTCGCTTGGGCATGTCTGAAGGGGAAGTTCAGCAACTCGGCGATCGCGATCTGCTGGATATGATTTTCGAACCGGGATTCAGTACCACAGAGCGGGTAACTGAGCTTTCGGGCCGGGGGGTGGGTATGGATATCGTGCGGACTAACTTGCAACAGATTCGAGGCGATATTCGGGTTGATACACAAGTTGGTCAGGGCACGACATTTGTGATTCAAGTTCCCTTAGCTGTTTCAGTGTTGCGCGTCATGCTCGTTGAGAGTGCTCGCATGGTGTTTGCGGTTCCTCTCGATAGTATTGAGGCGATATCTAGCTTACCATCTGAGGCTTTTCAGAATTGTGAGCAGGTTGCAAAAACTAGCGAAATCGTTTGGAAAGGTCAACCGGTTGAATTAATTTCCTTGGCAGACTGGCTAACATTTAATACGGCAGGTCGAGCGTTTGAAATGGATGGTACGCCAACCATTAACCAGCCGACCGTGTTAGTCATCAATCAAGATGGCAGCTTGAAAGGGCTCTGTATTGACCGCTTTTGGGGTGAGCAAGAGATTTCTTTAAGCCCACTCAAAAGCCCAATTGCCTTACCGCCTGGGTTTAGTGGCACCAGCATTCTGGGGGATGGTCGGGTGATTCCGCTAATTGATCCGTTCCAATTATTAGAATCTCTTCTAAACGAGAAAGAAGCTCAGACGACTGAGCTATCAGCAGCGCCCGATCTGTCGCGCTCTGTACCAATTACAGCGACCCCGACTGGGGCAGAGCGCCAGTTGCCCACGATCCTGATTGTGGATGATTCTATCAATGTGCGTCGTTATCTAGCGCTTACGTTGGAGAAGGCGGGTTATCAAGTTGAGCAGGCCAAAGATGGTCAAGAGGCGATCGATAAGCTGTTGGGTGGATTAGAAACTCAGGCGGTGATTTGTGATATTGAAATGCCCTGTTTAGATGGTTATGGTGTCTTATCAGAATTGCGATCGCGATCGGAGTACGAGAAGTTGCCGATTGCGATGTTGACCTCGCGGATGAATGACAAACACCGTAAACTGGCTATGAACTTAGGCGCTTCTGCTTACTTCTCGAAACCCTATAATGAGCAAGAATTACTCAAAACCTTGCAGGAGTTAATGGGAGTAATCTCAAAACAACCGGCAATGAGTCATCGGTAACGAGTTGCTACGTTAGTCCTATGCGCCATCGTGGGTCATTTCTAGGGCAGTTGCCATGACCCATGACCCATCAGCAACGCGATCACCCCCGGCCGAGCTCCACCGCAATGATTAGTAGCCTAATCATTGCGGTGGAGCTCAACCCATGACGCGACTGCGCTGCTCGGTCTACTGCTTGAGCGTTCGGGGATCTAGCGCATCGCGCAGGCCGTCGCCCAGTAGGTTGAAGGCCAAAGATGTAATCACAATTAAAATCGCCGGAGGCCACACCAGCCAGGGTTGCAACACCAATATCGAGGCGTTGGTCGCCAGGGTCAGCATGTTACCCCAGGAGGCATCGGGCTGCTGAATACCCAGCCCAATGAAACTCAACACCGCCTCGGCCAGAATAAAGCCGGGAATGGCCAAAGTAGCGGCAATAATGCCGTAGGTCGCCGTCTGCGGCAGGATGTGGCGCGTAATGATGTAGAGCGATCGCCCCCCCATCACCCGGCTGGCCTGCACAAACTCCTGCTCTTTAATCGACAGCACCTGCCCGCGAATCACCCGCGCCAGCCCGGCCCAGCCCACCAGCGATGTAATTAGAATAATTAGCAAAAATCGCTGGGTGCTAGAAATCCCCGCCGGTAGCACCGCCGCCAGCGCGACCAGCAAATAAATGCTGGGAATGGTCATCAGCACCTCGACAAACCGCATCAGCACCCCGTCTATAGCGCCGCCAAAGTACCCGGCTAGACCACCCACCAGCATGCCCAGCGGAAACGAAATCGCAATGCCGATCAGCCCAACGCTGAGGCTGACCCGACTGCCGTGGATCAGGCGGCTAAACTGATCGCGAGCCTGCTCATCGGTGCCGAGCAGGTTGAGCTTGCCGGGGCCGGTGGTATCAAACAGCGTCAGTTGGCCCTCGTCGTTGCGGTGCAAAATGCGAATAGCAGACGGTTGCGTGCGGTCTACCACAATCTCGCGATCGCCGGTTTCCACATCTACTGGCCCTTGGGTGGTGGGGTAGACGTGGGGAAAGAACTGACCGGTTTCAGTATCGCGCCAGTAGACCTGAGTGGGCGGCAGCAGCGACCCGTTGGGCTGGGCCGCGTAGGGGCTGTAGGGAGCAAAGAAGTCGGCCCCCAAGGCCACCGCGTACAAGCCGATGAGCAGCAGGGCACCCACCTGGGCCAGACGGTTTTTCCTTAGCTTATGCCACCAAGTCATAAACACCTTAGGTGTGAATTACGGTTTGCTCATTCTCTTTCTCTACCATAAACACATTCGAATAGAGGTTTGCAATAATTTGCTTCCCTTCCTGGGTGAGCGACAAATAGCGTAGCCCATCTTGGATGTAGGGGTGCACAACTTTCCAATAAAACTTAGGGTAGTTGGCTCTCAGATCGCCAGGATGCTGATAATTCAAGAACTTGTTTTGGCCAGTTTCTTCAAACTCATAGTACAAAGCACCAATTTTTTTCAGGTAGCGGGGATCGCTGAGCTGGCCAATCAGGTCAGCGGCCCGCACTAGCCCCGGAAAGTTGTGGGTATCTTGGTGGTCTTCTTGGTTGGGAACTGGGAATCGCGTCAGCTCGATGTTGTACTTGATGATCTCAGCTTCAATCACTGGATTATTGCCAAAGCGCTCTTCGATGAATCGCTTGCCACGGTCGACGTGGTACGGGGTGAGCGAGGCATCAGAGGCCCCAGGCTTGAGCGGCACCATGTCCTCGCCCTGGCCCGTGGAGTAGAGATGGTTGCTATCTTGGTCGCTGCGACAGACGCCTTTGACGTAGCCGATATCGTGGCAGACCAGCGAAATAATAAAGTGCATCCAGTCTTTGCAGGTGACCCCGCCTTCGCGGATATGCTTACCCCGGAGAATTTCCTGGCCCACCAGCGCTACTAAAATAGTGTGCTCTACATTGTGATAGAGGGCATCGCTGTTGGCGATGTTCTCTAGGGCCATGCTGCCAGCCCAGGCAATAATATCTTCGTAGTCGGGGTTTTGCCCGCCGTAGGTGCGGTGATACCCAACCCGCAGCTTGTCTACAAAATCGCTGATGAGAATTTCGGTCGCGTTAAACATTCCCAAGACCTGCCTTTATGGAGTCGATCTATTGGCGTGAGAGAGCAGTGACGACGGGATAAAAAGTGCTCACGCAATAACCACTCTGCTATTAGACCAAACCTTTCCCCTCCAGGGTTGTGATTTAAGTCAGGAAAACCCATGAGATGCGCCTCCCAACATGGCCACGAACCTGAATTTCCTCCGTAAAATAGGCATTCCCAAGAATGGCGTGCTTTAAGCCATAATGGAAAAGTAAACATTTCGTAATGTTCTGAGTCGTTATTGCTGAGGCTTGGCTGTGCAAAATCTCCACTCGTCTCATTCCCATGGGGCGAAGGCTGTACCTCCCAGGGCAGACGAATCTGTAGACCACTACAGCGAAATTGCGCCGCCCAGCGCTGCCCCCACGCGCCGATGGTCTGGGATGCTACTGGGGCTGGGGGCGGGAGTGTTGCTCACGCTAGCCGGTACTCGTATTCTAGGTGGTCGTGAGGCGGCTCCACCCGATGCGGCAACGCCCCCACCGACCGCAACCCAAACGGTGACAGCTGCTGCGGTGAGCCCAACGTCTGTGGCCGATACCCTGGCTGTCAATGGCACGGTGCAAGCTGTTGATTTGCTCACGATCGCACCCCAGGCCAGCGGCTTGCAGATTCGCCAGATTTTGGTGCGAGAGGGCGATGCGGTAGCGGTGGGGCAGGCGATCGCCACCCTTGACGATGCCACCCTCCAGGCCGACCTGCGCCAGGCCCAGGCCCAGCTCTCTGTTGCCCAGGCCCAGGTGACCCAGCGCCAGGCGGCCCAGGCCCAGGCCCAGGCCACGCTTGGGGAAGCCCAGCAAAACCTAGAGCGCACTCGGGCACTGGCCGAGCGCGGTGCCATTAGCCAGCAGGAGCTGACCCGCCAGCAAACCCAGGTCGTCACCGCCCAGGAGGCGGTCGGGCTATCGCGGGCCGAGGTGACCAGTGCCGAAGCGGGGGTGCGATCGCAGCAGGCCACCCTCGATCGGCTACAAACTGAGCTGGCCCAAACCACCGTGCGCGCCCCTGCCGCCGGGGTTGTGGCCGAGCGCCTCGCCACCGTGGGCGATGTCTCCTCGACGGGTACCCCCATCGTGACCCTAATTGAAAACAACCAGCTGGAGCTGACTGCCGAGGTGCCCCAGGCCCAGCTCGATCGGATATCCCTAGGGGCCCCGGTCGCCGTTGCCTCCAATGCCGACAGTCGCATCACCCTGCAGGGCACAGTGCGCTCGATCGACCCGGTGATCGATGCGGCCACTCGGGTCGCGAACGTCAACATTACCCTCCCCGCCAGCGACCTGCTCAAGCCCGGCATGTTTCTGCGCGGCGACATTACCACTAGCTCTCGCCAGGGCCTGACGGTTCCTGCCACCGCTCTGCAACCCCAGCCCGATGGCATCAGCCAGGTGTTTGTGCTGGGCGACGGCAACCAGGTTGAGGCCCGTACCGTAGAACTTGGCAACCGCATCGCCGCCAGTGGCGATGACGTGGCGCAGGTCGAGGTGCTCCAGGGCCTGCAATCTGGGGAACAGGTGGTCATCTCCGGCGTCGGGTTCTTGCAGGACGGCGACGTAGTGAGCGTGGTGGAGTAGCCCTGGAGGCACATAACGCTAAAGAGAGACCCCGCTAACGCAAAGCGATGCGCAAATCTCCTAGGGCAAATATCTTCTTCACGCTAACTGCTTGATAACAATGATTTTGGTGCATTGCTGGCGCGAATGCACCCTACGCTCCTCTACTACCCACCCAACTACTGTCCATGAACCTCTCCGGCTGGTCCATCCGTCGCCCGATTCCCGTTATTGTGCTCTTCCTGGTGCTCACCCTGGGGGGGCTGATCTCCTTTGGTCAGCTGGGCATCGACGAAAACCCCGATATTGAGTTTCCGTCGATTATTGTCACCGTGACCCAGACCGGGGCCGGGCCTGAGGAACTGGAAAACCAGGTGACCAAGAAGGTCGAAGACGCCGTGGCGGGTCTGGGCGATATCGATGAAATTCGCTCCACGGTGCGGGAGGGCTCGTCGACAACGGCGATTTCCTTCGTCTTGGGCACCGATATCGACCGGGCCACCAACGATGTGCGCGATGCCGTCACCCGCATTCGCCAAGACCTACCCGGCAGCATTCAAGAGCCGGTGATTCGGCGGCTGGAGTTTGGCGGCGGCGTGGTGATGACCTATGCGGTGAATTCTGACCGGCGATCGGTCGAAGAAATTAGCGATCTGGTCGATCGCACCATCAGTCAGGAGGTTCTAACGGTAGAAGGAGTGGCGCGGGTCGATCGAGTGGGCGGCGTTGACCCCGAAATTCGAGTTGACCTCGACCCCCAACAGCTCGACGCCCTGGGCATTACCGCCACCCAGGTAAATGACCAAATTCGCGCCCTAAACATTAACCTGCCCAGCGGTCGGGCAACCCTGGGGGGCCAAGAGCAGAGCTTTCGTACCCTGGGCAGCGCCCCCACCGTTGAGACCCTACGGGAGGCGCGCATTGCCTTGCCCAACGGCACCACGGTGCCCCTCAGCAGCCTGGGTACCGTCGAGAGCGGTTTCAAAGAAGCGCGCCAGTCGGCTCAGCTCAGCAACCAGCCGGTGGTGGCGTTTCAGGTCTATCGCAGCACCGGCAGCATTCTCGTGTCGGTGGAGGATGGGGTGCGGGCAGCGGTGGCGCAGCTGGAAACAACCCTGCCGGAGGATGTCGAGATTGAGCTGATCTTTACGCGCGCCGATGAAATTCGCGACTCCTACCAGGCCTCGATCGACGCCCTGATCTTGGGCTGCCTGCTGGCGGTGGTGGTGGTGGGCGTGTTTTTGCGCGACTGGCGCGCCACGCTGATTACCGCCACGGCGCTGCCGCTGTCAATTATTCCTACGTTTTTGGTGCTGGGCTGGTTTGACTACACCCTCAACAGCATGACCCTGCTGGCGCTGACCCTGGCGGTTGGGAACCTGGTCGATGATGCGATTGTGGAAATCGAAAACGTCGAGCGCCACATTCGCATGGGCAAGCGACCGTTTCAGGCGGCCCTCGACTCGACGGCGGAGGTGGGGCTGGCGGTGCTCACCACCACGGCGACGATTGTGGCGGTGTTTTTACCGGTGGCCTTTATGGGCGGCATTCCGGGCCAGTTCTTTCAGCCCTTTGGGGTGACGGTGGCCACGGCGACGGTGTTTTCGACCATTGTGGCGCGGCTGATCACACCAATGATGGCGGCCTACCTGCTGAAATCAAAGCCCCAAACTATCTTTGGTGAAGAAACAATAGAGGCCTACCACGGCAGACCCGGCCCCTACCGCCGGTTGCTGACCTGGGCCCTGCGCCACCGGGGGCTGACCCTGGCCTTGGCCCTGATGTTCTTTGTGGGCAGCCTGCGGCTGGTGCCCTACATTCCCACCAACCTGTTTGACAGCAGCGACACGGGCCTCTCGACCATTGCCGTGGAGCTGCCGCCGGGCGCTACCCTGGCCGACACACAGCAGGCGACCGCCCAGGTCACAGAGGGGCTGCTGGACAACCCGGCTGTGGCCACGGTGCTGGCCACGGAAGGGGGTGACGATGGCGTCAACCAGGCCACCCTCTATGCTCGACTGTTGCCGAAGAACGAGCGCGATTTGTCGCAGGCAGGGTTTGAGCGGCAGGCCCGCGACGGGTTTCAGCAGGTGCCTGGGGCCCGCATTAGCTTCCAGAGCCAGGGGGCCTCTGGAGATGGCAAGGACCTGAGCGTGGTGCTCAAGAGCGATGACCCAACGGCCCTGCGCCAGGTCTCAGACGCGCTCACCCGAGAAATGCGGGACATCACTGGCCTGGTGGATGTCAACTCCAGCGCCAGCCTGGTGCGGCCCGAGGTGCAGATTATTCCCGATATCGATCGCGCCGCCGATCTTGGGGTCACGGTGCAGGCGATCGCATCTACCGCCTCCCTGGCTACCCTGGGGGACACCGACTCGAATTTGGCAGACTTCAACCTGGGCGATCGCCAGATTCCTATCCGCGTGCAGATTGACCCCACCTTTCGCGATGACCCGATCATTCTGCAAACCCTGCGGGTGCCCAGCCAAACCGGTGAGCTGGTGCCAATCTCAGCGGTGGCCGATGTGCGCTATGGCAGCGGCCCGGCCCAAGTCGATCGCTTTGATCGGTCCCGCCAGGTCACCATTGGGGCCAACCTCCAGGGCATCACCCTGGGCCAGGGCTTGGCCGCCGTCGATGCGCTGCCCACCATGCAAAGCCTGCCGGCCAGCGTGACCCAGCAGCCTGCGGGCGATGCCGAAATTATGCGGGATGTGTTTACCCGCTTTGGCCTCGCCCTCGCCACGGCGGTACTCATGATCTTTGCGGTGCTGGTGCTGCTGTATAACAGCTTTATCTACCCGATGGCGATTATGGCAGCTCTGCCGCTCTCGGTGGGGGGCGCGCTGATCGCCCTGTTGATTACCCAAAAGCCGATGGGCCTGTTCGCCCTGATTGGCATTGTGCTGCTGATGGGCCTGGTGACCAAAAATGCCATTTTGCTGGTGGACTATGCCTTGACGGCAAAGCAGCAGGGCAAATCTCGGCGAGAGTCCGTCGTCGAAGCGGGCGTCACCCGCCTGCGCCCGATTTTGATGACTTCAATTTCGACCATGGCGGGGATGGTACCCATTGCCCTGGAGCTGGGCGCGGGCGGGGCAACCCGCAGCCCGATGGCGATCGCGGTAATTGGCGGCTTTACCACCTCGACCCTGCTGACGCTAGTGGTGGTGCCGGTGCTGTTTACCTATATTGACCGGGTGAATGGGGCGATCGCTAAGCTGTTTGGCCGTTTCAGAGGCAAAGATATGGACTCAGAACCGCCTGATACCCCAGAACCTACACCTAGGGAATATACCTTGAGCAAATAACCGTATAATAAGAATCCGTTGGCGGGTTAGAGCCGCAACGGCACTCCTGCGGGTGTAGTTCAGTGGTAGAACGTCAGCTTCCCAAGCTGAATGTCGACGGTTCGAGTCCGTTCACCCGCTTTCAAGTGTTTCAGCCTCAAACGCTCTTCCAGAAAGGGATTCAGCCATCAAGGTCTTGATTGCTTTTTGGCAAAGTGGCCGTGACGTTGGGTCACTTTGGGGCAGTTTGGGGGTAAAAACTGGTACGAAATTGGTATAAACCTCCGGGCACGAAAAGCGGATTGATGGGGTCGGATAACCGTAGATAACGGCAAGGGTGCAGGCGATGTACTTTACCCCCACCCCGAACTATGGCTAAAGGACAAGTTAAAGTCGAAGTTTACTCCGAGCGCTTGCGGCTGCGGTGGAGCTACCGAAGCCAGCGCTACTGCCTGTCGGTTGGCTTGCCAGATAGCATCATCAACCGCAGGGTTGCCACGCAAAAGGCCCAACAGATCGAGTTAGACATGCTGAGCGGCAATTTTGACCCCACGTTGCAAAAATACAAGCCTGAGGATCCACTGCCAATGGTTGTAGCTGGCTCTGAGGCGTCTCAGAGCTATACCGATGTCTTTAAGCAGCACTGGGATGAGTTTGTGGACGATAAGGGGCAACGGCTAGAGAGCCCCTTCACCATCGTGAGCATGTACAACCCGATTCCCAAGAAGGTGCGCAATTTTGGGCGCAAGATCCTTGGCCGCCGAGAGGCCCAAGAGTTCGTCACGTTTATGCTGCAAAGTGCTTCTCCTGCCACCATTAAGAAGCAGGTGATCATCCTGAATGATTTTGGCAACTGGGTACAGCAGAACAAACTGGTGGACGCAGGCTGGGAAAACCCCTTTACCGGGCTGACGGAGATGTGCCACCCGGTGCCCCCGCTCAAAGTTCCTCCCTTTAGCGAGGCGGAAATTAAGCAGATTATCGGTACCTTTCGCGACGATCGCTACTACGCCCACTACACCGACTATGTGCGGTTCTTGTTTATGACGGGCTGTAGAACCAGTGAGGCCATCGGTCTCCAGTGGAAGCATGTCCGTCGCGACTGTACCGGGATTACGTTTAATGAAACCCTAGTGCGTAAGGGCACCGGCACGGCTCGCCTGCGAAAAGCCACCAAAACCAATCGGGCTCGGTTCTTCCCGTGCAATGGGGACCTACAGAACCTGTTATTAGCCATTCGCCCGGAAGACTACAAGCCCGATACCCTGGTCTTCCCCAGCCCCAAGGGTAAGCCGATTGATGCGACGAACTTCCTCAATCGGGCCTGGCAGAGCATTTTGAAGAAGTGCGGCATGACTCAGGAAAACGGGCTGTATCGCACTCAGTACAACACCCGGCACACGTTTATTAGCCACATGCTGGCAAAGGGGATGTCGGTGATTGAGGTGGCCAAGCTGACTGGTCATGATCCTAAAGTTCTGTTGGAGCACTATGCTGGCCTCATTAGTCAGATTGAGGTGCCCACGTTCTTTTAGGGGTTGGTGTTTGTCGAGGAGCGCTATCCGTCATGACCTGGAATACCAATTTTGGCAAGCGCGTGCTGGAGGGGGCAGAGGCTAAGTTTTACCTGCACATTCTCCAGGCGGCGGTTGAGTTCAGCCGGGAAGCGGTTGAATTCGACGATGGGGGAGAGGTTATCACTGGAGACCGCATCTTCGACAGCGCCAGCTTTGAGCAACGGGTGGTGTTGTGGCATCGGTGCCTGGAGGCGTTACTCAAGCCCGAGGTGCCGGTGCCACCTCTCACCAATGTGCTAGAAGCGGCGGCCTATTTTCCTTTCGCCTGGTTGACCCAACGGGTGGAGGATGAAATCGCCTTCGCTGACTGTATTGAGGAGGATGGCGATCCGTTCTATTGGCGAAGACTGATTTGGGAAACTCTGAGCGCCCTGGGAATGCTCAAGGTTTTAGAAGCCGAGTTTGAGGAGGAGGAGGACATTCTGCCCATTGAGGTGGACTGTGAGGACTCGCTGGAATGGGAAAACTGCATTGATGAACTGGCCGATCGCATCTTTTGGGATCGCGACTGGCAGGTGACCTACAACCATCCTCAGTTGCTAGATGGCATTGAGGAGGAGTTTGCCAATCAAACGGGAATCTCGGAAGACTATGTTCAGAATCGTCTGCCTAAAGTGACCCAGGCAGAAGCCGATGCTGTGTTGCAGAAAATTTTACATTGGCAATGATATCTGTCCTCAGCACCTTCCGGGGGGCGTCGCGATTTTGAGGTAAGCACTGTTGACACCTCAGGCCAGCAAAGACCCGCGCCAGTGACGGCAGAACCGTGATGATTGAGGTAGAAACTTGGTTGGCTTATTGCTCTGGGTTGCTGACCTCATAGGCTGATCGTGAAGAATAACGGTGTAAGAAGGAAAATGTTCCTCTTAACCAGCCAAAGGTGCGCTCGATAAGCCATCCACAAAGACAGCTTAGGCAGGGCCACCTCGTAGGCGCTACCTCTGTATTGAGTAGTCAGCGGTACATAAATAGCCAAGACCCTAGGTGGGTTAGGATCCAAGCGAGAAACAATTACAACGGGCCGGGTCTTAGCCGCAAGCCCTAGATCAGCCAGCCACACTTCACCAGGTTTCAGGCTCATCTGACTCATCGAGTAAATCCAGCACCTCTTGCTCTACAGCCCGCGATCGCATCAAATCAACCGGAATGCCTTGATCCGCCAGTTGTATAATCTCCCAGATAAATCGACGTACCTGGTCGGCAATCTCAGGCTCCCACTCGCCAAGCTTGGTATCGAGCTGTTCAACGATAGTGTCCATAAACGCTTCTACCGACTGGGTAAAGTAAGCATTGCTTTTGATCAAATTATAGGGTTGCTAATCACATCCCAGCCAACCATCACTTTGTCTGGTGCTTAGGCAGCATAGGCAAGAGCTATGCCCGTACCTATCCTACAAAGCGAGGATAGAAATATATACCCCTGAACACCTATGACCCTAACCCTCAACCTACCTCCAGAAATGGAGCACTACATTATGCAAGAAGCCCAGCAGCAGGGGCTTTCGGTTGAGGCTATGACCTTGCAGCTTTTAGCAAAATCTATCGCCTTCAAGCAGATACAAGGGGCATTCGCGAAGCAATGCACCATGGAGATGCTTAACAATGAATGGCGCAATCGTTGCATTGCGGCCAAAAGCAAATTCTGGGATAGTTCGCTGAGGTTTCTGGGCCGCGAATGCACCTACACTTGCCCTTTTACCCACTCTCTGACCGCTCGCCGCAGGGCTAGCCGACCCGCCGATCGCTGCGATTCAATCAGCTGGGGCAGGGCGCGAATATCTAGCGTGGGGAAAACTTGGCTTTGGTCTGACGTTACGTAGCGGCCCTCTTCCAGCAGATAAATCGTCAGCACCCCGCTGTCGTAGCACCAAATTTCGGGCACCCCCAGGCGAGCGTAGATCGCAAAGCGATCGAGGGATTTGCTGGTCAGATCCACTTCGAGGGCGAGATCCGGGGGTGGGTCACGGTCTAGGTCAAACTCCAGCTTGCCCCGCACCAGCGCTTCGTTTTGGAAGTAAAAACAATTGTCGGGTTCAATACCAGCTTGCTTAGCCTTGCGTCGCCAGGTGGTCGAGCCATAGCACTCGTAATCTTGCTCTAATACTTCGGCCATATCTTCAATGGCTGTGCTAATCGACTGCTTGAAGTACTCGTGCTCTGGCAGGGGAGCCATAATTTCTAAAAATCCCTCGTCGTAGGCGATGCGAGTGCTGCGGTGGTTGCCCAGCTCGGCCAAAATGGCTTCAAACTCGGCCCAGCTGACGTCGCGCAGCAGCAGGCTCTGGCCCAGAGGCACATCAATTTGGCGTAGCTCAACGGTGACCATGGGTGCTTTCCTCAGGGGAGAAGAACAAAATGCTCGGCATCGCTAGCATCTACTACGGCCAGCCTAACCCATTCCATCGGTGACAAAAGCCACGGCTGGCGTGGCGGTACCGTTTGCGTAGGGTGCATTCGCGGCACATCAACCTTGGCTTACCGTCCCAGGACTTGCCCTTTGGCCGCAATGCACCGCCTACTAGACCGAGCCTTCACGGGGTTTATCGCTGCGCGGATGCACCCTACGACAGAAATCAGGCTGATATTACGGGATACAGGGGTTCCTGGCCATTCAAGCGCCAGAGGCTGATGCAGAGGGCGGTGGCGATCGCCAGCCAGACCAGGGACGGCAAAATAATCCACCCCGCCAGCGACACGGTTTGGAAATAGCTGAACGTGACCACCGCCACCGAGAGCAGCGGCCCCACCATCACCATCGGCACCGCCGCCCCCAGGCGACCTTCTACCGTGAAAATCGTGTTCCAGGTGTCGCCCAGGCTGAGGTGGGCCACATAGAGAATCAGCGGCAGGCACAGAAACGTTTGCCCCAGCGCCGACCACACCAGGTAGGCCGACACCACCCGCAGCACCGCAATACTCATCCACACGATGGGAAAGGCCAGCGGCGGTGGGGCCCAGCCGGGACGCTGGAGCGAGGTGTAGCGGCCGCTGTTGCGGGTGTTGTCGAGTAGGGAAAACAGGCGCGATCGCAGCGTCACAAAGGCAAAGAACCCGCAGGCTATCGCCGTCACAGCCCCCTGGGGGAGCGCGGTGGGGTTAAGGCTGCCAAATGCCAAATCCATCCCCCACAACAGCCCGGTCATCGCGGCCACCTGGGCGATCGTCGCCCCCAGGTAGGTCAGCGTCGCCCGCTTATCCCACTGGGGATTGGCTAAATCGGGCTGGATGGTTTTATCGCGGGTGCCATCGTTGACCCCCATCACGGTATTGATGCCGCTGGTGACAAATTTTGAATCGCTCATGGGTCTAAAGCTGATGGGTTAAGACAAGGGATGGCCGTTGGGAGGTATCTTGGCCTGATCTTGATCCTAAGCCGTTGAGGGCTGAATCGGGCAAAAAACTAGATGACTCAGGCTGCGATCGCCCCAGGGCAAGCGACTAGTACCGAAAGGCAGAAGTAAGAAGGCAGAAGGCAGAACGGGAACTCCAGGTCTCATAAGGGTTTCCGCGTGAGTAAACAGCTGGGTTATTGCCACCTCAGAGTACTAGATTTCCCCCCGCAGGTATTCGCCGCGCTCACCTCCGTTGACCTAAAATGCCTGAGAAAAGATCCTTTACCCATCCGACTAAAGCTGGTCAAACCAGCGGGAGGCCAGCATTTTTCAGCGGATTTGGCGATCGCGGGCCAGCGGCATAGTTCTGATTCTGATCCTTTTGCTGCCTGCGGCTAGGCTCCAGGCTCAGGATGAGGCCAGCCCAGAGGCACAGACCCCGGCTGTGCCTGACGCACCAGAAACCCTGCCGCAGCGCTCAGAAAACGGGCAATTCTTTGCCGATGTCTCAGTGCGCGGCCAGCCGGTGTTTCAGGTTGGTAGTTTGCCGGGGTTGAGTGCGAGCGATCGCGCCCAAATCATCAGCCGTCGCATTGGGGGGCTGCTCAGCCAGTCGCAATCGCTCGATGCCGTCACCGTGCAGGTAGACGAACAGCGCCAGATCGCCCTGCTGACGGTAAACAACCGGGTGCTGATGACCGTTACCCAGCAGGATGCCACCGACTTTGACACCACCGTCACAGACCTGGCGCAGCAGTGGGCCGATCGCTTGAATCAGGCCCTTGTGCAGCCCAATCTGGCCGTGGATGTGCTGCAACGGCTCGACGGCACAGCTCGACAGCTGGTGGATGACACGATTTTGCTGCTGCCTTCGCTGTTGGGAGCGCTGCTGCTGGTGGTACTCACCTGGCTGATGGCCATTGGCGTACGGCGGGTGGGGCTACTGTGGGCCGAGCAAACCGAGGGCGATCGCAGCACCGAAATTTTGATTGGGCGGCTCTGCTACGGCGGCGTTTGGGTACTGGGCAGCATCGTCGCCCTGGGGGTTTTGGGTCTAGATTTTGCCACCCTGCTCGGCACCCTGGGGCTGACCAGCGTCGCCATTGGTTTTAGCCTCAAAGACGTGCTCAGCAACTACATCTCGGGGGTGATTTTGCTCGCCGCTCGGCCCTTTCGCATTAGCGATCAGGTGGTGATTGGCAACTACGAAGGCACCGTGGTGCAGATTCAGCTGCGGGCCACCACCATGCGTACCTACGACGGGCGGTTGGTGTATATCCCTAACCAGCAGGTGTTTCAGAGCAGCGTGGTCAACAATACCGACTCTCCGGTACGACGCAGCGATGTTATGGTCGGGATTGACTATGACGCCGACATTACCACCGCTCGCCAGGTAATTATTGAGGCAGTCACGCCGATCAAGGGAGTCGAGCCCGAGCCCCCGCCGCTGATCTTGGTGCACGAACTGGCGGCCAGCACCGTGAATCTGGAGGTAAGGTTTTGGGTCAACTCTCGCCGTCAGTCCTATTTGCAGGTGACCTCAGCGGCGGCCCAGGCGATTAAAGAAGGGCTACAGGCGGCAGGGGTGGAGATGCCCACCGAGATCTACACGCTGACCTTTCGCGATCGCCCCATCGCAGATGCCGTCGATGTGGTGGCGAGGGAGATTTCAGGAGATTAGGTTTCAGGTGTCGGGTTTCAGGACTGGTGAACCGATTAACGCCAGGCTGTACTAGAACGCCGGTACAGAAACCCGGTTTCTCGGCCAGAATGCCAGTCACGCGGTTAGGGCAGTGACCAAGAAACCGAGTTTTTAGCCATACTGTACTGGTGCTCTAGCAGGATGAATTGAATGATCACGACATTCGAAGAAGCCTATGAATTGATTCTCGAATTGGGCATCTGCACAATTTTATGGAAAAACCAGCTGCCAGCGGCATATCCCGACGAGATATTCTATCCCGAGATTTGGGCCGCTCATGTATTGGAAGACTGAGGAGAACTTGGCATTCGGGACGGTGCATCGCATGGTGGGCTGCATTTAGCCCTCCCAGCCCCCATTCTGGGGGGAGCCGGAATTCAAAATCCCCCCGGAGCGGACTGTGAATTGCATACCCATCCATCGCATCAGCAAAGATTGGCGTTTCGCCGTCAACTACTGCACCCAATTCTGAGCAACCCCGTGCGCCGTGCAGGTGGTAACCAGTAACTGGATTGATGTGACCACCGCAATCGTCAAATACCGCAATAGTATATGCGCCCAATATTGCTTCTATCTGCACTGACACAGGGCTAGACGACACTATCTCTACTCTGGTCTGTTATAGCTATGACGACAGGCTTCTGTCGTCTGCCCGCTTTCACCCGCAACGGTTTGGTACTCAAACTCCCAACAATCTTCTGAGGTCTGGCGATAAAGAATTGAACTCGTGACTCCAGACGTCGTTAACGAATCAAAAGCCAAACGATAATCGCCATCTTCATTTTTCTCAAAATCTGTGATCAGCGTTGAGACCGGTTCACCATAGCTACCACCAAGCGGGCTTGGTGTGCGCTGCGCCAGGGCATCAAAGGGGCGAGGTTCTATATGGAAAATGGGCACACCGTCAACCGCAACCGCGATCGGACCACGGGCGCTGGCTTCAACGGGTTCAGCGAGCCAATCAGGGGCAAGGGGAATCCGCCAGTGATAATCGTAGGGAACCGCAACTCTTTGGATCCAGGATGTGATGCCGATCATCGGTACATCTTCGTGACTTCCAGAGGTCAAATCAGGCAGACCTGTCGCGGTTACCTCAAGGAAATCAGCCGTACAATTGACTGCCTCAGAATTGAGGTGCAACTCAAAAGCCGCTTCATCGGTTGCGCAGTCTGCTGTGGTTGGCAAACTTTGCCCCACCCTAGAGCAGCCCCAAATCAAAAGCATCATGGCTATCGTAAGCTTGGCGGCACGCAAAACCCGACCGATCTGTGTATTATGTTGCATTGGCATAATCAATTCCGTGTTGATGTTCCACTCAGTGGGCAAACGCTCTGGTTTAACGCCGATGGCGTTTGTACGGATGGATGCGCTGAGGACTATACAGATTTCATTTCGTCACGGACATTAACTGGGCGGAGGCCCACCACCCTCAGGAGGCCCACCACCCTCAGGTGGCCCACCATCCTCAGGCGGCTCACCATCCTCAGGTGGGCCGGGCCGACGGATCGGGCGTTCCCTTCACGCAGCGCTGTACGAAGGGGTAAGCGTCGGTCACGTAGTAGTGATAGATGCCTTGCGGGAATTCCGGCGTCACCGCAAAACGGCCATTACATTCGTCAAGGTCACCAGAACCTTCAACATAGTCATAGTCTTGGGAAAACGTACCCATGGGTATGAGGTCGACACTGGGACGATCCGGATCCGGCGTGGTTTTCAATTGATAGCTAGGTGCCATCGTCTGCAAGGCACTGGTGCTAGATTCGGGATCGCTGTAGCCATAGCGCGCATAGAGCGGAAACCCATCTACCGCCCAAGCAATGAGCTGCATCGATTCGCCAGCCAAATTCTGTACCGACAGCATGCCTTCGGGCATACCGTGATAGTGATAGACACCACCCCGCTGCACATGGGCGTGATTGGCATCTTCACCAAAGTCAAAGGTCGATTGGCCTAGCGCTTCCATCGTCCACTCCCCAGTGCTACCAGGCCTCAAACTGCACTCAGACACATCGGTGATATTGGAGGCACACCGCCCACCCGTCCCAGGATTAAACTTCACCCCGTTCAGCGCATAGGCCGGGTTTATAACCCGCTGACCAGCGCCTGTACGCGCAACAGGATTCAGCGGCATCACGAAATTGACCTCGTGGGCCGTAATGGGGTTAAGCTCCCCCACGAACTGTTCACCCGTTTGATGATTCGGGACCCCGTTTGCAACTAGCTGCCGCTGCTCATCAGCACAAGACCACTGTGCCTCACTTTGCAGACCCAATTGCTCGTTCAGCACGTTGGTGCTGGCATCGCAGAGGGCGCCCGAGGTGTCGGCCTCGGTGGATGCAATGGGTTCCCCTAAGTTACCTTCTGGCCGATTGCCCCCCGGCCCGCCTCTGGGTGAACCGCCTTCGGGTGGGCCACCTTCTGGCCTGACTTGGGCAACATCTTGAGTCACGCTTTCGTGACCCTGCTGGGCCATCGGACTATGTAATCCGAATGCCAGCACTGCGATCGCAACGCCCAATGTAAGAACGATTAGTCCTACTTTTTTCATGGATATAGCTCCAGTTAAAGAGAACGCTAAATAGCGCAAGTAAGCTTGCGCTTTATGAGTGATTTCCAGCCAAATTGTTGGCCAGTTTCATTGCTGTAAAAAGATTACTGAACGGTTTTTCTGGCTAGCGCCAAATTGTCCAAAACCAGATTGAAAGACCAGATAAAATGTCGGTAGAGGCAGAAGGCAGGAGCGCTAGATTTTGCCTCTGCCTCTTTAAATAATTGGGGTTTGTCGGCGTAAACACTGGCAGGTTTAATTAATCACCCAGTAACCATGGTTACGCCAATATTGTTCTTGCAGGGCCGTGTCTAATTGGGTGGTTGTAATATGGCCCTCGCTAACGAATAACCTACCCAGTGGCTTCATCTGCTGAGCCTGTGTGTGCAACTTCTTCTCTAGCTCTGAAACAGAAATTGCTCCTTGCCGGACTAGAATTTGTCCCAGTTTCATGATTACATTCTCATAACTGATAAGGATTGGGAATTTCACTTGTGTGATGATCGCTGTCGGGGTGAGCCAAGTCGACAATCCTTCTTGGGTCTAAATTTGGATCTCAACGTCAAGGGAAACGTCGGAGGGTTCTGGCCGGTCGTTTTGAGGGTTATTGGGTTGTCTAACAGGTGGTCTTGGTGCTGGTTCCGGTGGTGCTGGTGCTGGTGCTGGTGCTGGTGCTGGTGCTGGTGCTGGTGCTGGTGCTGGTGCTGGTGCTGGTGCTGGTGCTGGTGGCTTCTCCACTCTCTGGGCAGTCACAACATGACGATGCGGTCTTTCTTCTTCGTCACGAGCTTGGGCGCTAGTGGCTGCAGCTGTGATAAAGCCTGTGCAAGCAATACCGACTAATGCTGTGGACAAAAAGTTTTTGACTGTTTGATTTGGTCTCATTTTACGGCTCCCAAAATTTACAAACGAGTGATCTCTATAACCTCTTTTTGCAAACTTTTATTTGACGATTAGAGTGGCTAGAAATCATATGAATAAACAATAGAAACAATATCAACAGAATATATCAGTCATCAGTCACGATTAGTCTATGCCTAAAGTCACGATAAATTCACTATCAAGAAACTCGTAGTCGAATAAAATCACGGTCACCCCCGGTTGCTCGGCTGCCTCACTAAAACCAGACGGTGTTCTTGCGGCTCAATGCTCTGGGCCACGCGACCACCCGATTCACCGCCACGTCGCCTATCTCCTGTTGCCGTTGCATCGCACAGCTGCCCCTCGCCAGTATCCGGGTATGGGCGTGATAGCCACCGGACCCACGCAGGGAATGAAGCAATAGGGTGAGCCGGAAAGGACAGATTCAAAATCTTGAGAGGGTTGATGCGATCGCTCAGAGCTGATTATCCACAAAACTTTTGGCATGACAGTGTCAGACCTAGATAATCAAGTGAGATTTTATACCCCGAAGTCATGGTTGCGACAGAGCCCAGAACGTGATGTAGCAAGACCCAATTTAGATTCACGTAATGTTTCTATGAACACGGTTTTTTTGAGTCGTTGTTCTATCGTTTATCTATTAGGTAGATCGGCCAGCTGTTTCAGATAATCACGCCGTTTAGCGTTATTGGCGTATTCTTCTCTGAGTCATCTGATGAAAAAACGCCGTATCACAATGCTTCCGTTTCAAGATAGCAGAGGTGAGAAGGCGGATCAGCTATCAGTTGTCAAGGGAATCCATGCAAAATGCTGAAAAAGTTAAAAAATCTCGGCCCAGGTTTAATCGTGACAGCGGCTTTTATGGGGCCAGGTACGGTAACGACAGCCAGTATCACGGGTGCCAGCTTTGGCTTCGCTTTGCTATGGGCGATCGCATTCTCAACGGTCGCGACGATTGTGCTCCAGGAAATGGCCGGTCGCTTAGGCTTGGTTAGTCGCAAAGGCCTCGGAGAAGCCCTAGCAACGACCTTTAAGATACCCGCCGTGCGGATTGCCGCGATTGCCTTGATGATTGCGGCGATCGCGTTCGGCAACGCCGCCTTTGAGACGGGCAACATCATCGGCACGGCGATCGGTCTGGAAGCCATTGTTGGCGGCAGCACCAAAATCTGGGCAGTAGTGATCGGCATCATTGCCTTTGTACTGCTCTATTTAGGCATTTACAAGCTGATTGAGAAAGTGTTAGTGGGCCTGGTGCTGATCATGAGTGTGGTCTTCTTGTTGTCCGCGATCGTGGCCCGTCCTGATCTGGGAGCCGCGTTCTCGGGATTGTTGATTCCCCGGATTCCAGAAGGTTCGTTGGTGAGCGTGATTGCTTTGATTGGGACAACAGTGGTTCCCTACAATCTATTTCTACACTCTAACTCAGTGCAGGAAAAATGGTCGGATGAGTTATTGATACCCGAAGCGATTAGCGAATCTCGCTTTGACACCATTGTCTCGATCGCCTTAGGCGGACTCATTACCATGGCGATTCTGTCCACATCAGCCGCAGCTTTCTTTGGCGCAGGCACGACGATTGATAGCGCTGGAGCCATGGCTGAACAACTTGAACCTTTACTTGGCCCAGCGGCGCGAATTTTCTTTGCCACGGGACTGTTTGCGGCAGGAATTACCAGCACAATTACTGCTCCCCTGGCCACGGCTTATACGATCTGTGGAGCCTTAGGGTGGGAGCAAAATCTCAAAGCCATCAAGTTTCGCAGCGCTTGGATTATCACACTGGTGGTCGGTACGGTGCTGGCCGCTAGCGGGACCAGACCGCTGCAAGCCATTGTGTTTGCTCAGGCGGCCAATGGGCTGCTGTTACCCCTCGTTGCAGTCTTTCTCTTATTTGTGATGAATCGTTCTGATCTGTTGGGAGAATACAAAAATAAAACGGTTACCAATATCTTGGGCTTCACTGTCGTTTTGGTCGCCGCCGGTCTGGGCGCAAACCAACTGTTGAAAGTATTTGGCGTAGTCTAGGAGGGACACTATCACGAGCATGTCACCTTTGAGCCCACTCAAAGAGAAGCCGCTGCGCGTCTAGTGCTCTTCCCATTAGGGTAGGCCGTACAGGATATTTGCAAAGCTGACATGCGCCCGTCATCATTGAGCGGCTAAATCCTTACGGCGAACGGGCAACCGCTCCTAGCCACAGCGGCAGTGCGGGCGCGGTCGTGTCAAGTCCTCAGGGCTGCCGGAGTTAGTTAATGATGCCCCCCTAGGTTTGCCCGCAGCCTATAACAAATTTTGATGGATTGATTCGAGTTAAAGCATCAATGAACAGCACAGAGAACAGCACAGAAGCGCGTACTGACAAGAAATCTGATGGGCAGTGGCAGTTTTGGATCGACCGAGGTGGCACGTTTACGGACATTGTCGCTAAGCGACCCGACGGCGAAATTATCGTGCATAAGCTGCTGTCTGAGAATCCTGAGCAGTATACAGATGCGCCCGTGCAAGGGATTCGCGACTGTTTGCAGCTAGGCCCAGATGAGCCGATTCCAGCTGAGCAGATTGCGGGAATTAAGATGGGCACGACGGTGGCGACCAATGCGCTGCTAGAGCATCAGGGCGATCGCACCCTGTTTGTCACCACCCAAGGCTTTGGCGATGCCCTCAGAATCGGCTATCAAAATCGGCCTCATATCTTTGCTCGCGAGATTGTGCTGCCGCAGATGCTTTACGAGCGCGTGGTCGAGGTCGAGGAGAGAATCAATGCCCAGGGCAAGGTGTTGACGCCGCTGCAATCGGAGGCGGCTCGACAGCAGCTACAAGCAGCTTACGACACCGGGATTCGCAGCTGTGCGATCGCCCTGATGCACGGCTATCGCTACCCCCAACACGAGCAAGCCCTGGGCGAACTGGCCCAGCAGATCGGCTTTACCCAGGTCTCGCTTTCCCATCAGGTGAGCCCGCTGATGAAATTGGTCAGTCGAGGCGATACGACGGTGGTCGATGCTTACCTCTCGCCGATTTTACGGCGCTATGTCGATCGCGTGACCACTCAAATTTCAGGTGTCGATCACGCACCACCGCTGATGTTTATGCAGTCGAATGGCGGCTTGAGCGACGCTCAGTTTTTCCAGGGCAAAGACAGCATTCTTTCAGGGCCAGCTGGGGGCATTGTCGGTGCGGTCAAAACGAGCCAGTTGGCTGGCTTCGAGAAGATTATCAGCTTTGATATGGGTGGCACGTCTACCGATGTGGCTCACTATGCCGGTGAATATGAGCGCACGTTTGAGTCCGAAGTCGCTGGCGTGCGGCTGCGCACGCCGATGATGGCCATCAATACGGTAGCAGCGGGCGGTGGCTCCATTGTGCAGTATGACGGCAGTCGCTATCGCGTCGGGCCAGCGTCTGCCGGGGCGAATCCGGGTCCGGCGAGCTATGGCCGGGGCGGGCCGCTCACCGTCACGGACTGCAACGTGCAGGTGGGTAAACTGCAGCCCGATTTCTTTCCCAAGGTGTTTGGCCCCAAAGCCGATGCGCCGTTGAACCCACAGGTTGTGGCAGAGAAATTCGAGCAGCTAGCGGCTGAGATTGGGGATGGCCGGAGTGTCGCGGCGGTAGCCGATGGATTCTTAAGTATCGCGGTCGAGAAGATGGCTAGCGCGATTAAACAAATCTCGCTGCAAAAAGGCTATGACGTGTCTAAATATGCGCTCTGCTGCTTTGGCGGGGCGGGCGGGCAACATGCCTGTTTGATTGCGGCGGCATTGGGCATGAAACGAATTTTGATTCATCCCTATGCGGGGGTGCTATCTGCCTACGGGATTGGCCTCGCGGAACTGCGCGTGTTGCGAGAAGCCTCATTAGAGGCCCCGCTGACGGCTGAATTAGACCTTTCGCCTCGCTTTGATGAGTTGATTGCCGATGCGAAGGACGAACTCGCACAGCAGTCAGTGCAGCCAATTGATGTGGAAACCCGGCGGCGGGCGCATCTCAAATATGACGGCACCGACTCGACGCTGTTGGTCGAGTTTGACACGGCGGCGCGGATGCAACAGCAGTTTGAAACCCAGCATCAGCAGCGCTATGGCTTTGTGGCTGAAGGCAAAACCCTAGTGGTGGAGGCCATTTCGATTGAGTTGGTGGCTCAAACCCAGCAGGCCGATGAGCCGCAGCGCGAGCGCCAGTCGGCCGATGCCCCCCAGCCGGTAGCCCAGGTGAAAATTTATACGGCGGATGACTGGCATGAGACGCCCATTTATCAGCGGCAAGATTTGCAGCCCGGCGATACGATTACCGGGCCAGCACTCATTGTTGAAGTGACTGGGACTAACGTAATCGAACCGGACTGGCAGGTCGAGGTGAGCGATCGCAACTACCTTATCCTCACCTATCAAGAGTCGGCAGAGACCTCAGAGAGTACCGATATCAGCACCGCGCCTGCTGACCCCGTCATGTTGGAAATTTTCAACAATCTGTTTCGCTCGATCGCTGAGCAGATGGGCACTACGCTGCAAAACACGAGCTATTCGGTGAATATCAAAGAACGGCTCGATTTCTCCTGCGCCATCTTTGACCAAAACGGGCAGCTAGTCGCGAATGCGCCCCACATTCCTGTGCATTTGGGATCGATGAGTGAGAGTGTGCGATCGCTGATCGACAGCCGTGGGGATGCGCTGCAACCGGGGGATGTTTATATCTTGAACAATCCCTATCACGGCGGCACTCACTTGCCCGACGTCACCGCCATTACCCCCGTTTTTGAAACCGGGAAAGACACCGTCATTTTTTACCTGGCTTCGCGCGGGCATCACGCCGATATTGGAGGCATCACGCCAGGGTCCATGCCCTCTGATAGCACGTCGGTAGAGCAGGAAGGCGTGCTGTTTGACAACTTCCAACTCGTCGAGGCGGGCCAGTTTCGCGAGGCCGAACTGCGACAGATGTTGACCGAAGACAAGTATCCGGTACGCAATCCGACTCAGAATATTGCCGATTTGCAGGCGCAGATTGCGGCCAATGAGAAAGGCGTACAGGAGCTGCAGCGGATGCTAGAGCAGTATGGGCTAGAGACGGTGCAAGCCTACATGGGCTATGTGCAGGATAATGCTGAAGAATCGGTGCGGCGGGCGATTGACCGGCTCAGTGACGGCAGCTTTACCTACGAGCTAGATAGCGGCGATCGCATCCAAGTCAACATTCAAATTCACAAGGGCGATCGCAGCGCCACCATTGACTTTTCTGGGACCTCACCCCAGCTCAACAACAACTTCAATGCCCCCTCTGCCATCTGTAAGGCAGCGGTTCTCTATGTCTTTAGAACGCTGGTAGACGATGATATTCCCTTGAATGCCGGCTGCCTCAAGCCCCTGAAGATTGTCATTCCCCCAGGCTGTTTGCTCAATCCTGAATACCCCGCCGCAGTGGTGGCCGGTAATGTCGAAACCTCGCAGGCGATCGTCGATACGCTGTATGGCGCTTTGGGCGTCTTAGCCGCCTCCCAAGGCACGATGAACAATTTCACCTTTGGCAATCAGCGCTATCAGTACTATGAGACCATCTGCGGTGGCTCTGGCGCGGGGCCTGACTTTGAGGGAACAGACGCCGTGCAAACTCACATGACCAACTCTCACCTCACCGATCCAGAAGTCCTGGAATGGCGATTCCCCGTGCTTTTGGAAAGCTTCTCGATTCGGCAAAGCAGTGGCGGTGCGGGCCAACACCGTGGGGGGCATGGGGTGATTCGACGGCTGCAGTTCACAGAACCCATGACCGCAGCGATTCTCTCTAGCCATCGGCGAATTCAACCCTTCGGACAATCTGGCGGCGCCGCCGGCACCGTCGGCCACAACTGGATTCAGCGCCACGATGGCAGCCGCGAAGACCTCGCTGGCACAGCTACCGTGGATATGGAGGCAGGCGACACGTTTGTGATCGAAACTCCCGGAGGTGGCGGATTTGGCGCGCCATAAAAGCAGTATGAAAATTATCTTTAGGGGTGCGATCGAAATAAAATCACCCTCATCCCCAGGGAGTTTATTTCTAAGCCAATCCCTTGGGGTGCTCTTTTGCTTTGGTATATCGCGATGAATTCCACAGTGCAGTCTTCAAAATCACGTTCACCCCGAGACGTTCGACTTCGCTGTCGGAGTGGGGGCCTCGATCAGCCCACATCGGGGCTGGCAATGGGCTACGTACAAACTAACCTGGTGATTTTGCCCAGTCGCTGGGCGGCTGAGTTCTTGGTGTTTTGCCAGCAAAATCCCAAGCCCTGCCCGGTTTTAGAAGTCTTGGATCAGGGCAATCCGGAGCCCCAGCAGTTCGCCCCAGCGGCTGATATCCGCACCGACCTGCCCCGCTATCGCGTGTTTAGAGACGGCGAGCTGGTGGAAGAGCGGCCAGACATTAAATCGTTGTGGACAGATGATCTGGTCGGATTTCTAATTGGGTGCTCTTTCTCTTTTGAGGAGGCCATGCTGAAGGCGGGATTGACGGTTCGGCATATTGAAGAAAATAAGAATGTGCCGATGTATCGCACGACGCTGAACTGTCAGCCGACCGATCGCTTTTCTGGGCCGATGGTGGTTTCGATGCGTCCCCTCCCAGCCGACCAAATCGCCCGAGCAGTAGACATTACGGGGCGATATGCCCAGGTCCACGGTGCGCCCCTTCACATCGGCGAGCCCGCTGAGATTGGCATTAAAGATCTCGCTACCCCTGACTACGGCGAGGCGGTGACCATTCATCCGGGGGAAACGCCGGTATTTTGGGCCTGTGGTGTCACGCCGCAAGCGGCCATTACGCAGGCAAAACCCGAGCTGGCGATTACCCATGCGCCAGGCTGCATGCTGGTCACAGATGTGAAAAATGAGTCGTTGCTATTACAGCCGCAGGACCGCACAGAATTTTGCGTCAGCGGTTTAGAATCCCAATCATTTAAGCGATCGCATCCTGTTCAAACAGAAGCCAGCCCCGAGTCGCGCCGATGAGCCATTCCGTCTTGAACATGAATAATGCGACGAGTTTGCGCGGCAATATCAGGCTCATGGGTCACAATCACCACGGTAATTCCCTGGTGATTGAGTTCGGTGAGGAGGGCCATGACTTCCTGCGAGGTTTGGGTATCGAGCGCGCCCGTCGGTTCATCGGCCAGGACCAGGGCTGGTCGGTTGACCAAGGCCCGAGCGATCGCCACCCGCTGCTGTTGTCCGCCCGAGAGTTGACTCGGTCGATTACCCAGGCGATCGCCCAATCCCACTCGCGTCAGAGCTGCTGCTGCCTGCTGACGTCGCTGGCTCCGACTCGCACCAGCATAGACCATGGGCAGCATGACGTTTTCTAAGGCAGTTGAGCGCGGCAGCAGGTTAAATTGCTGAAACACAAAGCCAATGCGCGCGATGTCCCAAGCGACTCAAGCTCAGCAAAAGTTGGCGGGGTTGTTGACCTCGCTCGAAGCCTCCCACACCCAATTGCAGCACTATGCTGCGCGGGTGGCTGATTTAGCGACCACCGAAGAACGGAATCGCTTAGCGCGTGACATTCACGATAGTCTGGGCCATCATCTGGCGGCGATCAATATTCAGCTCGAAAAAGCCAACGCCTACAGAGAACGCGATCCCAGTCGTGCCTATGAAGCAGTAGACCATGCGAAACGCACGGTGCAAGCGGCCCTGAAAGATGTGCGGGAGTCGGTCAGCAGTCTGCGTCAAGACAATGAACCCTTCTTATTTCAGGAGACCCTCAACGATTTGCTCCGACGCATGCGTCATAGTGAACTGGAGCGATCGCTCACCCTATAGCCGACTGAAGCTGATGACCCTGTACCGGGTGATTCAAGAAGGGCTGACCAATGTGCATAAGCATGCCAGGGCTAGCCAAGTGACGATCGCGATCGATTTTGGTGCTCATGTCGCCACTCTAGACCTGATCGACAATGGTTTGGGGTTCGATGTCGCCGCCTGGACGTTGCGGGGCAACGAACAAACCACCCATGGATTGATCGGCTTACAGGAACGGCTCAGTTTAGTGGGGGGCACCCTTGACATCAGCAGTCAGCCCCAAGGCACCCAGCTGACGGTCAAAATTCCTCAAGCCCAGGTTCAGGCGCACCTGCTGACTCGTTTAAATCCGGAGTCAATGGCATGACGGTCAAAATCCGCATTTTGCTGGTCGATGACCAGTACCTGATTCGCGAAGGGATTGCTTCTTTATTAGAACTTGAAGCGGCCATTGAGGTCGTGGGCCTCGCTGCCAATGGTCAAGAGGCGATCGCCCAAGCCCTTGATTTAAAGCCGCATATCATTCTCATGGACGTGCGCATGCCGGAAATGAGTGGCGTAGAAGCCACCGCGCAGATCAGGCAAGTTCTACCCGCTTGCCAAATCATCATGCTCACCACCTTTGATGATGAGGAGTTCATTGTGCAGTCGCTGCTGGCCGGGGCCTGTGGCTACTTGATGAAAGACATTCCCCCAAAAGACCTGATTCAAGCTATCAAGTTGGCCCATGCCGGGGTCTATCAACTAGCGCCTGAGGTGGCAGGCAAACTGATTGGCGCCCTCAAACATAAACAGGAGTTTGTCACCAAACCGCCCATTGAGACATCGCTGACTGCAAGAGAACTAGAGGTTCTAAAACTGCTTGCTAAAGGAACGACAAATAAAGGCATTGCCCAGGCCCTATATGTCAGTGAGGGAACGGTCAAAAATCACGTTTCTAATATTTTGATGAGGCTAGATCTGAGAGATCGCACCCAAGCTGCAATATATGCGGTAGAGAATGGTTTGAGCTAGCGAAAATTTGTCGATTTAAAAATCGGGTAGCTGATTTAAATGGTAACCGTCCCTCAGCGAGCGTTTTAAGCTAGGCAAAGCGGTTCAGGGTGATCTACCAGCGGGGCGTCCTGCTCGGGTTCAGCCTGAGGAAGTAAGGAGGGCGTAGGCCGGTTCAACCGGGCAGCGGCATAGGCTTGAGTGAGAAAGTCCAAGACATTGCGATGCTGAGCCTGCAGTGACGTCACCACCGTGAGCATGCGCGAGACAAACAAACTGCCCTCGTTGGACTGGACACCAAAACTGGTGCGCCGCCAGATCACCGCTGGGCGTAACGCCCGCTCTGCGGCATTGTTGGTCGGCTCCACTGCTGGAGTCTGCACAAACGTCCACAGGGCTGGTTCCACCTGCAAGAGTTGCTGGCAGGTGCGGATGGTTTTAGCCAACGGCGTCTTTTCCGCGACGCCGAGGGGCAGGGCAGTGGCCGCAACGAGTTCAGCCTTAAACCCATCCCGCAACCGTTCGACCTGCTGGATAAAGTCGTGCCGGGACAAGGTGCCATCCCGGACTCGGTGCCACCAGCGAAATAATCGTCGCTGCCGCCTTAATAGAGCCTCACCAATCTCGCGCGAGACCCCGCTGCGTTCCGCCATGGCCGTAAAGTCTCGCTTCAGATGCGCCCAGCACACTTGCCATCGGCTCACCTCAATCCAGCGGTAGGCACTGTAGCGGTCAGAGATGACAATCCCTGAAACCGCTTGACCAATCAAGGCTTGAGCGGTCGCCTGTGACCGACTGAGCACCACCTCGAAAAAACTCACCAACGGCGTCACCAGCACCCAAAGCCAGCCCTTGGTGCGCTGTGGATTCCCCCCGTCTCGATTGCCTTGGGGATAGCTGGTTTCATCGCTATGCATGACGGGCTGGCCCTGCACATACGCCTTGGCCGCCTCCACCGCCGGACTCACCGCGTCGCTGATGTCCTGTCGCAGACGACCGACCCCGCCGCGCGAGAGGCGCACCCCGAAGAGGTCATCCATCAGCGCACACACCTGTCGATAGCTCAGCCGGTATGCCCCACTCAGCAATGCCACCATAGCCGTCAGCCGTTCACCATAGCCCAGGGCGGAGACCCCGAGCGGCAGCGGGGCGCAGGTCACCGTGTCGCAGCACTCGCACCTCAGGCCATGCAATCGATACTCAACCACCTCGGGCAAAACGGGCGGGAGCTCTATCACTTGATGGCGGTGGGGATGAGGATCTTGGCCCGATAAACTGGCTCCACACCCTTGGCAGGCGGGGGGAATGACGTCATGGACGGCACGACAATCGTCCGCTGGATATAGCTTTCGGGCTTCGCGGGGAGTGGCTTTCCCGCTCCGCTCTCGCAGTGGCTTTTTGCCTTTTCCGTTGGCTTTAACGCCTTTGCCAAAGCCATCCGTTGACGGCGGTTTGGATGAATTCTGCGAACTCTGATTGACGTTCTCTTCCAGC
>NZ_JADEWX010000141.1 GCF_015207395.1 Nodosilinea sp. LEGE 07088
GGTTATGGGCGGGTGCAAAACCTGTTTAAGCGCTTTGGCTTCAAAGTTTTGCCGCCCCCCTACTCAACCCATGACTTCAGCGGCATAGAAACGGTTGCCGCAGACGGGAAGTACGACACCTACCGGGCGCTGTGCCTGGCTAAGGCGGCTCACTTGGTCTACGAAGACCGCGACTATGTCATCGATATTTCGCGGTTATGGCTGAGTGCGGATATTGATAACCGATGGATGCAGCTGTCGAACCGCCAGTATGTGGTGGATGTCATCAAAGCGTGGCTGCGAGAGGGGGAAGAAACTAGCGAGCGCGACATCCGCAACAATTTCAAGTACCTCGATATGCGGATTACTGACACCCAGGCGTTCATGTTTCGGAAAGGTAATAATCTGATGCTGATATTTAAGGGCACTCAGCAACTGGCCGACTGGAAGACCAATCTAAAAATTCGCCTGAAGGGGTTTACTATTTTGGCTGACCAGGAGGCGGTGCCACCCACTGGGCGGGTTCATCGAGGGTTTATGGATGCCTGGCAGAGTGTTGAAAAGCAGGTGATTTATTATCTAAAAAAATGGTGGACACCAGACACGAAACTCTGGGTAACCGGGCACAGCCTGGGAGGTGCCCTGGCGGCGGTAGCGACGATTTCCCTAGATGCTCAGGGGTTTGAGGTGAGTGGTCTGTATACCTTTGGCCAGCCGCGGGTGGCTGATTGGAAGCTGGTCAACTACATGAATCGCCGCCTGGGCGATCGCATTGTTCGCTACGTTAACAACAACGACCTGGTGCCGCTGATACCGCCGCAGATTATTCCCTGGGTGCCGACGCGGGTGTATGGCCATATGGGGCAGTTTCGCTACTTTAACGACGTTGGTAACCTGCGCCGACAGTCGTTTATGACCCAGCGGTTTCCAGATCGACTCTTTGGCATGGTGCGGGCGATTGTAACCTCGGGTAGCCCCGATGCCATTGATGACCACAAGATAGAATTTTACGTGGCCAATTTGCAAAAGGCTCTCGATCGCGAAGACGAGGAGGCTAAGCTGGAGATAGAGCGGGGCATGATGGCAGGGGACTTCGTTGAAGGCATGAAAGATCGCATGCGATCGCGGCGGCAAAGCTAAGGAAATAGCTACTCTTCTACACCTGAACTCAAGCCATGAAAATCCGGCCCTATGCTCCAAAGGTGCCTAGGAATTTTGGGCTCGTTCATAGTCTAAAAGAACACAGGGACCCAGCCACATTCTGTGCTCCTGAAAATTTATCGATAGGGTCAACCGCTCTTGGTTCGCATCACAGGTTGTGGGGGCGCCTTTGCCAGCGCTAGACTCTTGATAATCGAGCTGATTGCTCAAACTCATAACCTTGAGGTTTGCCGCCTTGCGATAGCGATAGGGCTCTCCTGGCTTGACCACGCTAAAGCTCAAATTTACGCCGTCGCTGCTATCTTCTACGGCCTTACGAATATCATCGGTTGTTTTCACCCCAAAGGGAAAATACAGCAGCTTCTCGATGGTTACATTGGTACCGTAAGGAGGCTCAACCTTAGGTACAGAATCGACTCGAACAGCCAGGGTGTCTTCATTTACAATGCGTCTGACCTCGGCATCGGACATCAGGCTTGAGGTCGAAGCATCGGGTTTGTAAACACCCACCTTTGTATTGAGCGTCCAGGGGTTTAAGCCTTGTTTAGTTTCGACAATGTAGCTACCCAATAGCTTTAGCCCAGAATCCAAATTCAGACTGGCTAGGCGGTCATCGGTTGAGGCTAAAATTTCCTGATCCACCAAGAAAGTCTTGAACTTTTCAAACTCTAGCTCACTGCCGATGGGAGAAAGTACTTTATCAAGCTGGCTCAGCACAATGAGAGAGCTCAGGGCAATCAAGATAATGAAGGTAGCCGTTGGTCCTTTAGCCTTAAATTTGAGACCAGGCAACACCTTAATAACGTTTTCTCCTTCAGCTTCTATGCTCTCCGTAGGCGAGACTCTAAAGGCCAAAATAGAGATGACAATAGTAGCCACAAGGGGAATAAACAACCACAGAGAAAGCAAGGCCGCCATGAGCCAAACATTCCGTAAAGCGGCTGATGTAACGGGCTCTCTAGCCGCCCAGTCTTGGGCGATCGCGCCAGGGGCTAAGGCAAAAACCGCAAAGCCAAAGCCGACTGGAATGATCAGCTGCTCAATTCGTTGGCTAGTTTTGGACTTCATGACCCTTGCCCCACTCGCTGCGTATGGCTAACAAAACTGTCACAACGAAACTATAAAATCACCCAAAACATCAGGACAAGTCTCTGGACACGCCGGGTGCAGGCATAGAAGTAGAAGCAACTAGAAGTAGAAGCAACATTCCGGCGGTATTCACCCAAAGAGCGTCACTTACAGAGAACTTCTACCTGAGTCTAGGGATTCCGCGAGGGCTTATCAAAAGTACACACATCCCCGACAGGATGTAGCAGTCCCGTCAATTATTGCTGACTAAAGGAAAAAGGCTGTGCAGTGCTTAGCCGGTGGGGCAAGGTCTGGGGCAAAGGGCTATTTTCAGCGATCGCTGTCCTAAAAAAGGTTAAGCCTGGGGAGGTTGGCGGTTTGTCTCAGAGATGAGGTCGCTAAACTTTAGAAGCAATGGCATCTCGGATATACGTTGAGGCGGTTTAGCCCCAGCGTTTTGATCGAGGCATGATCTGCCCCTACCTACCCTACCTGTGACCTATTCTTCCACCAAATCTCTCCGAGCCCGTCGACTGCTGCCCTGGTTGGTAGCGATAACCCTGCTGCTGGTGTTCTCAGGCGGATTAGTGCACCTGTTGACCGAGTCGTGGTGGTTTGAGTCGGTGGGCTATGGGTCGGTGTTTTGGCTCCGCCTTAAGTGGCAGCTGGCGCTGGGGCTAGGCGGGTTTGTCCTCTACGGTGGGGGGCTTTGGGCCAGCTACCAGATGGCGCTGCGGCTGACCCGCGATCGCACCTATCGATTTCTCAGCCGCTATAGCGACCAGACTCAGCGAGACCAGCTGGAGCGGCTGCTTAACTTGGGAGCCCTGGGGCTCATCTTTGTGCTGGCGCTGGGGGTGGCGCTGCGGGCAGCCTCAGCCTGGCAGGCGGTGTTGCAGTTTCTCAACCCCACGGTCTTTGGGACCAATGACCCCATCTTTGGGCGTGACATTGGTTTTTATGTGTTTAAGCTGCCCCTGTGGCAGGGGCTACAAGACACCCTGCTGGGGCTGCTGGTGTGGTCGCTGCTGATTGCGGCCACGGTCTATGCTCTCAAGGGCGAGGTCAGGCCGGAACGAGGCTGGAAGTATTTTCTCACGGGCGAGGCCAAGGCCCATCTGTGTTTGCTGCTGGCGGCGATCGCGGTGCTGCTGGCGGCGGGGTTTTGGCTCGATCGCTACTCGCTGCTATATGCCGATGGCGGGGTTATTTTTGGCGCGGGCTATACCGATGTCCACGCCCGTTTGCAGGCCTACTGGTTGATGGGGTTTGTCACCCTGGCGGTGGCGGCATTGTTTGTTATTGCCCTGGGGCGCAGTGGGTTTTCGCTGCCGATTTTCGGCATTGTTATCTACCTGGGGCTGTTGGTGTTGGTTAATGGCCTGTACCCCTGGTTTCAGCAAAATTTCGTGGTTGAGCCCAATGAACTCACCATCGAGCGCCCCTACATTGAGCACAACATCGCCTTTACCCGCGAGGCCTACAACCTCACCAGCGTCACCTCAGAGCCTTTTCCGGCCGAAAATAACCTCACCCGCAGCACCATTGAAGCCAATGGCCCCACCGTGGGCAACATTCGCCTGTGGGACTACGCTCCGCTGCTGAGCACCTACAAGCAGCTGCAAGAAATTCGCCTCTACTACAATTTTGAAGATGTCGATATTGACCGCTACACCCTCAACGGCGACTATCGCCAGGTAGCCCTTTCGGCCCGCGAGCTACCCGTCGAGCAACTGCCCTCCGAGGCCCAAAACTGGATCAATCGGCAGCTCAAGTTTACCCACGGTTTTGGGGTGGTAATGAGCCCCGTCAACCAGGTCACCCCCAACGGGCTGCCGGAGTTTTTTATTCGCAATGTGCCCCCCAATAGCACCGTCGATCTGCCCCTCGATCAGCCTCGAATTTACTATGGTGAAAGCACCCGCAACTACATTTTTACCGGCGCGAACACCGATGAGTTTGACTATCCCCTAGGCGACACCAATGCGGCCTACCGCTATACCGGGGCGGGTGGAGTGCGCCTCAACTCGTTTTTGCGGCGGCTGGTCTATGCCTACGATTTGGGCAATCTGCGGGTGCTGATCTCCAATTATTTCAACAACGAAACTCGCATTCACTACCATCGGCTGATTACCGACCGGGTGCGCCAGGTGACTCCCTTTCTCACCTTTGATAGTGACCCCTACCCGGCCATCATCGATGGCCGCATCAAGTGGATTTTAGATGGCTACACCAGCAGCGATCGCTATCCCTACTCCGAACCCCTGAACCGCCGCACCGACCTGGTCTCGCTGGTCGACAGCACCAACCCGCTGATGCGCAACGGCGTCAACTACATTCGCGATGCGGTCAAGGTCTTTATTGATGCCTACGACGGCACGTTAGAGTTCTATGCCCGCGATCGCGACGATCCGCTGCTGGCCACCTATAGCCGCATCTTTCCCAATGTGTTTCAGCCCATTGAGGCGATGCCTGCTGCCTACCGGGAACACCTGCGCTACCCCGAAGACATCTTTACCGTGCAGGCTCAGATGTATCGGGCCTACCACATGGAAAATCCTGAAGTGTTCTACAACCGCGAAGACCTGTGGCGGTTTCCGGAGCAGACCAAGGATGATGTAGCCGAGACTATGGAGCCCTACTACATCATCATGAAGCTACCCAAGCTGGGGCAGGAAGAATTTTTGCAGATTTTGCCCTTTACTCCGGCTAACCGCGACAACATGATTGCCTGGATGGCCGGGGGCTCCGATGGCGATAACTACGGCAGGCTGCTGCTGTACGAGTTTCCTAAGCAGGAGCTGGTATTTGGCCCTACCCAAATCGAGGCGCGCATTAGCCAAACTCCCGAGATCTCAGAACAGCTGACCCTCTGGAATCAGCAGGGCTCTGGGGTGATTCGCGGCACGCTATTGGTGGTTCCAGTGGAGCAGTCGTTGCTATATGTGCAGCCAATTTATCTGCGATCTGATCAGGGCGAACTGCCCGAGTTGCGGCGGGTAATTGTGGCTTACAACGATCAGGTGGTGATGCGCGAAACCCTTGACCAGAGTCTGGAGGTGATTTTTGGCGCAGCTAGCGCTAGCCCACCGACCCCAACTCCAGAGGGTACGGATGTGGCTGCTCCAGCCAACACTGTCGCTGCCTTAGTGCAGGCGGCGCTCCAGGCTTACCAAGACGGACAGCAGGCGCTACAACAGGGTGACTGGCAGCGCTACGGCACTGCCCAGCAACAGTTAGAAGGTATTTTGCAGGAGCTTAACCAACAAAATCCTTAACAATTAGGGTTACATTACGCCAGCTTTTCAAGGCTAAAGCAGGTTGATTGTGCCAAGATCAGCGACCACGGGCATACTATAGGGAATTCTCCGGCCTGTGCGCTGAATTCATTGAATTCAACTAGACCCCTATGTCTACTACGCCCCCTAATGTTCTGCAATTGGCCCGCCAGGGTGACCCCGATGCGATCGCCGCTTTGATGAATCGTCATCTAGAGGCTCAGGGCATCACTGCTCATGTTTTGCAGCAGGAGAATCGGTTGCGGGTGAGCCTAGAGTCGTCCCATGTTCCCAATCAGTCAGACCTGGTCGCCTACGTCAAGAAGGGCATTATCGGCCTCAAGCTGGCGACTATTCATCACTTGACAGTGAGCGGTCAGCAAGTGGGGGCCGAGGCGGTTGCCTGGAGCGAAGATCTAAGGCTGCAAGATGCCCCAGCGGCGACCCCGGCGGCGGTTGACCTGGGCGCGATCGCCGATTCACCCCAAGCAGAGGTAGATCTAGACTTTGACTTTGATCTCGATAGCACTGAGAGTGACGATATCGACTTGAGTGATCTAGACACCCCTGACCTAGGCGAAGATTTTAACCAGGCCATCTCGGTCGATTTGGATCTGGCCGACAGTGACTTTGGCCTTGACCTGACCGATGCCAGGCCTGACTCGACGGCCTCCGAAGACTTTGATCTTGACCTAGCGCTGACCGAGGGTGCTAGCGATGGGGGCAATGAACTCGATTTTGATCTGGGTGGACTCGACGACACCAGTCCACTGGACTCAGCGGCTGATCTCGACCTCGACCTGGGGTTCGTCGATACCCCCTCCCCTGACGCCGATGCTGAGTTAGATTTCGATCTCAGTGGTGCAGATGACCTCGATTTTGACCTCAACTTTGAGGATCAGCCCAGCCCGGATCCCGCCGCGACCGATCTCGATTTTGACCTGGGGCTCACCGAGGCATCCGAGGCGGCAGGCCCGGGAGATGCATCTGCCGATTTGACCGATTTCGATCTCAACTTTGATGCCGCCGATGCACCCGTTGACGATGGGCTCGACCTAGATTTAGGGCTCCCTGAGAGCATGGGGGATGCAGGTGCCGCCAGTCCTGAACTCGCCAGCGGCGACGATCTGGATTTCGACCTCAATTTTGATGCCGAGTTTGATGCCGAGGCGGATGCGGGCGCTTCTAGCCCTGAGCTCGCCAGCGGCGACGATTTGGACTTCGACCTCAATTTTGATGCCGAGTTTGATGCCGAGGCGGATGCGGGCGCTTCTAGCCCTGAGCTCGCCAGCGGCGACGATTTGGACTTCGACCTCAATTTTGATGCCGAGGCGGATGCGGGCGCTTCTAGCCCTGAGCTCGATTTTGACTTGGCCGATGGGTCAGCTGCCGATGTCGGCGATTTTGACGTTGATTTGGATCTCGTCGATGCGCCAGATGTCAGTGCTGCCTTAGAGCCCATGGACGCCATGGCTGGGGATGACCTGGATCTGGCGCAGGCTGCTGGACTGGAGACTGACCTCGATTTTGATCTGGGCATGGATGAGCCTGGCCTAGAGGAACTGGGGACTGCCGACGCGGAGTTTGACCTCAATTTTGATGCCGACCCGAATCTGGTGTCTGCGGATAGCCTTGAGTTCGATGGGGCTGCGACCCAAGCCTCTGATCTTGGCGATGAACTCAATGATTTATGGGATGAGGACAATGCTGGGGTGACGTTTGACCCAGCCGATAGCCCGATTGATGCCTGGGCGGCAGAGGCTGAACAACCTTCCATAGATGACGCAATGGCTGTTGGTGCCGATGACGAGGGCACCGATGCGGCGTTTGGTCTTATCGATGATCAGGGCACTGATACTGAAGGCCTGAATGCTAGCGACCTAGATGCTAGCGACCTAGATGCTAGCGACCTAGATGCTGCGGCTGTAGCGCTTGAGCTAGAGGCTGAGGTTGTTGATCTAACCGCTGATGTAAATGCCTTAGCCGTTGATGCCACCTCCTCAGATTTGAATATGGAGGCTGAATTAGCTGTAGCTGGGCTAGACACCGATCTCGATGCTCTGCCTGAGGACGGTCAGGAGTTAGACCTGCAGGAGTCTGAGGACATTGTCTTTGCAGATCTGGGCGCTGCAACTGATCTCGATCAATCTGGGTTTGATGACTTAGCCATCAACGATTGGTCGGCAGAGCCTGACCTCTCCAGCGGTGAAGAGGTTGACCTTGGGGCTGGAGAGGCTGATGACTGGCCTACCGATGAGATCGATCCAGATTTTACCGCTGCCGATCTGCCCGATATCTCGTTCGAGCCTCCCTTGACCGATGATTTGGATGGTGCGGTAAACCTGGAGGATCTATCCCCAGCCCTGGATGAGGTGATACCAGAGTTCGATGGGGGCGAAGAGGCCGCTTGGGAGATGCCCGAAGAGGGCTTTGACCCCAATCTTATGCTAGATACCCCCGGTGATTTTGACGCTGAGCTGGCGGTAGACCCCGCGGCCCCGCCTAACCCCTTTGATGATGAAATGGATTTTCCTGCCGATGAGACGAGGGGCTCGTTGCCAGCAATCGAGGCCTGGGAGGCAGAATCTGAAGTGGCTACACCGTTTGCACCGGCAGACGTTGACCCCTCGGCTAATTTTGATGCTGAGGCCGATACACCGTTTGTCACGATGGAGCTCGATCAGACGGTCGAAGGGGACGATCTGGCGATCGACAGTTTCTCTGCCGATAGCAGCCAGCTCGACGACGATGGGGTGGCTTTTGAGTCTGCCGAAGTGGATTTTGCGGCGGCAGACTCAGACCTAGTTGCCATAGATTTTGCCGATGAGGCTGAGGATCTAGCGTTTGAATCAGTTGAGTTGGCTGCCGACGAGTTGAACAATCCAGAGTTTGGGGCCGTGAGGTTTAGCGATGACGGCTTAGTCGCCGACGATGCCATCGAGTCAGACTTTGGGGGCAATGTGTTTGACGATGGCGGGTTTGAGAGCGATGGGTTTGATACAGATGGGTTTAGCGATAGTAGTGGTGACGCTGCTAACGGATTTATGCAAGATCGCAATGGTGCAGCCTTCATTGATGATGAACCCGATGCCACTGACGATTTTATTCAAGAGCTGGCTTCAGATCCTTCCACCCATGTGTCGCTTGACCCTGGGCAATTCAGCGCAGACGGTAGCATAGGTCGCTCGGAAAGGTCTGGCCTACCCCTCTGGCTGCTGGTCGGGCTGGGGGCCGTAGCTCTCGCGCTGGCAGGTCTGCTGCTCAATGGGCTGTTAGGGCGTTTGCGCCAGCCTACCCCTGGGGATGCCCCGGTGGTGACCGAGCCAGCGCCCAACCCTGGAACGCCGCCGGTAGATCCAGCGACAGTACCTGAGGTCGATTTGTTTAGGCAGGCCGTTAACGCTGCTCAGACCGCCTCAAACCAGGCCCAAACTGCCAGTACCGCTGCCGACTGGCAGAATGTGGCAAATTCCTGGGCGAGTGCGATTGAGCTGATGCAGCGGGTGCCTGAGGCTGACCCCAACCATGCTGTGGCTCAGCAAAAAGCCGTGGACTACCAGCCTAACCTCAGCTATGCTCGACAAAACGTTGAGCGCTTGCAATAGCTGGCGTAGATTTTCCACAGCCCAGGGCGGGCGGGTAGAATAGGACGGTTGTATTCAGACCAAAGCCTTGATTGAACGCTATACCCTGCCCGAAATGGGCGACCTCTGGACCGATGACTATAAATTCAAAACCTGGCTGCGGGTCGAAATCGCGGTGTGTGAGGCCCAGGCCGAGCTAGGCTACATACCCCCAGAGGCGGTAGACGAAATCAAGGCCAAGGCCAAGTTTGACCCCCAGCGCATTCTCGAGATTGAGGCTGAGGTACGCCACGATGTGATCGCCTTTCTCACCAATGTCAACGAGTATGTGGGGGATGTGGGCCGCTACATTCACCTGGGTATGACCAGCTCTGACATGCTGGATACGGCGTTGTCACTCCAGCTGGTGGACAGCCTGCAGGTGATTATGATTCACGTGGAGAACCTGATTCAGGCGATTCGCTACCGGGCTCAAGAACACCGCGACACGGTAATGATTGGCCGATCGCACGGTATTCATGCCGAGCCCATTACCTTTGGCTTTAAGCTGGCGGGTTGGCTGGCCGAGATGCTGCGCCACCGGGAGCGGTTGACCCATCTGCAAGATGCGATCGCCGTCGGCAAGATCTCTGGCGCGGTGGGCACCTACGCCAACATCGACCCCAAGATTGAGGCCCTGGCCTGCCAAAACCTGGGGTTGCGCCCCGATACGGCCTCTACCCAGGTGATTTCCCGCGATATCCACGCCGACTTTATGAACGCCCTGGCGCTGCTGGGGGCGTCAATGGAGCGGTTTGCCGTCGAGATTCGCAACCTACAGCGTACCGACGTGCTGGAAGTTGAAGAATTTTTCTCGAAAAAGCAAAAGGGTTCGTCGGCCATGCCCCACAAGCGCAACCCGATTCGCTCGGAGCGGCTGACCGGGATGGCGCGGCTGCTGCGGGGCAACGCCATGGCGGCGCTGGAAAATGTGGCCCTGTGGCACGAGCGCGACATCTCCCACAGCTCGGTAGAGCGGGTGGCCTTTCCTGACAGTTGCATTTTGACCCACTTCATGCTGGTGGAGACCACCGAGCTGATCAAAAACCTGCTGGTCTACCCCGCCAACATGGCCCGCAATATGAATGTCTACGGCGGCGTGGTCTTTAGCCAGGGGGTGCTGCTCGCCCTGGTGGATAAAGGCCTGGCCCGGGAAGAGGCTTACAGTGTTGTCCAGGCCTGCGCTCACCAGGCCTGGAACACCGACGACGGCGATTTTCGCGCCCTAATTGAGGCCGATGAGCGGGTGACGGCCCACCTGTCTGCGGCGGAAATTGAGACCTGCTTCAGCCCCGATCGCCACCTGCGCCATCTCGATCAGGTCTATCAGCGCCTCTGTATCTAGTACTCCACGGCGCCAGTTTAGATACTATTCCTTAGGGCCAGGGAGCGAGGGAGCCAAGCGATCCGCAACGGTGGACATATTTCAGCCTTCGAGTCCTAGGTCGAGGTGATACAAACTAGGGCTCACCTTGGCTCCACACTGATGGAAACCCTGTAGGCATTTTTTTGTATGCCGCCGCGATCGCAGCCCCCAGACGACACTGTTTGATTGGGTCTTCCTACTTACGCGAGTCATTCCAGTAAACGTTATCCCGGTCAATTGGGGCAGGACACCGATGCCTGAAGATATTGACGAGGGCAAAATACCCCAGGTAGTGGCGCAGAGCCTGCGTCCTTGATTGACCTTGGATGTTGGGGCTTGATCCAGGCCAGAATTGTCCTTCAGTTGCCGGTGGATTGATCCACCGTTCTGGAGAAACCCATTCACCAGAGCTGATCAGGGCATCGCCCCAGCGGTCGTCAGAAAAATCTGCTCCAATGAAATCAACCTGGCATGAAGCCAGTTTTGTAGAGGTCACGCCATGGTCGGTCTGTTAAGTACGTTGCCCGATAGCCCCATCATTGCGTTTACCGTGCTGCTGCTGGTAACGCTGTTTATTCCGCCGATGTTTGAGCGGCTGCGGCTGCCGGGGCTGGTGGGGCTGCTGGCTGCCGGGGTGGTTTTAGGCCCCAGTGTCTTGGGGTTGCTCAACCCGGCAGGCGAAGTCGAGACCCTGCTGTCTGATGTGGGCAAAATTTACCTCATGTTTGTGGCCGGGCTTGAGATCGATCTCAAAGACTTTAAACGCACCCGCAATCGTTCCCTCGGGTTTGGCTTTACCACCTTTGCGGTGCCGCTGATCGCTGGCATGGTGCTCAGCCGCAGCTTTGGTTTCGGCTGGATTGCGGCGGTACTGGTGGGGTCGCTGCTGGCCTCCCATACCCTGCTGGCCTACCCGATTGTGATGCGCCTGGGGGTGACGAAAGAAACGTCGGTGACCGCCACCGTGGGAGCCACCATTTTTACCGACATTGGAGCCCTGCTGGTGCTAGCCATGTGCGTGTCGGCCCAGGCGGGAGAGTTTTCGGCCCCAATGGTGGTGACTCAGCTGGGCCTGCTGGGGGTGTTTGCTACAGCTGTGCTGGTGGGCATTGACTGGGCGGGCAAGCAGTACTTTCGCCGCAACGGCGATCGCGAGGGCAACCAGTTTTTGTTTGTGCTGGCGGCGGTGTTTGTGGCGGCGGTGGGGTCGCAGTTGATCAACGTCGACAAGATTGTGGGGGCGTTTTTGGCGGGGCTGGCGGTCAACGACGTGGTGGGCAACGGCCCGGTCAAAGAAAAGGTGGAGTTTGTCGGCGGGGTGTTGTTCATTCCCTTTTTCTTTGTCTGTATGGGGTTACTGCTTAACTTGCAGGTGTTGGCCGAGTCGTTGACCACTAACTTAGCCTTTACCCTGGCGCTTACCGCCACGCTGATCGTCAGCAAATTTTTGGCGGCTCTGGCAACTAAGCCCTTTTATCGCTATAGCTGGACCCAGATTTTCACCATGTGGTCGCTGTCGTTGCCTCAAGTGGCCGCCACCCTAGCCGCCGCCCTGGTGGGGTTAGAGCAGGGGATTATTTCAGAGCTGGTGTTCAATGCTGTGATTGTGATGATGCTGGTGACCTCAGTCACCGGGCCGCTGCTCACCGCGCGCTACGCCGGGCGACTGGTGACGCCTAAACTGTCGCGATCGCAGCCCGACTCCCTGTGGTTTGACTATGGCCAAGACCCCGCCAGCCGTGAAACCTCAACCATTGCCTGCCCGTTTACCGTGGTAGTGCCGATCTATAACCCCGTCACCCAGCGCTACTTAATTGAGATGGCGGCGCTGCTGGCCAGCCATGAGGAGGGCTACGTGATTCCGGTGACCGTGGCCCGCGCTCACGTACACATGGATGACCCCGACCTGGTCGATACCCTGGGCCACTGCCGCCAGCTGCTGCAAAAAGCTGAGAGCCTAAGCCAGGAGTTTAACGCCCAGGCCTACTCGGTGCTGCGCATAGACGACGATGTTTCGGAGGGCATTACCCGCATCGCCCGGGAGCAAAATGCCAGCCTGATTTTGCTGGGTTGGAGTCGCCAGGGGTTTCGAGCCAAGCTGTTTGGCACTCTGGTAGATGAAGTGTTTTGGTCGAGCCACTGCCCGGTGGCGGTGGCTCGGCTGCTGGCCGAACCGATCGATATTCATCGCATTTTGGTGCCGATGAAAACGGTGACCCCCCAGGCGGTGCGCACCGCCCGCTTTGCTCAGATGTTTGCCGCCACCCACGGGGCCTCGGTCACGCTGCTGCATGTGTGCGATCGCCACACCCCCGACGCCCAAGTCCAAGCCCTAGAAGCGGCTCTCACCAAGCTGATGGCCAGCGGCCTGCAAATCGCCTGGAATCTGCTCACCCTGACCCATGACCACCCCGCTGAGATTATTCTCGAAACCGCCCGCGACCATGACCTGATTGTGCTGCGATCGATGCGACGCCGTACCGCCGGCGGCCTGTCGGTTAGCAATGTCACCCACCAGGTGATCGACGAAGCCACCTGTTCCCTGGTGCTGTTTGGTGAACCCCACACCTAGGGCCTGAATAGCAAAAACCCCCGGCAGCATCTGCCGGGGGCCACTAATACCAAATCCTGCCTGAATAGCCCAGTTCGTAGGGGCATAGCATGCTATGCCCCTACGAGGTTCCTGATGATGAATCGGGGTTTTCCAAATCGGATTTGCTCTGAACATAGACCAGGCTTGTCATTCCCGCGGCAGCGGGCATCCAGTCATCCGGCTACTCTCGACTGGATGCCCGCTGCACGGGCATGACGGTGGTCTGTCAGGACGCAGAAATGGGCGGGCTTTTTTTCATCGTTTGAGGTGGCGCATTAGCGCCATGGACGATTCGTGTAAACTCTCATCAGTAGAAGCTACAGTGCTGACTTACTCTCAGAGGCGGTCTTATCCATTTGAAAGACCGTCTCCAGGGAAGCCCGCTTGCCGTCAGTTTGACTGTTGAGCACACCGCCCAAGGCCTTCGACAGCAGCGCATCGACAGAAAACCGACCCGCCCCGTTGACCACAAAAAAGAGGAAGGTGGCGGCGTACAGTGCCGATAGCTCTAGGTACGGAATGCTCAGACCCGCTACCTTAACGTGGTGATACATGGCCACCGTCATGGTGAAAAACAGCCCCAGGGCTGCCGGGCGAGTAAACAGGCCCAAAGCCACTAAGGGCGCGCCGATCAGCTCGGTGAAGGCGGCCATATAGCTGAGGGTGATGGGGAAGGGCAGACCCAGGTAGGCCACGTAGGCCTGGGCAAAGCTCTCAATGTTAGCGAGCTTGTCAAGTCCGTTATGAATCATAACGATACCGGCCACCATTCTCAGAATTGTCCAAGAAATCTGAAAAGCCGTGTTAGGGGACTGATTGGGCTGAAGCGCAAGGTAGCCCAGGGTGAGGATGCGTTGCTGAGCGATCATATGGATTAATAAAAATTAAGGCCGTCATTAATTATGCTAACGAAGTTTTAAGGAAAGTAAAGGATGCGCTTATACAAATTTGCTCTGCTGGCAAAATAAATCCGCCAGCTGGGTGTGTCCGGTGGTTCTGCCGGGGACTAGGCGACGGGATCTGCCGTCGGGGGATCGGGCCACTAAAGTCGAATGTCAGGGCCAATTAGGTCAGAGAGTTTGTCTACCCCGTAGAGCAGCATGGCAATGCGTTCAAGGCCCAGGCCCCAGGCCACGGTGGCTTTTTCGCCACAGCCCAGGGGCGCCAGCATTTCCTGACGAAATAGCCCTGAGTTGCCGACTTCGATATAGCGATCGCTGGGCGGATGGTAGGCAAATACTTCCAGCGATGGCTCGGTGTAGGGGTTGTAGGTGGGCTTAAACTTCAGATCTTTAAACCCCAGCCGCTGATAAAAATAGGTCAGATAACCCATCAGGGTGCGCACGCTGAGCAGCTCGCCCACCACCACGCCTTCGATCTGGTGGAACTCGGCCAGGTGGGTGCGATCGATAGTTTCGTTACGAAACACGCGATCGATAGAAAAATACTTGCCGTTTTGACCTCGGAGCTGGTGCAAACGCCGGGCCGTAGAGGTCGTGGTATGGGCCCGCAAAATAGCGCGACTGGCCTCAGCCTCAGTCCACTGACCGCCGTAGTTGGCTTCATGAACCTGCTTCACCTGCTGTACCAGAGCTGGATCATTCGGCAACGGCAGCGTCTGGGGATGAGCTAGGTAAAAGGTGTCTTGCACCTCGCGGGCCGGGTGGTCTTGGGGGGTAAATAGAGCATCAAAGTTCCAAAAGGCAGATTCCACCAGGTAGCCCGACATTTCATCAAAGCCCATGTTGAGGAAAATATCGCGAATGCGCTGAATGCACTGGGTCAAAATCGTGGGCCGTCCGTAGGCGACATCCGGTACCTCGGCGTGAATGTCGTAGGGCTTGAGGTCGATTTGCTGCCATTGACCCGACAAAATCAGATCGCTAGTCAGGCTTGTGACCACATCCCCCAGCGTTAGATTTTGCAGGGTTGGCAGCACCGTCAGGCTATAGTCGGTTTCGACTCGGCTGGTAACGTAGCCCTGCTGCTGAAGCCATTCTAAGGAAGCTGATGCGCCTTCATCTAAAGGCATGCCAGCGGTGATTTTGCTAAACACGGTCTGGCGCTGCTGATAGGCCCCCAATACCGACGATTTAAGCACTACCACGACGCCTTCGCCTTCGCCATCAGCTAAGTCGACGGCCTGCTCGCGCCGCAGTGCTCCGTAGTGGAGGCTAAAGGCGGTGCCGAGTTCGGTTTGCAGGGTGGCGCGATCGCGCCTACCCGCCAGCAATTGCTCCGCCAGGGCAAACCCCGGCAGTACCCCCCCCAGTTCGCTGCCCTTGGGGGTTAATACCCAGGTTTGCTGCCGATGCTCTTGGCGCTGCACGTAGCCATCGAGGGCCCCGCTGCGCAAAAAGCCGTTGATAAAATTGGTGTCGAAGCCAGCCTCAACGCAGAGCGATCGCAGACTCTCTATGGTTTGCTGGCGCTGGAGTAGCTCCACAAACTGTCGTTGTTTGCCGCTGAGCTGAAGCAAATCAAACATGGCCAAGCCCCAGAAAACCTTTACCAGCCTACCAAGCCTCCACCGTTCCCAACGGTCAGCATTGATGAAAAGATAGACAGCATTGCCCTTTGCCAGCGTCCTGAAACTATGCCCGACGAACCTCTGCCTAGCGCGCCTAGCCTGCCCTCTGGCCCTGGCTTTGGCCTCACCTTTCTGTATTACTTCTGCGGCACAGCCCTGGTTACCACTTTGCTAGCGGTCAAAACCCTCGACCTTGGTCTAGACAGGGGGTTGCCCAACCAGTATGGGATTGTCCTTGGGGCTGTAGGGGGGCTGCTCGGGGCTTTGGTCAACCGCAGCACCACCCTGACGGTACCCATCAGCAGTCGCAAGACCTTTCAGCGGGAGCTAGAGGCGGCCCTGGCAGAAATGGGCTATACCGAAGATGCCGACGCCAGCTTAGACGGCATTTTGACCTATCGCCGTCCCTTTATCCGTCAGTTGCTCTCGGGGCGCATCTATGTTTTGCTGAGCGATCAGCAGGCCCAAATTAGCAGCCGAGCTGTTCACATGGGCAGTGTTAAGAAGCGTCTCGAAGCCAGTGGCATCAAACCTTAGGAGCTGCCCGCACCCCAAAATACCCCCAGCCAGGAGCGTGGCCCCTGCACCCTACAGAGAAATCCCAAGTTTTGAGCATTTTGCGATCACAATTCTCCTTAGCCCACAAGAAAAGATAGGGGAATCGCAAGGTAATACCGGTTGACCTCTGATAGGCCCCATCCCCCCATCCCCCTAATCT
>NZ_JADEWX010000142.1 GCF_015207395.1 Nodosilinea sp. LEGE 07088
CGGAGAGAGGGGGCAGAGAGGCTTAACTGGTGGGTTGGGGGTTGGGCGTTGAACGTTGGGCAGCCTTGCGACCGGGCAGGCGGGCCTTACCACCGAGAGCATAGATCCAAACCAGCACCATGGCCCAGTGGGTAAAGACAATCAGCCAGAGGGAGCCGGTGATGCCGTAGAGAGCGGTGAGCAATAGCCCTGCCCCGCCGACGAGGGTAAGAAAGCGGCGATCGCACAATGTATCCTGCGCCGCCCGGTAGACCGTCTTGCCCAGCACCCAGTGGTACAGCACAAACAGCCCCAGGCCGATCGCCGCCCAAACCAGCCAGCGCCCGGTGGCAATCCCCTCGATCGGATGGGGCAGCAGCAGCACCCGAAAGATCACCTCTTCGACCAGGGCGGGCACAAACCACAGGCGCAGGGCGTGGAGTACGGTGCGAATTGGATGGCCAAAGGCATTTTGCCGCACCAAAATGCCGTTTTGGCGGCCCCAGGGAATGGCGATCGCAGCGTAGATCGCCAGCAGGCCTGCCGCCGGCAGGACTCCGTACCCCGGCACCCCGGTAGCGAAGGCATCGGCAAAGCGTTGCACCACCCGCCCCAGCACCGGAATGCCGCCAAAGAGAGTCGTCGGCGGAATCGGCTCAATGCGGGGATCGTCGCCGCCCAGCATGTTGGGCCGCAAAAACCAGAGCTGCCCACCATGGCGTAGAAAGGTGCGTGCCACCGCATCGTGCCCCCAGCGGGGCATCATCGTTTGCCAGCTCAGCGCGCCGCTAAACAATCCCCTATTATTCGAAAAATCACCGGGCTCGCCAATTCCGGCCAGGGTCTCGGCATTGCTTTGCCAGTCGCGGCGAATCACACCGTAGGGGGTGAGCAGCGCCTCTAGATCTCGCCCCAGAGCCACAAACTGTTTGGCCCGCAGGGCTTCTGGGCTATTGGGGTTTTGCCGCACCCACTCCACCACGGCCGGATGGCTCTCGATCTGCCGCCGCACCTGCTGCATGGCGATAAACAGCGCCTGGTTCGAGTCCTGCACGCAGGAGGTGGCGGGGGTGACACCGGCCACCCCGGTGCCATCGCCCGTGCGGTAGCGGGCTGCCAGCACCTGGGTCTGAATCAACAACTGCCGAAACAGCGAGATATTGGTGTCGCCAAACTGGAGCGGCGTAATAAACGAGTCGAGTTTGACCACCACATCCGACACCGGGCGCAGCCCCACCCAGCCCCGCTGCATGTCGCCCATGTAGTCGGCCCAGTCGTGGGTGCCCGACAGCACCCCGCCGGAGTTGTGGGCGTAGATCTGCTGATATTGAATGTTGAACTGCAGCTCGTTGGTAATCGGTTCGCGCACCACCCGGGCCAGACCGTAGGCAAAATGGCCCGTGACCGTGCCAGCCGGGGCGAATTCTTTGTTTTCGCCGCCAATGCCACCAAACAGGTGAATGACCAGGGCATAGTCGCCCTCGGCCCAGCGAGCCCGAGCCGCGTCAGAGCTACCGCCATCGGGGCTGACCAGCACCCGTTGCAGCGTGCCCTTGCGTTGGGGGGTGTCGCGCCAGTTCTCGCGATCGATGTACTTGAGCCCCGGGTCTTCGCCAATCACCACCTGGTCGGGTTGGAGCTGAAACAGTTTGCGGGGCTTGAGTGCCTGCACCGTAAACATGCCCTCGGCATCGCGAGCGCCGTAGATATACCAGCCCGCCTCCCCGGCGGGCGAGTTTTCTAAATCCCGCAGGTTAGAGAAAAATCGTTCCCCATTCACCATCGGCTGCTGGGGAATGCGCACGGTGCCAGTGAGGCCGCTAAAGGCTTGGCTGGCCGGGTCATAAAACTGCACCCGAAAGAATTCGCCAGGGCAGGGGGCTGGCCCAGGGCATTCTGTTGGCAGGGGGGCGTTGACCGTGGTATCTGGCCCCAAAATTTTCACCAGGCCATACTCTCGCCCGGTAATTTGCACGGGCTCCAGCCCTGTCTGGAGTACCGGAGTACCGCCCTCGGTGGTGAGTTCTCCATCCACCAGGCGCACGGTGACGTCGTCCTGGGGCCTGGCACCAGCCAGCGATTGCAAGGGGCCGACCTGCTGGCGACCATTCAGCCGCACCGGCACCACGTTGCCGTTGGCCAAAAAATTCTCGGCCTGCTGGCTGAAGGTAATGTCTTTGGTGACGGTGGCGACGTAGCGATCGTTGGCCTCGGTAGATTTCCAGGTCAGCTTGACCACTTGGCCGACGACATCGGGATTGCCCTCGGCCCCGTGCCAGACCTCAAACCAGGCCCAATCGCCGGGGTCATTGGCGTAGTCTTGCTCACTGGGCAAGATCAGCCGCCCGCTCCAGACACCGTTGGGGCGCAGCGTTGGGGAGGTGGGCAGGGGTTGTACTAGATAACTCGCGACCTGGTTGAAGGGTTGCGACTGGGCGATCGCATAGTTAGAGCCCGGAATCTCCACCGCCAGGCCAATGGCCACAGAGCCCAGACCCAAAAGGGCGATCGCCGCCAACGACAGCGCTCCATAGCGCAGAAGTCGCCGATAGCGACGGCATAACCGCAGGCAAGCATTAACGAACAGCATGGCCTAAATCGTTGCCCAAGCAAGGACCAAAATGGAGGATTACCTCGATGGCATCATAGGCCTACAAATACCATGGCAAACATACGAAAAATGCAGATTCGCCCAGATTTTGGCCGCAAACTTCCAAAAGATGTAAGATTTCGCGGCTGCCACCGCCGAGCTAGGGGTTCTGGTATCGCAGATTTCAACCGACGACACCCAGGCAACGTTAACCAACGCCAACAAAGAGATAGTAGGGGCATAACATTATGTCGCCGGGCGGGGTACAACCTTACAGCGCGTGACACAGTGCTATGCCCCTACCGGGGTTCAATGCCCACCTCCGGGGAGTCAGCATACAATAGAGCCATCCTAGAGAATCATGCCGTGACCATGACTCCTCCCCGATCAATGCTCAGCTAGTCGCGAAAGGCGAGATGCCCAAATGCTGAATATTTCTTTGCCAGATAATTTGGAAGCGGTGATCGCTCAACAAGCTGAGCAAGCGGGCTTTGACACAGCAACCGATTACCTGGTGCATTTGGTTTTGAGAGAGCAAGACCGACTCTCTCAGCAGGCGAAGATCGAAGCACTTTTGATAGAGGGCTTAGAGAGCCGCGAACCCATTGAAGCGACCGATGAATGGTGGGAGCAGAGGCGATCGGTTGCTTGGCAACAGCAAACGCAAACCACGCCCCTGTGGTAACAAGTGCCTCCTGCGGAGATTGCCCAAAGGCTGCGAAAGCGGGCTGCTACAGAAGTAACGATCACCATTTTGATAGGTTGCATGGATGCAGTTGGTCGTCAGCCCAGGTGAGAGGATTGTTTGTGGTGTAGTAGCGAATGTGCTGGAGCGATCGCTCATTCCGAATGATGTGGTCGTAATAATTGCGCTGCCAAACCGGCGTGCCCACTGCATCGCGCAGGATGTTGATGCGTTTGGTCGTGGCATATTTGTAGGAACGAACAACCGCTGGAATTGAGCCGGGGGACATCTTGCCAAATACCGAGATATAAGGATTTTGTGGTACGTTGCCAGGGTTTGTGTAGGGGCATTGCACTGCAATGCCCCTACGGGTATCTTGGGCAACCAGAATTCCATGAACATGATTAGGCATCACAATATATTCATCAAGTTCAATATGTGAAAAATGTTCGGGAATCGCTTGCCAGCATTCAGTTGCTATTTGGCCAAATTCGTTTAATTGCATTTCACCGTTGACTACCTGGCCAAACAGGCATCGGCGTTGAAAGGTGCAGATCGTAATGAAATACGCCCCTGCGGCGGAGTAGTCGTACCCCTTGAGGCGAAGGGAACAACGGTGGTGTTTGTGGGGGTTATATTTCATCGGCAGGGCTGAAGGCCAATGCCTTGAGGATGCCCTCATGAAACCGCGTTAGCGCGAATTTGCCGTTCATTGCAGCGATCGGCGTAGGGGCAATTACCATGATTGGCGTAGGGGCATTGTCATGATTGGCGTAGGGGCATTGTCATGATTGGCGTAGGGGCATTGTCATGATTGGCGTAGGGGCATTGTCATGATTGGCGTAGGGGCATTGCAGTGCAATGCCCCTACAGGGGTTTGGTGACGATCGCGACAACGTCCTGGCTGATGCGATCGCCCATCTTGTCTTCAGCGACATCTAGGTCGTAGTCCATCTGCAAGCCCGGCCAAAATCGGGACGACATATCAAAATAGCGGGCTAGGCGCAGGGCTATGTCGGCGATCGCGCTCTAAGTCAACGCCACTGTTGGCAACTGCTTGTGCCAGCGGAGACTGACGAAAGAAATCAGACAGCTTTTCATCTCTATCAGTTTGTTGCTCAACCACATCAGCATTTAGGCTTTGAGCCAACAGTTGAATGATATGCAGCTTTTCTACAGGTGATAGCTGAAGGAGTTGCGCTTCTAGGTCTTGGACGGTCATTGGCGGTAACCTCCTGCGAGGATGTGGAGAGGCGAATGCTGCTATCAGTCTATCGCGATCGGATTCAAGCGTAGGTGGGTGGCGCGCCAGCAGAACCCAACGCTCCTGTGCTTGTGTTGGGTTACACTTCGTTTCACCCAACCTACTTTCTAATTACTTCGAAAGTTCTGCAGTAGATTTTATAACAGATAAGTCAGAATAGAAGGGATACTTTTACTTACAACAGCTTATGCTTATCGAGACTTATATCAGTGAGAGCCTTTTGCATATTGCTTCTTATTGTAGTTCAGCTTTATTTGAAATAAGGACTTCTATGTCAAATCCGGACAATGTGCCTATCTTCCTTGGAGATCTCATTAAATCTTCTACTGGCCCGGCACTTGCCTTTATCTTAAGCCTTTTTGCGTTTAGATGCCAGGAAAATAGGCGACAAGAAAAGGAATCAAAAAGCGTCAGATCTCTTCTTGAAATGGAAATTAATCACAATTTTTCTGAAATTGAAAGACTTATCAAGAATTACGACAAAATGACAGAAACTTTGGCTCAACCTGGCAAGCACGACTTTGTATTCGCACCTCATGGCATTGAAACTCAAGTTTTCAGTGCATTAACTGAAAAACTTTTTCCAGCACTAAGCCTTCAAGAGCTAAAAGATGTTTATAGCTTGTACAGCAGCTTTAAAACCGCAGCCTATGCTTATGAAAATTTCCAGCCCAAGGAGCTAAGGGATCAATCTAAAACCAATAGAAACTCTTATGAATGGATAGCAAAGTTGCTTCGAGGGCTTCAAGATCAAGAGGATAATCCTTTGAATAAATAGAGTTAAATATGTTTTTAATCATTCAAGGAAATCTAATACTTGGGCAGTCACTAAGATCTTAACAATTAACTAGTTGGCCCAAAGTCATCAGGTAATTCCTCGATCGCAACCCCCAACTCCCTACACAGCGCCTTCACCTGCGGAATCGTCGGCCTTGGCGTAGCTTCCCCAGTCTCCCAACGCACATAAGTTCGCAACGGTATTCCACAGCGGCGGGACAATTCTTCCTGCGTCAGGCCCAATTGATCGCGCAGTTGCTTTAGGGCTGACTCTGGCTTGGGTTCCTTTGGGCTGCTTTCAGGCATGTCGAGACATTTCGCCACAACTACAAAGCACCTTGACTAAGACGAGATGACATGTCACGATGGCATATAGCTTTTATTGCTGATTCGTTAGCTCAGTTTCCCATTTCGCGGAGGGTTTCGCACCCTTCGTGGAGATTCTTGCGGCAAAAGATCCCAGGGTTTTTCAAAAACCCTGGGATCTGGATCCCTTTCGCCATCCATTACTCCCATCTCGCCATGTCAGACTTCATCCCCAACAGCGAAATCTACAGCCTGCCACCCTCCGGCAACCCGCCCGGCCCAGCGCCCGCCGACCCGCGCGAACCCGTGCGCGTCATGCTGATCGGCACCGCCACCGGCATGGAACTCGTCATTGCCCATCTGCACCAACTCGGCTTTGCCGAACCCCGCGCCTGGAGCAAACCCCAGCTCGACCCCATCACTGGCCAACCCATCCGCATTCTCACCAAATGGATACGCCATTGAGCCTGGCTCCAGTTCTGCTGTTACAGGCCAGTTAAACAGGTGGATCGCTAGGTATAGTCAGTGTATTCCTAGCGCATTACCGTAGGGCCATGAGTACAGACATTCTCCCACCCCCCGACAGCCGTAGCGAGCTGGTGCAGTTTATTTTGCTGGCCCGCGATCGCGGTGCCACCGACGACTTCATTAGCAAGCTGCTGCGCGACTACGGCTGGCCTTCCCGCGAGGTGGAGCGGGCCTTTTTTGAGGTCTACGAAGATCTGACGGGGCGATCGCTGCCCACGCCCCAGGGCGCATCGGGCGAGCTGGCGCGGGATGCGTTCTTTTACCTATTGGCCTTTGTCACCCTGGGCATTTGGATTCAGGCCCTGGGCGAAATGGCGTTTGTGTTTATCGACCATCTAATTCCCGACAGCCTCAACCGCAGCTACGGTGACCCCTCCTGGCAGGTGGCCTTTGCCCTGGCCCGGCTACTGGTGGCCTACCCGGTTTACCTGGGGCTAATGCGGCAGATCAACCGCGACCTAGCCCGCCACCGAGAGAAGTACTTCTCGGGGGTGCGCAAGTGGCTGACCTACCTGACGCTGCTGGTGGCGGCGTTGATCGCCATCGGGGCAGTAATTGCGTTTTTGACCTCGTTTTTGCGGGGTGAGTTGACCCTGCGCTTTTTGCTCAAGGTGCTGGTGGTGCTGGTGCTCGACGGCGGGGTGCTGTGGTACTACTTCGACTGGATTCGGCGCAAGCCCGCCCCAAAGGGGCTGAGGGTAGAGGCGGTGAGGGGGTGAGGAGATGGGGGGAAATCCAAAATCCAAAATCTAAAATCCAAAATGTCCCCAGGTGAGGGGGTAGAAATTATGGTTAGGACGTTTGACCATCGGAGCTTTGATCGAGCCTTTGCAGGCGTCGCAACGGCAGCGGTAATTGCGGCGATCGCGGCGGGGTTTTGGGTGCTGGGCACACCGGGGCGGCAGCGAGATATTGCCGCCGATCGCCAGCGATTGCAGGACTTGAGCCTGATCGCCCAACGCTTGAATGAGCGCTATGCAGCCGCTGACGACGACAGCTTTGAGCTGCCCGAGACCCTGGCTGCTCAGGATTCAGAGAATGATCCGCTGACCAATCAGCCCTATGAGTACCAAAAACTGGGCGATCGCACCTTTGAGCTGTGCGCGATGTTTGATACTGACAGCAGCACCTACCGCCTGGGCAATCGGCAGCCCAACGCCGATCAGGAGCGCTGGCAGCACCCGGTTGGGCGGCACTGTTTTGAGTTTGATGTGACGGAGTTTCCGGCGTTGGCGTATTAGATTATTTCACCTGAAAAAAGATCTCGATCAGGAGCGCAAACTCGGCTCACCGGGCCGGTCGCGGCGAGACTCCGAATCGGTATTCAGGATAGGTATTCAGCCAGCCCCCCCTAACTGCACAGTTCATTGATCCACTCTTCGGAGCCACGGCCAGATTGGCACCGCACCTGACGACCGGCCCAGTCGAGTTGCCACTGGTCGCCCTCGGGCACAAACTCAAGGCGATAGCGTACACCTTTGACCGAGTCATCGGCGAGGCCCGTTTGGGTGAGGATGACTAGGGCTTGGTCATCGGTTTGCTCAACGAGCTCGGCCTCCTCGGCAAAGTTGCCGATATCGGGCTCGGCGCTACCAAAGGCGGCGAGGGCAATGGCGGTAGGCTCTTCCCCGACCGCGCCGTCGGGCACGGGGATTTCGCTGTAGGCCGAGCGATCGCCAGGGGCTGAGGGGGCATCGGGGGCGGTGGCAGAGGGGCCACAGGCTACCAGCGTCATCATCAGCGCGCCCGTGGTGAAGGCGGGCAGCAGGTACTGTTTGAGCATGGTTTTTTAGGGGGTTCGGTTAGTAGCTGGAGTGGGCGATCGCTGGCACCTCCTGCATTACCGCCTTAGGGTCAGGCAGGGTATTGGGGTCGCCGACATAGATACCCAGCGATCGCGCCACTTTGACCATGGTGCTGTCGGTTTCAACGGGGCCAGGGCAGACGCCGCGCTGGTGACAGCTGCGCACGGTGGCAATCACATCATCCATATCTTTAGACCGCACCCGGCCCGCTTCCCACACGGTCATACGGTTGTAGCGGCCCTCGGCGATCAGGTCTACGGCTTTGCGGCCAAAGGCCGAGGCCAGCAGGCGATCGCTGGCGGTAGGAATGCCGCTGCGCTGAATGTGGCCCAGCACCATGGCGCGGGTTTCGACCTGATCCATATCGCAGTAGGCGGTGTCGCCGGTTTGGCAGAGGGTGCGGCTGCGATCGGCGATCGCGGTGGCCAGGTGTTCACCCACCAGGTGCAGAGGGGTGCCGTCTTCGCCGTGGACGCCTTCGGCCACCACCACCAGGGCAAACTTGCGGCCCCGCTGGCGCAGAGTGGCGATATGCTGGCAGATTTGCGTCACCACCAGCGGGTTCAGCTCGGGCACCAGTTCTGGAATGAGAATCACATCGGCCCCGCCCGCAATGCCGCCGTGGAGGGCCAGGTGCCCGGCGTCGCGGCCCATGACTTCGACCACCATGACGCGATCGTGACTGGCGGCGGTAAAGGTGAGGTCGTAGAGGGCGCTGTTGACGGTTTGCACCGCCGTATTAAACCCAATAGATCTCTCGGTGAAGGGCACATCGTTGTCGATGGTTTTGGGAATGCCGATCAGGTTCCAGCCGCCTCGGTGGGCCAGGTCGTAGATAATGTCGAGGCTGCCGTCGCCGCCAATGGCAATCAGGGCATCGAGGTTGAGCTTTTGGTAGCCCTCTAGAATTTTGGCGATTTTCTCGGGGTCGCCGGGGTGGCCTTTGTTGAGCGAGCCCAGGATGGTGCCGCTGAGAAATTGCAGTACGTCTAACCCCTGCAAAATGCCGGGAATCTCGTAGCCGTGGTCGGTGAGGCGCAGATGCTCGGGGTCGTATTTGCCCTCGGCCACCTGAATTAACCCGTCAGTACTGTAGGGAATGCCAATCACATCCCACCCGCGTCGGTTAGCGCATTTGACTACGGCGCGAATGACGGCGTTGAGGCCGGGGCAGTCGCCACCGCTGGTGAGAATGCCAATACGTTGAATTGTATCCATAAACCAAAGACTCTCCGGAGCAGAAATAGCGCTGACCAGGTCACTCAAAACGCGATCATTCGGCCCAGGCCAGGCCAAAGGAAAAGCGCCGTACTGCTATCCTCAGGCCGAATGCCGTTGGCGCATCAACCATTCAACGATTCTTCAACAGTCTTATCAAGAGTTGTAATACTCAGAAACTGGATGCTGGCCAGGGATATTGGCCAGCCGAAGGGCAGCCTAGGAACGCCGCCTGTTTCTGGAGTTTGTCTACCACTCTAGAATGCTTTTGAACGAGTCTTCGGCGTCGGCGATCGCCGTTCGCATGTGCCGGTTCGTATTTTTGGCGGTGGCTTTTGCCATCCTCTCAGCGATCTCGGGGGTAGCTCCAAGCTGCACCAGTCGGGCATTCAAGGCCCGATTAAAGGCTGTCGCCAGGGCCGATTGATGAAAGTGGAGCTTGGCTAAGCGGGCTTCGTCGTCGGTCAGCTCAAAAATGCCCAGGGCTTTCATTTCGAGGGTGATGGTTTTGGCCTGGGGAGTGTTGTCTTTGGCGATCAGCCATTGCTCTACCCTGGGGTGTCGCTTGGCGAATTCTCGAAAGCTTTCCAGGTAGGCGGCCTGGCTGACCAACGCAACTGACTGGGCCAGGGTGGGCTCTGTTTGGGTGGTCTCTAGATAAAACGCCAGCAGTCCGGTGCCAAGGTTAATAAAGGGAAGCGTTGAACCGACCAGCTTGCCAAGCGGAGAGTTGAGGGCGGCGAGCAGTGAGTCGAGCCGCTTCACCAGGGGGGCCAGCTTTTGAATATTGGGGCCTTCTGCCGCCAGCACCTCGGCTAGACTCAGCACGGCATCGGCGGCATCGGCAGCGCTATTGGCTGAGTCTAGCGAAGCCAGGTCGCCAATGTCGGTGGTGAGAAAGCTCCAAAGGCGAGTGGCCATAGCGTGCAGAAAGTGAGTGGGATTCGGGCGCGGCCTAGGCCGGTAGAGCTGGGGTCGGTACTCAACAGGGAACGTTATTGACCAGCCTAACGCCACCCTAGGATTTGGTTCGCGATCGCAAGCAAATCTTAGAGTCTGGACTCATGCCAGCCTATCTCTGGTGGGGTCGGTCCTCAGGGGGGAGGCCGTGGCAAGTATACTGCTTAGCGAGCGTTGTCGGTCTCACTAACCCAAAACCATGACCCAGCCCTCCCTTCCTCAACCCGACCCGGCGGCCTTAAAAGCTGGCAGTATTTTGCTGGCGCTGTTTGTGGCCCTCTGCGGGCTCGATGCGGCCCTGGTGGCGATGTCCCAAGATCGCTGGGCGATTGGCCGCATTTTGGTCACCATTGTCGTGATGTATTTTGTCTTGCAGGGGCGCAAATGGGCGAAATGGCTGCTGCTGGGCCTGTTGAGTCTGGTAGTGGTGGCCCTGGCCGCATTAGTGCTGTTTTTGGGTTCCACGCTCTCCCCGGTTTTGCGAGTTGGCACAGGGCTCATGATTGGGCTCAGCGTCGTGACGGCGGTATATCTGGTAAGAAGCTCGGCCCTTCAGCAGTTCTTTCACTACCAGCGGCAGATGCGGGCTGTTTCAGACCTGTAGGGGCGCAGCATGCTGCGCCCCTACAGGTCCTTGCAATAGGAGAGGTGGGTCTCCTTGACCTGAAACCCGACCGATTCATAGAGGGCTTTGGCCTGGTTGGGGTTCTCGCTATCGACCCCCAGCTGAGCGGTGTCCATACCGGCGGATTGCAGCTGGTGCAGCCCGTGTAGCAGCATGGCCCGAGCCAGCCCCAGCCGACGATAGCCCCGGCGGGTACCTAGTAGGTTAATCCACCCTTCGCGCCGCTGTTTGCGGGCGTTTTCTTCGTGGTCGATGTGGCCACCGCAAAACCCGGCCAGGGTGCCATCGGGGGCAATAGCAATCCAATCTAGCTCGCGCTGGTAGGTGGGATAGTTAAGGCGATGCTGGCGATCGCGCAGGGTCAGCGGCGTAAAGTGCCAGTGATCGACAAAGCTCTCGTTAAACATTGCCACCCAGGCCTCGGCCTCGGCGGCGGTGGTGAGCCGGGGGGTAAAGCCCTCGGGAAACTGGGGTGCCGGGATGGGTTCGCTCAGCGATCGCGTCATGTCGTGGAACTGGCGCACGATGCCGTAGCCGTGGGTCTCGTAGATGTCTCGAAAGTAGGCGGCATCACTTCTGGTACCAGCGTAGACCTGGGCCGGGCGCTGGGCCTCTGCCGCCCGCGCGCGAACGCACTGTTCAGCCCAGCTCAGCAGTTCCGTCTCCAGGCCATCGCCGCGAAAATCGGGGTGCACGAAAACGCCCACCCAGGCTTCAAGCACGTCGGTGGGGTCTTCGATCCAGAGAGACACCAGGCCCACTAGCTGGCCCTCGGCGGTTTCCCAGAGCTGGCGCTGGTGGCTGCCATCGGGGGGCGGGTGGTCGAGGCGACGCTGGAGGTTTGCCAATGAAGGGGCGTTGTCGAGCTGATCGACCTGGTCGCAGATCTTGTAGAATGCTGCGATCGCAGGCAGATCGGGGTGTCCGGTACTGGGGCGCGACTGCACAGATACCAACTGTTGATTCGTCATAGATGCAACAGACTAGGGGGCTTTAGAGCTGCTACACCGTAGATAGGGACGGTTCCGGAAGGGCAGACACCTTAACCGGGTCTTACGATTTGCCGCCTAAGCTAGACTTGTCGCTAATTTAAGGGTGGATTTACCCTTCAGGATGAGCCAGGGATTTATCCTGAGGGTGCACCTGGTTGACCTCGGAGCAAATTTCGACCCTATGAGTATTCAAACTATTTCGACCCAGCCCTATAGCGACCAAAAACCTGGCACCTCGGGCCTGCGAAAAAAAGTGAAGGTTTTCCAGCAGTCAAACTATCTCGAAAACTTTGTCCAGGCCATTTTCGACAGCCTGGAGGGGTTTCAAAATCAAACCCTGGTGCTGGGCGGCGACGGGCGCTACTACAACCGTCAGGCGATTCAAATTATTCTCAAAATGGCGGCGGCCAACGGCTTTGGCCGTATCTTGGTGGGTCAGGGCGGCATTCTCTCGACTCCGGCGGCCTCCTGCATCATTCGCAAAAACCAGGCCTTTGGCGGCATCATCCTCTCGGCTAGCCACAACCCCGGTGGCCCCGACGAAGACTTTGGCATTAAGTACAACACCGGCAACGGCGGCCCCGCCCCCGAGGGCATTACCGATGCCATCTACGATCGCAGCAAAACCATCACCGAGTACAACATTCTCGCCGCCCCCGACATCGACCTCGATCGCGTCGCCACCCACAGCCTGGGCCACACCACCGTGGAGGTGATCGACTCGGTCAGCGACTACGGGGCGCTGATGGAAACCCTGTTTGACTTTGGCCAGATCCAGCAGTTGCTCTCCGGCGACTTCCGCTTCTGCATGGATTCGCTCCACGCGGTCACCGGCCCCTACGCCAAGGCGCTGTTTGAGGGCCGACTAAATGCCCCGGCGGGCACCGTGGTCAACGGCGAACCCCTAGAAGACTTTGGCGGCGGCCACCCCGACCCCAACCTGGTCTACGCCCACGACCTGGTGGAAACCATGTTTGGCGACAACGCACCGGCCTTTGGGGCCGCGTCGGATGGGGACGGCGATCGCAACATGGTGCTGGGCAACAACTTCTTTGTCACCCCCAGCGATAGCCTCGCCATTCTGGCCGCCAACGCCACCCTGGTGCCCGGCTACCGCAGCGGCCTGGCGGGGATTGCCCGCTCCATGCCCACCAGCCAGGCCCCCGATCGCGTCGCCGAAAAGCTCGGTATTGACTGTTATGAAACCCCCACCGGCTGGAAGTTTTTCGGCAACCTGCTGGATGCGGGCAAGGCCACCCTCTGCGGCGAAGAGAGCTTTGGCACCGGCTCGAACCACATTCGCGAAAAAGACGGCCTCTGGGCGGTGCTGTTCTGGTTGAATATTCTGGCGGTGAAGCAGCAGTCGGTCGAGGAAATTGTCAAGGAGCACTGGGGCACCTACGGGCGCAACTACTACTCGCGCCACGACTATGAAGGGGTGGAGAGCGACAAGGCCAACACCCTGATCGAGAATCTTCGCAACGGGCTGAGTGCCATGCCCGGCAAGACCTTTGGCCCCTTCACCGTCGACTACGCCGACGACTTTGCCTACACCGACCCGGTCGATGGCAGCGTCGCCACTAAACAGGGCGTCCGCATCGGCTTCACCGACGGCTCTCGCATTGTCTTTCGTCTGTCGGGTACGGGCACGTCGGGGGCGACCCTGCGCCTCTACGTAGAGAGCTACGAACCTGACCCGGCCAAGCACAACCAGGAAACCCAGGCGGCGCTGGCCGATTTGATTTCTCTCGCTGACGAGATCGCTCAGATCAAGACCCTCACCGGGCGCGATCAGCCCACGGTGATCACCTAGAGCGGGGATCATGCCGTTCCTATGCCCAGATCCCAGGGTAGAACTCTGGGATCTGCATTGGTATTTTGGGTCGCAATGACTACGACATTAATAGCGTCTTATGAAGAACTGACTCTCTCTCACCAGGTGCTGACATCATCGCGATCTGCCGATGCAGCGATGCTGATGGAGAATCCCATGGATTCATGCCGAGTCTCAATTCAATATGGAGATGTTTTTGCTCATCTATTCCAAAAACACTGCGCACGCCGCTTTAATTATCCTGACCTATGGCAACCGCTAACCCACTCCCCCTCAGAACCGTCACAGAAGGCTTGAACTTTCGGACAGTGGACGACCTCAAAAAAATGCTCCAACTACTGCCGATTCAAGAGAGACCGACCCGTAAAGCAGAACTCGTTGGTGCGATCGCCAATTACCTGTTGGGGCCCGGCTTGAAAACCCTCTGGCAAGAGCTGGATCAGCTACAGCAGGCCGCTGTGGCCGAAGCGGTTTATCTGACCGGGGGCTGCTACCAAGCTGAGCAGTTCCAGGCCAAATATGGGGCCTTGCCCCAATGGCGCGATCGCAGTTCTATGTACACCTACAACCGACCTGCCGCCAAGCTGGATCTCTTTTTCTACCCCACTGGCACCTACACAGCCTCGAATCTGTTGCCCGAGGATCTGCGGCTCAAGCTCAAAGTCTTTGTCCCTGAGCCCAAAACACTTACCCTGCCCAGCGCTGAACAACCGCCCCAGACCTTTCGGGTCGAGCATCGGTACTTCGATTACCAAAAGCGCCAGTCTGTAGAAACAGCGGAAGATGTGCCGGTGGTGTGCTGCCCTACGGAGCAAGTGGCCCAGCAAGACCTGCTGGCGGTGCTGCGGCTAATTCACCTGGGTAAAGTCAGCGTTAGCGACAAAACCCTAATGCCCAGCAAGACCACGCTGAACACCATTGCTCCCCTGCTGCAGGGCGGCGACTACTACAGCGCAGCCGATGAACCCGACAACGATTACCATGACCCGATTGGCACCATCAAACCCTTTGCCTGGGTGATGCTAGTGCAGGGGGGCGGCCTGGCCAGCCTAGATGGCAAGAAGCTGCAGCTGACCAAGGCGGGCCAAAAGGCGATGGGGGCCGCCCCAGCGAAAACCATCCAATCGATCTGGAAGAAGTGGCTCAAAACCACCTTTTTAGATGAGCTGCGTCGGGTGGAGTCGATCAAAGGTCAAACCGGTAAGGCCAAGCGCAGCTTAACGGCGGTCAGCGGTCGCCGGGCCCAAATTGTAGAGGCGCTGGGGCAGTGCCCGGCGGGAGCATGGGTGACCTATGACGACCTCAAGCGCTACATGATTGCCAGTAGCCAGACCTTCGAGGTCAGCCGCAATCCCGAGAATCTATACATTAGCGAGCCTGGCTATGGCTACCTGTATGAGGCCGGAGGCTCCTGGAGCATTCTGCAAGATGCCTATATGAGGTGTTTTTTGTTTGAATATGCCGCCACCCTGGGGCTGCTGGATGTAGCTTACATCACGCCCTACGATGCCCCCCGTGGCGACTTCGATAGCTTTTGGGGTGCCGATGACCTCTCGTTTTTGAGTCGCTACGATGGTCTGCTGGCGTTTCGGCTCACCCCCCTGGGAGCCTTTTGTTTGGGGCTGAGCGACACCTACACTGCTGCCCCGATTACCACTGAAAGTACCCTGCGGGTGTTGCCCAACCTCGACGTTGTCATGACCGGAGCACCCCTCAACCCGGCAGAACTTTTGATGATGGAGACCTTTACCCAGCAAACGGGGGATGCGGTCTGGAAGCTGGACCGGGAAGTGGCCCTGAAAGCGGCTGAGGCGGGGCATTCGCTGCAGGAGTTTTACGACTTTTTAACCCAGGTCAGTGCTGAGGCGCTGCCCAAGACGGTTGAGCAGTTTTTTGCCGACTGCCGCAGCCGGTCCCAGAGTCTGCAAGACCAGGGAATGGCCCGACTGATTGAATGCGCCGATGCGACGTTGGCGGCCCAGATCGCCCACGACTCGCGCACGAAGAAGTACTGTCAGCTGGCGGGGGAGCGGCATTTGGTGGTGTTGTTAGACCAGGAGACTCGGTTTCGCAATGGGTTGCGCAAGCTGGGCTATAGTTTGCCGATGAGTAAGGGGTAGAGATGGGGCGAAGCATAGGGCTTTAGTTCCACTGACTCTGTCAACTATTCCAACAACTCATTCGGCCTTGGCCGGGTAGACGGCTCAGTTAGCAGAGGTACACTCTGTAGCAAAAACTACATGATGGTCTGTGGGTACTAAACCCAACAAGATGTGGAGAGTTTCTTGCGATCCATCCAAATCCGGATAATATGCGGAAAATGTCTTGCGATCTGGCAGATAGAGGTGAATAGGCAGAAAGTTTCGGCCTATCTAACCTGACAGGGATAATATACGGAAACTTTCTCTCTAATAAGATTGTTAGCTGCGCGACTCGAAGTCGTTCGGGGGAGTTGGAAAGGACTCCTAAGTTCTTTCCCTGCTAGTGTTCAAGCAGATGTCCGCCTCGGAATGTTCAACCCGTAAGGGGAGGGCAGTATCAGCAGACGAGGTT
>NZ_JADEWX010000143.1 GCF_015207395.1 Nodosilinea sp. LEGE 07088
ATCAACAATCGAATTAAGTTGATTAAGCGCCAAGCTTATGGGTTTGTAAACTTTGAGAATTTCCGTAAGCGCTTGCTAGCTTGCTTTTCTGATTAGAAAAACTTATCACCATGCTGCCGGAAGAACCGCTCAAATAGAGTAATATCTAAACTTATGCCTCAGAGTACTAGTGTTTGAAAATTAAACAAACTCAGCAATAAAGCCACAGCTACAGCATCGAATATTTATTATAATGCTTTATGAAATCACTTAGGATCTCTATATTAACGCATGATATTGGTGGAGGAACTTTTACTAATCTCTGTGTTGCTCTGATACGTGGTTTTCAAGAACTTGGGGCGGAGTGTCAGCTAGTTGTTCTCAATACTAGTGAGGAAGAGCTAGCTCGTTATCCGGATCTTACTATAGTTAGCTTAGGTGTGAAGAGAACCTCCTTGTCCCTTCTGCCTACAGTAAGGTATATGAAAGAGTATCAACCCGACATACTGTTTCCTATGCCCTGGTACTTCAATGTTGTAGCAGTTATTGCACGTTTCTTAGCGAACGTTCCAACTAAAGTTATTTTGGGGGAACATAATATTATCAGCATGGAAGCGGGGATTGAACACTTTGATAAGCCCCATCTACGCTTTTTGCCTGTGCTAATGCGCTACATATATCCACACGGTGACGGAATAATTGGTGTATCTAGAGATACTTTAACAGACCTAGTTGATACGCTTCATATCCCTGACGTTATTCCCATGAGGGTAATATTGAACCCAATCAGTCGGGAGCGTGTTGAGCGTCTGGCAAAAGAGCCGATAGATCATCCTTGGTTTCAGACTCAAGGGGTGCCAAAGATTGTTACCGCTGCTCGTTTAGCAAAGCAAAAGCAGTTAGACGGACTCCTACGAGCATTTGCTCAAGTGGTTCAAGTTATGCCTGCTAAACTCATAATTTTGGGAGATGGCCCATTACGAGATAAATTAACTGCTCTTAGCCAAGAATTAGGCATTACTGATTCGGTTTGGATGCCAGGGTATGACAGTAACCCCTATCGATATATGGCGGCGTCAGATGCCTTTGTGCTTGCATCAGCTTGGGAAGGATGCCCCATTGCACTTCAAGAAGCTATGGCTTGCGGGGCACCTGTAGTTGTAACGGATGCTCCTGGGGGTATGAAAGATATTATTGAGTACGGCAAGCATGGTTTGCTAGTGCCAACTGGTAATCCAGAAGCATTAGCTCAAGGGCTTCTTAATATTTTAACCAATTCAGAATTGGGACAGCATTATCGACAAGCATCCCTGGCACGATCGCGGGATTTCCATTATCTGAATACTAGCCGTCAATATCTTGAATTTGGCAAGTTTCTCTTGGATAGCTCTTCTCAATCTAAGGACAGCCTGGCATAATGAAAATTCTTATTTCAGCCTATGCTTGTGAACCTGGGCGAGGAACTGAGCTAGGAGTTGGATGGAATACGGTACGTGAGGTTGCCCGTTACCACGAGGTTTGGGTGCTAACTCGACCTGATGATGGCCGAGAAGCTATTGATGCTGAGTTAGAGCAGAATCCAGTTCCGAATCTGCACTTTGTTTACTTCACCTTACCTATTTGGGGAGGGGGTTGGAAATGGGGACAGGGTGCTTTCCAGGTTCATTACTATCTCTGGCAGATTCAGGCATATTTTGTTGCCCAAAAGCTCCATCGAGAGATTGGCTTTGATGTGGTGCACCATGTCACCTTTGTTAAATATTCTACTCCCAGTTTTCTAGCTCTCTTGCCGATCCCCTTTATTTTTGGCCCTGTAGGTGGTGGTGAAACGGCCCCCGAGCCATTTCACCAAGATTTCAGTCTGAAAGCTAAAATGTATGAATTTTTGAGAGATCTAACTCGCTGGCTAGGCGAGGTTGATCCATTTACGCGTTTAACGGTACGCCGGAGTGCTTTAGTGTGGGCGACCACTGAAGATACGGCCAGGCGACTTGAGGCCATGGGCGGCAAAAATGTCCAGATTCTTTCTCAAGTCGGGTTGCTTTCCGAAGAAGTAGAGCAAATCGGGCAATTTTCTCCTTCTGATCCTGTCTCTCTAAGGTTTCTCAGTGTAGGGAGATTTCTACATTGGAAAGGTTTTCACCTAGGATTGCAGGCATTTTCTAAGGCTGATTTACCCCCTGGAACAGAATATTGGTTGATTGGAAAAGGACCAGAGGAAGCCGTTCTGCGTTCTATGGCAGTTGAATTGGGTATTGCTTCTCAGGTTAAGTTTTTCAATGAAATGCCCCGTACAGATTTAATACATAAGTTGGGTACTTGTTTAGCCCTAGTACATCCTAGCCTGCATGATTCAGGAGCATTTGTCTGCTTAGAAGCTATGGCAGCAGGACGACCAGTCATTTGTCTGGATTTAGGGGGGCCTGCTGTACAGGTAACTGAGGAAACTGGATTTAAGGTCTTAGCAACTAATCCTGAACAGGCAATTGAGAGTATGGCCAGGGCTATGGAGCAGTTAGCAATAGATCCTGAGTTGCGTTCTCGATTAGGAACTGCGGGACAAAACCGTGTGAATGAGAAATTCAACTGGAAGACCAAGGGCAAGTTTCTTGTTGAAGTTTATGAAACGATAATAGTTCCAACGCGATAAGGAGAATCATATGCGAATTTTAGCGGTTCATAACTACTATCAACAGCCTGGCGGTGAAGAGCAGATTTTCAATACAGAAGCCACACTGTTACAGTCCTACGGGCATGAGGTTGTACGCTATACCCTCAATAATGATCAGATCAGTGGTATTAGTTCTCCTTTGCTGGCAAAGAATGCCCTATGGAATGGAGATGTTTATAAAGAGTTACGGTCAATTATTCGTCAAAAGCAGCCTCAGATCGCCCATTTTCACAACACTTTTCCGCTAATTTCTCCAGCCGCTTACTATGCGGCTAAGGACGAGGGTGTAGCTGTTGTGCAAACCTTACATAATTATCGCCTGCTTTGCCCTAATGCCTTGTTTTTCCGCGATGGAAAAGTTTGTGAAGACTGCCTAGGTAAACCCTTTCCTTTGCCTGGTATCATCCATGGGTGCTATCGAGGTAGCCGTAGTGCGAGTGCTATGGTTGCATCAACAGTTGGTTTTCATTCGCTTATAGGCACTTGGAGTAAGGCCGTAGATACTTTCATTGCCTACAGTAAGTTTGCAATGAATAAATTTATTGAAGGTGGCCTGCCGGCTGAAAAATTTGCCTTTAAAACTAATTTTTTACATCCTGCCCCTGAACCAGGAGAGGGTAAGGGAGGCTATGGATTGTTTGTCGGAAGACTATCTGTCGAAAAGGGCTTGGGCGTCATGCTGGATGCTTGGCGTCAATTAGAAAACAAGATTCCGTTGAAGATCCTTGGAGATGGCCCTATGTCAGGTTTAGTCAAGGACGCAATGGAGGAAATGCCTGAAATTGAATGGTTAGGACGTAAACCGCTGGAAGAAGTATATGAAATCCTTGGAGATGCAGCTTTTCTCGTTTTTCCTTCAGAATGGTATGAGACATTTGGTAGGGTTGCGATCGAAGCATTTGCAAAAGGCACGCCGGTAGTTGCCTCAAAAATTGGGGCAATCACTGAGCTAGTTGATCACAAACGTACTGGAATGCACTTTAAGGCTAGTGATTCTTCTGATCTTGCGGCGCAGATCGAGTGGTTGTTGGAACATCCCCAAGAATTACAAGGTATGCGCCAAGAAGCCCGCATTGAATTTGAGAAAAACTTCACGGCTAAGGATAACTATCAGCGTCTAATAGAAATATACAGCTCACTTCAATCAACTTAATTAGATTTTTAGAGGAAGTGAGCCTCAGGGTTATGAGGATCTATGGTTTCCAAATCGTCGCCAGTGGGTTGGCGGTGGCATCAGAAATTCGTAGGCCCCGGCAGCGTGACCAGGAGCAGCGGTTAGCACGATATCGAAAGACAGCGATATACGCAGGTCTTCGGTATGGTTAGGCGTTACACCATGACGCTGTTTAGCAGGAAAAATTATCAGTCTTCCTTCGGTAGGCAGATAGAGGGCTTGGTCCTGGTTGAGGTAGTTCCAAGTGGCGACAATATCGGTATTCTCGCTACCTAATCCGGGGCTGACTTCGTTCGGACGGGCATCGTCAAAAAAGGTGAGACAGCCTGCCGCATCGCTGCCCGACTCAGGTACGGCAACGTAGTATACGGCGCTGACGTGGGCGGTATTATGACTGTGGGGGCCAACCTCTTGCTGGGGTCGCGACACCACGGGCCATGCCCGCTGAATGTAGCAATCTACCTGACTTAAATCTAGACCCAACTCGGTGAGGTAGTTAATTACGTGGCTTTCGACCTGGCTGACAAGCCAGCTAAAGCGAGGATCGGTATGGATGCGCTCAACCCCATGGAGGTCTCCCGTCCAGGCCATTTCGGGGAAGTTGCGAGGCTCACTGCCACTGGCTTCGAGGTCAAGGATAGCTTTAGTGAGGGCCGCCTTGTGCAGGGCCGAGTCAGATAGGTCGTGGTAGTAAACGGCGAGGGGAAACCAAGTATCGAGAGGCATGGGTAAGGGGTTGGCGGGAATGGGGGCGAAGCCGTACTGTTGGGTATTGATACGGTCAGGTAATATCGCCAGATGTCAAGGTGGAAAAATCGGTTTAGAACATTGCTCAGCTTAGCAGGGTAGACGAGGTCAGCGATGGAGTGGATAACGAATCGACCCATTGCCCACCGTGGTCTGCACCGGGGCAGAACAGTACCAGAGAATTCGCTGGCGGCGTTTGAGGCTGCGATCGCAACCAACCACCCGATCGAGCTCGATGTGCAGTTGCTGGCCGATGGCCATCTGGCGGTATTTCACGATCGCGACCTCAGGCGACTGACGGGTAAAAAGGCTCGCCTTGCCGATCAAACCCTAGACAGTCTAAAACGATACCGTCTATACGACACCGATCAGACTATTCCTTCGCTGGCTGAGGTATTGGCCTGCATTGATGGACGGGTACCGCTGCTGATCGAAATCAAAAATGAAAAGCAGGTCGGCCCCCCAGAGCAGGCATTGCTAAAGACTTTGGTAGGCTATCAGGGCGAGTTAGCGGTGCAGTCATTCAACCCGCGATCGCTCCAGTGGCTGAAGCGCCATGCTCCAGAAATTATGCGCGGTCAACTGGCGAGTAAGCCCCAAAAATTCTTGCGCAGTCACCTACTGCTGACCTGGGCTAGCCGACCTCATTTCATTGCTTATAATGTCAAGGCTTTGCCCACCCTATCGACTACCTTGGCTCGCCATTACTTTAATTGTCCCCTACTGGCTTGGACGGTGCGCAGCCAGACTGACTGCGCAAAAGCCCACCAATATGCTGATAACTACATTTTTGACCCATTTTGAGCCAGGTTATCGCTTATCGTTCAGTCAACGTTAAGTTGCTCCTCATCTGCGATGGGGGATAGGTTAGGTAAATTATCGAGATGCTGAACGGTATTTCGATATGCCCCTGCCCATCGAAGGTCTATGGAACATGACCAGACGCCAGGCCCAGTTGGCGCAAGCTGTACGTGCAATACCTGATCTGTGGGCCCGAGGCTCAGATCAAGGCCAATCGCTGATGGCCGCTCAAATGCTCCCAGCCCGGCATCATGATCTAATTTCTATCGTTATTCCCACTCTCAATGAGGCCAGTAACCTACCTCAGGTACTCGCCACGATTCCGGCTGTCGCCTCGCTAGAGGTGATTGTGGTCGATGGCGGCAGCTCAGACGGTACCCAGGCCATCGCCACAGCCTGGGGAGCTAGGACGGTGGCATCGCTCCCGGGTCGAGCGCACCAGATGAACCAGGGAGCTGCCCTGGCTAAGGGATCTGTGCTGCTATTTCTCCACGCCGACACTCGCTTGCCCCATGGGTTTGAACCGATCATTCATCAAACCTTGGCCCAGCCGGAGGTCGTAGCTGGAGCCTTTGAACTAGCGATCGATAGCTCCCGGCGGGCGTTACGCTGGGTGGAATGGGGCGTGAATTTGCGATCGCGCCATTTTTGCATGCCCTACGGTGACCAGGCTATTTTTATCAAAGCCGATGTGTTTCGCCGCCTGGGCGGGTTTCCAGATCTGCCCATGATGGAAGACTTTGAGCTAGTACGGCAGCTATGCAAACTGGGGAAGATTGCGATCGCCCCGGCCCAGGTCTTGACGAGCGATCGCCGCTGGCGCAGCCTTGGCATTCTCCGCACTACCCTGGTTAACCAGATAGTGATCGCCGCCTACCTGCTCGGTGTCGATCCCCACACCCTAGCTCGGTGGTACTGCCATCTCGGTAAACCCTGAAACTATCTGCACCTACCCCGACAGCAGACCGCCGCTCAGCCGCTTCATCACCCGACTGGCGATATCGGCGTAGCGCACCTCCCCAGCCAAAATTTGCCCTAGGCGATTGGTCGCGGTGGGTCGCTTAATGCCCACCCGGTAGCCCAAACCTGGCACCCGAAAGAACAGCCCTGAGATGCGCTTAGCCCAGGGCATATCTTCACCCCAAGTATTGTGGATGGTGGCGGTGTAGTTGGCCAGGGCATCTAGGCTCCCCCCCAAGGCCGCATGGATCGCCTCTGCAGCCCGCACCCCGCTCACCATGCCTGGGCGAATGCCCTCTGCACTGAGCGGATCGACAATAGCGGCCGCTTCACCCACCAGTAAGGCTCGGTGGGTATGTAGTGGATGGTTGCCATCCCACAGCTTCAGCGGATGGCTGTGGAAAGCACCTTGACTCAGACTGACGCCAAAGGACTGGCTGTACTTTGCTAGTACCTTGCGATAGTCGGTAGCCCCCTGCCCCAAAAACGTAGCCGCTCCAATAGAGTAGCTTTCACCCTTAGGGAAGTTCCACGCACAGCCCTGCTTGACCAGGCCAAACTCAAAATTAATGGCGCAGTCGTCCCCCACTGGCGCGGGTACCTCCAGCACGCTAGCCGATCGCAGTGCCAAGTTGGGAAAGCCCAACCACTGCGCCATCGGGCCCTGGGCCCCGTCTGCTGCCACCAAATAGGCTGCTTCAAGTACCTCACCGGCCGTGATCACCCGCCAATAGTCGCCCTTATTCTCAATGGCACTAACGGCCGTATTGTCTTTTAGCAGCGCTCCCTGGTTCTGAGCCTGCTGCACTAAGAACTGGTCAAATACCTCTCGCTTGACCATCCAAATCGGGTCAGCGGTGGTGAGTTCGGCCTCGATCGGGTCGCCTAGCTTGTAGGTATAGCGCACGCGACGCATCGTGCGATCGATCGCAGGGGTGAAATCAAAGTCAAAATACTCAGCCACGCTGGGCGAAACAGCCCCGCTACAGGGCTTGTAACGGGGCAGAGTCTGCTTCTCTACCAACAGCACACTATGCCCCTGCTTGGCTAGATGGTAGGCCGTTGCCGCCCCAGCTGGGCCAGCACCAACCACAATACAGTCATACATCGTTAGCAGCCACACCCCTATGTATTGGTCTATCAAAAATGTCTCAAAACTACCTCACTGAAGAGAGTGAATAAGAAAGGCTCATGTCACTTCAACAGCCTTTAATACTTAGTCAGATACTAAATTATGAGACATCAAGAGCATCTTACTCACGGCATCCTCTATAGATAATAATAGAATCGAGCTGATCTTGCCCAGCATAATTCTGCACTAGTCTTGAGTGGCTACTTCTATGGTATTATCGCCGGATTCTGCCCCATCATCGAGTAGGTATTGAAAACGAGTGCCCTTCAAGATTTGCTCAATATCTCGATAGTTTTCGATTTTGTCGGCGTAAGAGCCTTTGGCCATTTTTACGAGACTACTCTTAAATTCAACCACTTCCGACTCAACTTCAAAAAAATCAAGCACTTTGGCCAAAACTTCATTTTTGTCAACACAGAGATCGGCGTAGGAGATCTCAATACTATGATTGGGCAGCATAGCGAGGAAGGCTCTGAAAGTCCTTAACTTGAAATCAAGAAAAGTTAGCTCAGTCATCAAATTTTTTGGATGTAGATAAATTTTATCTAGTTTGACCTCCTGACTAGCATGAGCCAGCTGATTTTTTTGCATGTTCTTTTTTGACAAAACAATATCAAGAAAGTTTTCTCGAACCAGGTGAATAAGTTTATAGTTTTGCTTAATTAATGGATAAATAACTTCAGGGCGTTTGACGAGCTGGTCGTACATCACCTTGTAGCCGATGTATTCATAGTCTCCAGGATACTCATCGAAGAAACGATTCATGTACTCCAATAAGATCCAGGGTCGCCATCCACCCTTTGCCTGACGGTAGTCAAAATATCGCAACATATTTGGGTCTCTGCGTTTGTCAGGAGTACGGTATAGCAGCATTTCATCAAAGCATCGAATGCCAGGATGATTGTTCAATAGCTTAACTAACCAGGTAGAACCGCTCCGTTGGGTGGTAATAATGCAAAACTTCTGTCTCTGATCTATGCCCATAGATATAACCTTATTATTTTCTTTAATATCTTTAGCCGGATTTAATGCCCTTAACCAGAAAAGTTCTATCCAACGATTTGACGTATTTGGTTTGATGATAGCTGCCGGGCGTTGCGTTAGTACACACTTCCTATCATATGAATCTGCCGAGCTGTTAAGGAGACCTGACAGCACTAGCCCATGCCCCAAGTCAAGGCGATAGGTCGTATCCTCCAGCTAGATTACACCTGAGTGCTGACCACCAATCACCCTAGATTAACAATCTGCTCAGGAATCAACCCGAAAAGATGGGGGCCATTGGGGCTATTTGCTGCTGTTAGAGGATGCGATCGCAAAAATAAGTGCCCCCCCCGGGTATTGAAGTTTCGAGGCACTCGGGGTTAAGTAAACATGTTGGGTCATACGTCTAAAGCACCTCGCCGTAGGTTAATGCGGCGGCATCACCCAACCCTGCTCCGAGATTAGCTATTTGCTTAGGTATTATGCAACGCAACACATTCAAGCTGGCGGCCGTGGGAGTACTGGGCAGCGTGACCTTGGTTATGCTGCCCGGCTGTGGCAGCTCTAGCCCTACGGCTACTGCCCCCGAGACGGCTGCACCGGCCAGTGCCAATGGCAAAACCGGTACCCTGCTGATTCGGGCCAACGGCGAAGACTTCGTCCGCGAAGGGTTCACTACTAAAGATGGTTGGGAGATCAGCTTCGATCACGTTTATGTGTCGCTGGCCGATATCACCGCCGCCCAGACAGACCCACCCTTTGAGCCTGAGGCTGGGGGTAAACTAGAGGCCCAAACTGAGGTCAAGGCTGTGGGGCCCGAGGTCATAGACTTGGCCGAGGGCGATGCCGCCGCTGACCCGATTGCCGTTACCGCGATCGAGGCCCCTCCAGGGCACTTCAATGCACTGGCCTGGCGCATGGTACCCGCTGAGTCGGGGCCTTCAGTCGGCTCCTCGATCTGGATGCAAGGCACCGCGACCAAAGATGGCAGCACCATTCCGTTTACGATTAAGGTAAATGAAGAGCTGGCGTTTACCTGCGGTGATTTCGTCGGCGATGAACGCAAGGGCATTCTTGCCGCTGGTGACCAGGCTGATTTAGAGGCCACTTTTCACTTTGATCACCTATTTGGCGATGGCAGTGCCCCTGCCGACGATGGTATCAACACCGGAGCCTTAGGCTTTGATCCGATAGCTGGCCTGGCCCAAAACAATGTTGTCGATGTCGATAGTGCCGCCCTACAGGCGAGGTTATCTGAGACAGACTACACGACGTTTTTAGCAATTTTGCCTAGCCTCGGCCATGTAGGCGAAGGCCACTGTCAAGAAATGAATCTGACTGCCCTATGAAACAGCATCTAATTTGGCTGTTGGCCCTGGGGCTAGGGGGCTGGGGCCTGCCAGTTTTAGCCCATGGTCTGACAGTAGAATACCGCCAGGTCAGTAGGGTGGAAATAGAAGCCCGATTTGAGACTGGCGAGCCGATGGCCAATGCCCAGGTGTTGGTATATGCCCCCAATAACCCTACTGTGGCTTGGCAGAATGGCAATACTGATGACCAGGGGCGCTTTAGCTTTACCCCGGACACGGCTCAACCGGGCAATTGGGAAGTCATGGTGCGTCAGGCCGGACACGGCGATCTGACTACCATTCCTGTGGGGGCATCGGCTGCAGCCGACAGTGCTGACGTCGAAGTGGCCGCGAATTCTTTAATCTCTCCTAGTACTGGCCTGTCGCCAATACAAAGAGGCCTTACTATTGGCTCTGTCATTTGGGGCTGTATTGGCACCGCTCTATTTTTCGCCCGAGGCAAGCGCTAGTGCATATCCCCGATGGAATTTTACCAGCCCAGGTCTGTGCGGCGGGCTATGCTATTACGGGCCTGACCACCTGGTATTCTCTGCGGCAGATCAACCGTAAACCTGACCCGACGGCTGAAATTCCCAAGGCTTCTCTACTGACGGCAGCATTTTTTGTGGCGTCGTCAATTTATATTCCGGTGCCGCCCGCTAGTGTGCATCTCATTTTGAACGGTTTGCTCGGGGTGGTGCTGGGATACTTTGCGTTTCCGGCGATTCTAATTGGGCTGTTCTTTCAGGCATTGGTAATTGGCCACGGTGGCCTCACTACCCTGGGGGTCAATGCGGCGATGATGGGGATTCCGGCGCTATTGGCTTACCACATCTTTCAGCTGCGCCATGTCTTGGGTAAGCCATTGCCTGAACCAGCTCGCACGGGCCTGTTTGCGTTTTTGGGTGGGGCGGTGGGGTTGGGGTTGGCGGCGCTAATTTTTCTGGCGCTGATTATTTTCAATATCCCAGCCGAACTGAATGCAGAGGCCGAGCGGGCGGCGGTGCTAGCCCTGTCGGTAGGGCATGTGCCTTTGGCCATCGTTGAAGGGGTGTTTACGGCCATGTTAGTGCTGTTTTTGCAACGGGTAAAGCCCGAGTTATTAGAGGGGTAGTTTGCCATGGGAGCGGCTAGTTTTGATACTTACGTGTACCGAGAATCGATGCTACATCAGTGGTCGCCACGGCTGAAGCTGGTGAGCCTGGCGGTGCTAATGTTTGCCTTTGCCACGGTGCGACAGCTGGCGCTGGTGCCGTGGATGCTGGGTATAGCAGCCTTGCTCTACGGTCTCTCAGGACTACCGCTGACGTTTTTGTGGCAGCGGCTGAGCTATCCAGGCCTGTTTATTTTGGCGCTGGTGCTGGTGCTGCCGTTTACAGTGGGCGATACGGTGGTAAGCCAGTGGGGTTGGCTGGCGCTGCGCCAGGAGGGGCTACTGGCGACGCTGCTGATTGTGGGTCGATTCTTGTCGATTTTGACCCTGGGATTTATTTTGCTGGGGACAACCCCGTTTTTGACCTTGTTGCAGGCGATGCGATCGCTGGGGTTGCCCACTATTTTGGCGGATATGACGCTGTTGTCGTACCGCTATTTGTTTGAAATTGCGGCCATGCTGGCGACCATGCAGCAGTCGATGCGGCTGCGGGGGTTTGGCCAAACGCGGCAGCGCTGGCTACGGGTGAACAGCCAGACGATGCAGCAGCTGGCGATGCTGGCCGGGAATTTGCTGATTCGCAGCTATGAGCAGTCGGAGCGGGTCTACAAGGCCATGCGACTGCGGGGTTATGGCTATGGGGTAAAGCCTACCCGCGAGCAATCTCTGCCCCGTCAGCCCTCGGCACTGAGCTGGGGTCTGACGGGGGCAGTGGTCGCGGCAGCGGTAGGGCTGATAGTAGCCGAAGGTTTTTTGCGCCAGTGATAGACTCAACCATGATGAATTCCATCTCGACCGGGTTTGACCCGGTAAATGCAGCCTACGGGCACAGGCAAACAGCGATCGCAGCCCGAGACCTTGCCTTTGGCTATCCCGATCAGTCCGAGGTGCTGGGCGGCATTTCGCTGGCGGTGCAAGCGGGCGATCGCGTCGGCATTATCGGCCACAATGGCTGTGGCAAGACTACATTGTTTATGCTGCTGTGCGGCGTGCTGACCCCAGCGGCGGGCGATATTTTGCTGTTTGGCGATCCCCTGCAACCGGGTCAGTTTCGCCCTGAGGTGGGGCTGCTATTTCAGGACCCCGACGATCAGCTCTTTTCGGCCTCGGTGCGCGATGATATTGCCTTTGGCCCACAAAATATGGGCTTTGACCCCGAAGAGGTGGCCGCGCGGGTAGCCCAGGCGGCGGATATGGCGGGGATCACTCACCTGCTCGATCGCATGCCCCACCACCTCTCGGGCGGTGAAAAACAGATGGTGGCGATCGCCGGTCTGCTGGCCATGACCCCGCAGATCATTCTCTACGACGAGCCCACCGCCAGCCTCGACCTGCGTACCCGCCGCCGCCTGATTCGCTTTTTGCAAAACTCCACCGAAACCGTGCTGATCTCCTCCCACGATCTGGAGTTTGTGCTTGAGGTGTGCGATCGCGTCATTCTGATTGACGAAGGCCACATCATCGCCGACGGCGATCCCCGCGAAATCATGGGCGACCAGGCATTGATGGAAGCCCACGGTCTGGAGAAACCGCACTCGCTGATTCCCCATGGGGAGCCTCATCATGGGTAGGGGAGTGGGGGAGTGGGGGAGTGTGAAGAATTGAGATTTGACCTTACCCCATCACCCCATCACCCTGTCACTCCGTCACTCTCTAGTGGAAACTCGGACTATGGCGAATCAAGCTCATGAACTCCTGCCGAGTTTTGGGGTCTTCGGCAAAGACGCCGCGCATGGCGCTGGTGGTGGTCCAGGATCCGGGCTTTTGGACGCCGCGCATGACCATGCACATGTGGCTCGCTTCGACGACAACGGCAACGCCTTGGGGCTTCAGCAACCCTTCCAGGGCATCGGCGATTTGGGCGGTGAGCCGTTCCTGGACTTGTAGCCGCCGGGCGTACATCTCGCAGATGCGGGCAATTTTGGACAGGCCGATCACTTTGCCGTCGGGAACGTAGGCGACATGGGCGCGCCCCAGAATCGGGAGGATGTGATGCTCGCAGGAGCTGAACAGATCGATGTCGCGCACCAGCACCATTTCGTTGGCGTTTTCGTGAAAGACGGCTCCATTGAGCAGCTCATCCAGGGATTGGTGATAGCCGGAGGTGAGAAACTTGAGGGCTTTGACGACTCGCTTGGGGGTATCGACTAGCCCTTCGCGATCGGGGTCTTCGCCCAGACCAAGCAGCAGGGTACGGACGGCCTGCTCCATTTCCTGGTCGGAGACAGGGGGCTCAGCTTTGGTTTTAGGGATACTTGAGCGAAACTCGTCACGAGAAATGGATAAGGTCATGGATGAATCCTAACTACGGTAGAAAGTGGGGGAAACAGAGGCTTTCCCCCGTGGGTGGAACACGCCTTTGGGGCACGGACATTGGGTCACTCCGGCGATGCCAGAGGGAACCCAAGCAGGGTTGGCCATCTCTCGCTAGGACAACAGAGAGACTCGGTTACCGGCCAAACAATTGGTGAGTTGTTGGTGCAGTTGCAATGGGTTCAACTGGCGACCAATGAAAATGAGTTGATTTTGCGGTGAGGTGGTCCAGGGTTCGGGGATAATGCTGCACCGTTTGCCGCTGAGCTGAAAGATGTGGCGCTGGTCCTCTCCCTCAAACCAGAGAATGCCTTTAGCCCGGAACACATCAATGGGCATTTGAGCCATCAAGAAAAGCTCGAACTTGTCTACCTGAAAGGGTCGGTTGCTCTTAAAAGGCACCGAAACAAAGCCATCCTGAGCCAGATGGGGAGATTTTCCAGGGAGTTCCTGAAATTCAGCTGCTTCAGGCAACTGAGCCGGGGGCTCTGCCAAGCCCACATCCAGCAAGGCCGACAGGGGCAAGCGATCGCCCTGTGCCGTTAGGGAACACCGCAGAGATCTGGCCTGCTCCTTGATGTTTTGAATGTAGGATTCCAACCAGGTCAACTTGGCTTCCGATACTAAATCCGCTTTGTTCAGCAAAATGATGTCGCCGTAGCGGAGTTGGCTGAGGGCCACCTCACTCCTGAAATGCTCCTCCGTAAAAGCTTCCGAGTCCACGACTGTAATCACAGAATCTAGGTGAGTGAAGGCTTTCAGCTCCGTGCTCAGAAACGTCAACATGATGGGCAAGGGGTCGGCCAATCCCGTGGTTTCGACCACCAGATAGTCCATCCGCTCCTCCCGCTCCAACACCGCGTACACCGCATCCACCAGGCTGTCGTTGATGGTGCAGCAGATGCAGCCGTTGCTCAGCTCGACCATGTTTTCTTCCACCGACACCAGCAGTTGGCTGTCGATGTTGATGTCGCCAAACTCATTCACCAGCACTGCCACCTTCAAGTCCTGGCGATTGGTCAGGATGTGGTTCAACAGAGTAGTTTTGCCGCTGCCTAAAAATCCCGTAATCAGAGTTACCGGCATTCCCCGTTTGGGAATCAGTTCTGATAATGCAGTTGTCATTGCATCGACCTCACAACTGGGGATGAAATTGGTGTCGCGATCTGCAAGCGATCGCAGGGAATCTGATCGGTCAGCAATGTTGTGATGCCGTTACCGCTATAGATTTCGAGTTTTGCTTCTGCAACCGCCTCGAAAAGGAGCACATCGTCAGGAAAGATAACGCGCTCGAAATACCAGTGGGGAATGTTGGAAATTCGAGCAATCTGCAAATCGGATGACGGGTTGCGATAGCTGCACAGGATTTTGTTTGACTGTTGGGTTGGCAGGGCATCGAGGATCTGAGTCATGGTTCAGGGAGCCAAAACGCGGGCCTTGGGAATCAGAATGGCCAACAGAAACATGGCCAGTTGAACGGTGACAATGCTGGGACCGGAAGGTAAATCGAAAAGGGCGGACAGGAGCATGCCGAAAACCGCACTCAGAGCTCCCAGGCAAGCGGAGATGAGAATGTAATGAGAAAAGTTACGGCTGAGCAGGCGGGCAGCGCAGGCCGGAATCACCACAAAGGCACTGATCAGTAAGACGCCGATCGCTTTGATGGAAATGCCGACGACCAGAGAGAGCAACACAATGAAGGCGGTGCGCTGGGCCGAGACGTTGACGCCGCGGGCGATCGCCATTGGTTCATTCAGGGTCATGAGAATTTGCGATCGCAGCGTCAGGCCAATGAACCCAGCGCACACCGCTAACAACAGGGCACCGAAGACCAGATCAGCGGTTTGTACCGCCAGAATGTCGCCAAAGAGTATGTTACTGATGCCTCCCTGATACTCATCCCGAAAGCTGAGCAAAATAATGCCCACCGCTAGAGAGGACGAATAAATGATGTTCAATAGAGCATCGGTCCAGAGCTGAGTGCGTTCCAGAAAATAGGTCACCACCAAGGCAAACACCACCGCAAAGGGCAGCAGCACCCAGGATGGATTGAAGCCCAGCAGCAGCCCAATGCTGATGCCCAGCAGGGCAGAATGGCCCAGGGCATCACTAAAAAAGGAAAGCTGCCGCAGAATCGTAAAGCTCCCTAGCAGGCCGCCCATCAGCCCGGTCAACACGCCACCCATGAGTGCCCGCTGCATAAAGGGCAGTTGAAACAGACCGATAACGCGGGTGAGTTCAGTTTCAATGGTCATGGTGATGAGGCTGACAGGTGTGGTGATAGCGAACGAACTCTGACCCATAAGCCAAAGACAATTGCTCAGGAGCCAGGGCATGGTCGGGAGGTCCCTGGCATAGCAGTCGCCGGTTTATGCAGAGGACGCGATCGCAGTTGCGACGCACCATATCCAGGTCGTGGGAAATCTGTAAAATCGCCCAACCCTGTTCCTGCTTCAGTTGATAAAGCAACTGATAAAAATCAGATTCGCTGCGCACATCCAGCCCGGCTGGGGCTTCATCCAAAATCAACAGGGAGCGGGGCCGCACCAGGCAGTAGGCCAGCAGCACCCGTTTGGCTTCTCCACCCGATAAGCTACTGACCAGCTGATCGCGCAGATGCCAGGCCTCCACCTGCGTCAACGCATCCCGCACGGCGCGATAGCGCGATCGCCCGCCCGCCCAGGGCAGTTGCACCCAGCCGATGCCGGGGTGAGTATCCAGAATGC
>NZ_JADEWX010000144.1 GCF_015207395.1 Nodosilinea sp. LEGE 07088
ATATGCGCTCGGTCACGCGTCCGATAGGGAACTGTCTGAGCCTCCCGAAGTTCACTTAACGTGCGGTCTTCTTCCTCGGTCAAAATGATGCGTAATGGGGCGGGCATTTGAGGGCACTCTGGCTACCCTGCTATCTTACATTTAATCTCAACTGCCTACTTACTCCGGTCAGGTGATGGCGGACGTAGGGCGCTGCGATCGCATAGCAGCAGGCGGCACCCAACCCAGCCATCACCGCCAGCCCAAAGCCATCCATATCCACAATCGGCTGCCAACCCAGCAATATCACCACCCCGATAAATCCTAGGGTTAGACCCGTCATTCGGCTTAAGGAGTATCGTTCTTTGAGCCAGATCACGGCGATCGCCGTACCAAACAGCGGCGCGGTAGCATTCAAAATCGAGGTAAACCCTGCTGGCAATGACAGCGTGGCGTAGGCCAGTAGCACAAAGGGCAAGGCTGAGTTCAGCGCACCGACCACGAGCAAATGTCGCCAGTGGGATAGCCCCACCGCCCACAATCCCCGCCGGAGCACCAGCGGTAATAGCGCTAGGCTAGCCAGCACCAGCCTTAGTTCAATCAGCCACACTGGGCCAAACTCCGGGGCGGCTACCCGCATAAACAAAAACGAGCCACCCCAAAGGGCGGCCAGCAAAACAAATTCCACTGCCGAATGCCAGCGTTTCATCGCGTTGTCGATCCTTTGCTTTTTTCCAATACCCCGATCGGGCGAACAGCCGTTCGCCCCTACAAGCCCTTGGCCAAAATCGCCAATCCGAAATCTAAAAATCCAAAATTTGCAGCTACCGTCCCGGCAGCTGCCCCGTGCGCTCTAGCTCCAGCAGCAGCCGTTTGCGCCATAGCCCCCCGCCATAGCCGGTGAGCGAACCATCTTTGCCAATCACCCGGTGACAGGGCACCACAATGCTGATGCGGTTGCTGCCATTGGCCCGCGCTACTGCGCGCATGGCTGTGGGTTGGCCAATCCGCTGGGCTAGCTCGTCGTAGGCTATGGTTTCGCCGTAGGGAATCCGCCGCAGCTCCTCCCAAACGGTGGTTTGAAACGGCGTGCCCTGGAAGGCCAGGGGGACGGTGAAGGGGGAGAGATCGCCCCCAAACTCACCAGCAAAGTAGCGCTGGAGCTCGGTTTTAAGGGTCGTCAAATGGGGATGGCTAACGGGCAACACCGCGCAGCCCAGCCGCTGGCGCAGAGCCGCATAGTGACGTTCCAGCCGCCGCGGATCGCTGTACTCCAGCAGGCACAGGCCGTCGTCTACGGCCCCGGCCACCATCAGCCCAATCGGGGTTTCGATCAGCTCCACTGCAATATATGACTGGGTCTCGGCCTGGCCCGGCGGCCCGCCAAAGGTCTGGGCAAAGGCCTGCCGAAAGCCGCTGTGGGAGTCGTAGCCCTGGGCAAACACGACATCGTCCAACAATGCGCCGTTGCGAATTTGGCTAAAGGCCCCGGCCAACCGTCGGGCCCGGCACCATTCGGCAAAGGTCATGCCGTAGTGGTCTTTAAACCACCGCCGCGCCCGTTCGGGGGTAACACCCAGCTGGTGCCAATCTTCGGCGGTGAGCTTTTTCCCCGCCTGGGTCTCGGCCCGCTCCATCAGCTGGCTCACCCAGTCGGGCGGTTGCTCTAGGCTAGCTTCGGGCTGGCAGCGCTTGCAGGGACGGTACCCAGCCACCATCGCCTCTCGCAGCGACAGAAAAAATTCTATATTTTCACGCTTGGGGCACGATGAACAGGAGGGCCGACAAAAAATGCCGGTGGTGCGCACCGCCACAAAAAACAGGCCATCGTAGCTGGCATCTTTGCGGTAGAACGCCGCCTCCATGTCCGCTGTCGAGGGGGCAAAGCTCAAGCTCATCTGCATCGTTCAGGCCAAATGAATAGGGCTATTGTGTCAACCTCAGGCGCTGCCGTCCACCGAAAAAGCGACGGGCTATTTGGCTACCAACGCCTGATCGATGAAGGCTTGCCAGGTGGGATTAGGCTGCCAAATGCGGTGAAGATCTACCTGGGCGACCGAGGGTTCGACCCCCAGGCGCAGCACCCGGTAAAGGTAGACAAAGGCGGAGACCCGCATGTTAAGAGCGCAGTGGACAAAGACATTGAGGTCGCGATTCCGCTCCATTACCCTAAAAAAGATCTCCAAATCTCCCTGGCTCGGGGCTTCCCAGACCACCGGGATGTGAAAGTGGGTCATCCCCAGGCTTTTTACCAACTCTGCTTCACTGACAATGGCGTGGTCTGAGGTAGATAGGGCCAGGTTAATCACCACCGCATAGCCTGCCTGGGCCACCACCTCAAACTGCTCGGCGGTGGGCTGCCCGGCGGTGGCCAGGGTGGGCGAAATCAACCGGTAGTTGCGAATGGCCGTTAGCTTAGCTGCGGTCATAGCCAAATCCCCCAGTACCATTCAGTACTATAAAGAAAACTCACCCTGGAGACTAACCCCATGGTTATGGTGGAATCTACCATGCTGCCCCTGGGCACTGCGGCCCCTACCTTTGAACTGACCGATGTGGTCAGTGGCGAAACCATTACCCTCGGCACCTTTGCCGAGGCTCGGGCGCTACTGGTGATGTTTATCTGCCGCCACTGCCCCTTTGTTAAGCATGTCGAGCACGAGCTGGCCCGCATTGGCAAAGACTACGGCCCCAAGGGGGTTGGCATGGTCGCCATCAGCGCCAACAGCCTACAAACCCACCCGCAGGATGGCCCCGAGTTTCTCAAGGCCCAGGCCCAGGAGGTGGGCTTTCCCTTTCCCTACTGTTTTGATGAGACCCAAGCCGTCGCCAAGGCCTATACTGCCGCCTGCACCCCCGACTTTTTTGTGTTTGACCAGGAAAAACTCTTGGTATATCGGGGTCAACTCGACGACAGCCGCCCCAGCAACGGTAAACCTGTGACCGGCAAAGACCTGCGTGCAGCCCTCGATGCGGTGCTGACGGGGCAACCTATGCCCGACCAAGCACCCAGCGTCGGCTGCAACATCAAGTGGACCCCAGGCAACGCACCGCCCTACTTTGGGTAGCCCACGGGATTTAGCACCAGCCCCTTGTACCCCCACCACCAGCAGCCCTAACGTCACAGAATCCCTAACGTCACAGAATACGAAGAAGCGTCAGATTCTGCGATCCTTCGATCTAAGCTCTAAGCTACCAACCCTGGTGCAACTTACCCGTGGAAATCTAGTTCAACGTTGTACAGAGCATGAGTCGACTGCGGCGGTTTTTCAACCTATGTGTGGCGGGTCTGATAGCCGTATTGCTCTTGCAGACCAGCGGCTGTGGTTCGGATCAGGGGTCTCAGCAGCCAACGCGACTCACCATCGGGCTAGTGAGCTACGACTCAGGGGCCAGCTCTCTAGAAAAGTACCAACGCTTTCAAACCTATCTGGCTGAACAACTCCAGGCCGTCGTCGAACTAGAGCCCGTATTTAACGAAATTCGCGCCGTTGAGCAGATTCGGGCAGACAACTGGTCACTGGTGTTTGCCCCATCGGGGCTAGCCGCCATTGCGATCGCAGAAGCCAACTATCTCCCTATCTTTCCAACCCTAGGGGCCCCCAACCAAAAGTCTGTGCTGGTGGTGCGCAACGATAGCTCATTACAGGCCCTGGGCGATCTGGCCAACCAGACCATTGCCCTAGGCGAAGCCGGATCGGCGACCGGCTATTACCTCCCCCTGTACGATCTCTATGGCCTCACCCTAGAAGCCATTGAGTTTGCCCCCACTCCAGCCACCGCGCTGGAGTGGATCGCCGATGGCCGAGTGACCGCCGGGGCGCTGTCAGAAGATAACTTTCAGCAATACCGCAAAGATTTTGGGCCGAACACGTTTCGTATCTTGCACGCCAGTCGCGCCATTCCGCCCGGCGCAGTTTTGATTAGTCCTACGGTCGATCGCAACCAACAGCAGTACATCGAGCAGGCCATGCAGAATGCGCCCTCGGCTATGACCACGGATGCGGGCTACATTTCCAACTCACCCCCGCCTGACTTAACTCAGCTGATCGCCCTAGTCGAGAAGGTACGCCCTCTAGAAGCGCGGGTTAAGGAGCAGCCAGCGGTGCTGACCCTAGCTGAGACCTCCCTGTCAGATAGTCATTGACCGATTGGGCACCGTCTGCCTCGGCGACAGCCCGTGAGCGGCATCACCAAGCAGGTTGAATCAGTAAGATAGAATTAAGACCAGCATCGTATTTTCACCGAGCGTGATGGATTGGCATGGGCAGCCTGCCAGATCACGCCTAACAGAGCCGTCAGGTACTGAGCACTCTACCAGCAGCCATCAGGGATACTTTCAGGAAATTGCCGCCCACGAGGTGAAATTACCCTTAGCTAACCGGTAATGCACCACTCTCGTTAGCGATTTTCAGCCTCTACCCATCCTTATAACTGATGAGTGTGACCCACGGACATCGCACCCTAGCCGCCATTGTGCTGACTGATGCAGTTGGCTTTAGCGCCCGCATGGCGGTACATGAAGAATCCACGCTTTCTCAGATTCAGCGCGATCAAGAGTTGATGGAAAAGCTCTGCCAAGATTTTGAGGGCAAAGTTTTAAAATCGACGGGTGATGGCCTACTCATGTACTTCGCCAGTGCGGTACAAGCCGTGAGCTGTGGCCTAGCCATTCAGCAAAAACTGGCCCGCACTGACGACACCCGAGATGGTGAGCCCGCCCTGCTGCATCGAATTGGCATTCATTTGGGAGATGTCTTCTTTAGCCAGTCAGATGTAATGGGCAATGGGGTCAATATTGCCGCTCGCTTACAGACCGAGGCTCACCCTAGCGGTCTCTGTATTTCTAAGCTGGTCTACGATGTCGTCAAGTCGCGGCTTGACTTAGATGTCACCTATGCCGGGCCGCTACAGCTCAAAAATATTCAGGAATTAGTACCGGCTTACCATGTTCACGCCTTGCCGAGGGGGCATCGTGAGGTCAACCCTACAGCCGCGATCGCAGCCGATGCCCACGAACCCACAACGGCTCACGAGTTGGCCAATACCCATGAGCCAGCGGCAGAGCCCAAAGACCGGCAGATATTTGCTCCGGGCAGTAAAATTGGTGGCCGATATATTGTGCAGCGGGTATTGGGTCAGGGTGGTTTTGGCCGGTCTTATCTGGTGCAAGACTCCCAGCGCTTTGGCGAAGCCTGCGTGCTGAAGGAGTTTTTCCCCACCAAAAAATCAGGGGACAATCTTCAAAAGGCCCTAGATCTCTTTAAACGAGAAGCCAAAACCCTTTACCAGCTCGATCATCCCCAGGTGCCTAAGTTTCTGGCCTGCTTTACTCAGAAAAACCGCCTGTTTATCGTGCAGGAATATATTGATGGCGTGCCCTATTCTCAGCTGATCAAGCAGCGCCGCCAGCAGCAGAGCCAATTTTCTGAGGCGGAGGTGATCCAATGGCTGATGCAAATGCTGCAGGTGCTAGATTATCTCCACAGGTTGGGAATTGTGCATCGGGACATTTCGCCCGACAACATCATGTACTGTCGCGATCGCAATCTGCCGGTATTAATTGACTTTGGCCTGGTTAGCGATGCCATCACCACCCTCCTCTCCGGTGACCTGGAGGAGGGTGATGAAGGCCACGCCCCTACAATGGTGGGCAAATTTGGCTACTCACCGCCCGAGCAAATTCACCTGGGGCAATGCTTTCCGGGGAGCGATCTCTATGCCCTAGGGGTGACGGCCATTGTTCTGCTCACCAGCCGCTACCCCCGCGATTTGATCGACCAAGACTCCCTAGAGTGGCGCTGGCAAAGCTACGTCAGCCTTAGCCCCACCCTGGAGGATATTCTGACTCAGATGGTGCAGCAAAAGCCCAAGGCGCGCTTTCAAGAAGTCGCTGAGGTGGTGCAACGCCTGACCCAACTGGTAGACAGCAACTCATCGCCGATCTCTCCCCTCACCGATGAACCCGCCTGGGCGCAGTCGGTCAACCGGCCCGATTCGCCTACCGTTGAAGAGCCCAGCCTGGCTGATGCTAAGCTGTACGACCGATCATTTATAGAGACTTGTCGTCAAGAACTGACCCGCTGTATTGGCCCGATGGCAAGCGTGGTGGTCGAAGAGATGGTCGATCAGTATCCCCAGGCAACGCCAGCAGAGTTTGTCGATATCTTGGCAAGTCAGTTATCTAACGGCAATCAGGCGACTGATTTTGTCAGTCGTCTCCAGGGTGCGATCGCCCAAGATACAAGCGATGTAAGCTCTGGTGTTGCAACCTTATCTAAGGTAGACCCCCCACAGGCAGCTGCAAATCTATCATCGGCTGCCGACCATCTCAGTCCCGCATTTCTCAGTCGTTGCCGCCAGAACCTGACCCGCTGCATTGGCCCGATGGCCAGCTATCTGGTCAAAGACACCCTAGACGATTTCCCCAACCTATCGGCCCAGGAACTGGTAACTCGCCTAGCCGCCGAAATTCCCGATGCTCAAAAAGCGGCAGACTTCCGCCAACAAATGCAGTAGGGGTACCTTGGCTGGCACCCCGACAACATCGGCAAGCTGGCGTTACGCGCCACCCGGTCGTTAACGCGACAAGTCACCGGAGTTTCGCCGTCCGTCACGGTAGCGATCGAGGCGTTGCATCGCCATTTGTAAACTCATTTGCATGCGGTTAAATGCCCCTGCCAGCTTACCCACTTCATCGTTAGAGGTTTGGCTAAACTCGGCCCCAGCATCACCCATACTGGCCGCCTCTGCCGCCATCGCCATCCGATTGAGCGGGCGCACAACATAGCGCTTCAACCAGAGGTTGACCATCACAATAGCGATGGAGAAGGCAATGACAAAAATGCCGAGAATCAGCAGCAGCGCCTGACGGGCACTTTGCAGCACCTTAGCAGCCGGCACCGAGATCATTTGGGCCCCCACAATTTCATCCTGTTGCCAGCCAAAGCCGTTTTCACTGCCGTAGCGCTCGATCATGCTGGCGGGGGCCGCGGCAGGGGTGCTGTGGCATTCTAAGCAGCTGGCCTGAGAGACTTTGATGGGCCGCGCAATGTAATAGAGATCGCCCGCTGGGCTTTGGCGAAAGCCGCTGGTTTCTCCAGTGGTTGTCTGCTGCTTAAATTGAGCCACCAGCTGAGCCTCAAAGTCGTCGGCTTTGTCGCGCAGATTGGTGGGGTTGAGAGTCGCTTCTTTATAGAAAAAATCGGCATAGATTGGGTTGCCGCGAAACGTTTCAAAGACTTCGCGGGCAGAATAGGCGGGCACAGTTTCGGGTAAAAATTCGGTATTGAGGCGATCGGCCAGCTCTGGATTGACCTGGTTAGAGGTGTAATCTCGCACCGAGTTCATGGTTTCCATCAGCATCAGCGCTTTGGTAGTCAGCTGCACCTGGGCATTTTGGTTGAGCACAGCGGAGAGGGCAACACTGCTGGCAACGATACCGCCCAGGAACACAAGCAGCAGCAGCAGGGTGAATTTTTGGCCCAGTTGTAGGTCGGCAAGCTTCAGCATGGAGTGACGTTTGTGGTGAGTTTCGTCATCAAATACACCAGTGACTGACCTGTTTCCGGAGATGCAAAACGTTTTGCAAAACAGAACAACGTTGCTCTCGCGGCTCAGGCCATTGATTAGGGAGTAGCTAATGCCAATTTTAGAGTATGGTTTGCTACCGGCTCATACGTATAACAGTTCATCATTATCTCCGGCACTACCCATGTAACCATAGGGAGTTGTTGCGCCTGGGTTACGCGCAATTTACTGGAGCTGCGCCAGCTTTTGGTTCGCAAGATTTAGCAATCGGCTGGCCTCGGCATAGCTGGTTGTGCCCGGCTGCACCTTCTCCAGCTCATCAATCACCTCTTGAAGCAGGCTAGCGATTTGATTGGCCGCCATGCTATCTAGATCTCTGCCTAGCATGCGGGTGTTTTTGGCTTTGGCATTCTCTAATGCTCTAGCAGAGGCTTCTTCTTTCGCCGCATTTTCTTGCACAACGCCGAGGTTGTTTTGGTACTGAGCCAGCAAGCCCTGGGCTTCGCTATAGCCAGGGTCTTCGATCGGGATGGCTTCTAGACGGGCGATCGCGGTTTTCCACTGATTGGCAATGCGATTCCAGGTGGCGGCGCTATGGGGCGGGTTTTGTCCAGCCACGGCAGCTTCATAAGCAAATTTCTTCGCTGCATCGACTAGCGTATTCGATCGATTGCCCCCGGCGACATTGCCCGAGACCTGCTGATAGTCGCGCTGGTAGGCCTGGAGCTTGGTGGCCGATTGCCGCCCCGCCAGGGTCTCCGGCGGAATTTCGTTGAGTTTATCCATGCCCCGCTGCCAGTTGGCCAGGGCCGTAGCCCGGTCTGCGCCCACCTGTGACGTTTGATAGGCCTGTTGGGCTGACTCAACCGCCAAGGTACCTTCTTCGAGCAGGTTTTGAGCGTTGCGTTCTTGAAACACCACCGCTTCCATGCGGCCAATTTCGCGGCGGGCTGACTCGAACTCGTCGAGGGTAAACTGCCAGCTACAGCCTACGAAACCGCAGTAGCCCCTGGGGTAGTAGCCCAGAAACCAAACTGGTAAACCATCTAGGTGCACTTGGGCCTGGGTAACTTTTTCTTCGCCCAGGGCGATATCACTAGCGGAGGTAGCCTGGTTGACGAGCTGGTCGGCCTGGGCTACCAGCGACACCGCCTGCCGGTAGTCGTGATCCATCTTGATATAGCTGGGCAGCAAGATCAGGGGAGCCGTCTTTGCCACGGGCCAGCGGATCATGGGGTAGGGCAGGTTGAGTACCCAGATGCTCCCTGCTAGCCCCGCCACAACCGCGATCGCAGAGCCAAAGCAACCAAATGTACGAGCCACCATAGCGTTGTCTTGTGATCAAAGAGGATATGCAGTTTAGGGTGCCCAAAGTTGAAATGCTCGGTGCAGATCTGGCCTGGGCCGCCGCCTTACAGATCTCCTCAGCGCCATATCGCGGTTTTCCGGAAAGTCGTCATGGTTCACCCGATTGACCAGCCGGTTGGCTCAGAAAAGATCCTGCGATTCTAGTTGAGCAAGGTTTCCGGGTCGATGCCGCGATCGCGCAGTTGCGCCTTGAAAGCTTCCAATGCCTGCTCTGCTGCTGAAGCCCGACGTTCTGCTGCCGCCGCCCGCTGTTCGGCCTGCTGCCGCAGCAGCGCCTCCTGCCTGAGCGCCGCCGCCAGCTCATCGGGGATCAGCAGCTTCTCGCCTGTGTCCTGCCGATAGAAGGCAATTAGTCCGCCGTCAATCTGCAAACGTAGTCCCAGTGGTTCGCTACAGCTATCCTCGATTGGTATATAAACCTCATCGCGTAGACGGTAGCCCTTGAGCTGCTCGGCAATCCACTCGCCCTTGGGGTCAAACAGCCAGTATTCTTGCACTCCCAGCCCTTCATAGAGGGTCTTTTTTTCAACTTCATCCTGCTGGCGCGTCCCTGCGGAGGTCATTTCAAAGATGGCCGATGGCACCTGGCCCTCTTCCCAAATTTTGTAGTTGTCGCGCCCGCCAGGCTCCACCTCAAAAATCACCATGACATCGGGAGCGACTCGCAGCTTGGGAAAACCCTGAGCGTAGTACATGAACTGGTTAGCCAAAACCGTAGCCTGCCGCCCCGCGAGGTATTGCCGTAAGACCTCCAACGTAATTAGCAGGGCGTAGAAATGGGCGTAGGTTTCGGCCACGGGTTCACCGTCGGAGCTGGGGTAGGTAGTGGTGGCCTGGGGCCAGAGGGCGGTCATGGATGCCTCCGGGGAGAGGGACTTATGTGTAGGATAACCCGTTGGAGATTTTGGATTGGGGATTTTAGATTGCCAGGGATGGAAGGTGGGCTTTAGGGAGAAGCTGCCTCGATTAAGACAGCGGCGGCGGCTTTGGCCTGACCCGCCGCATTGGGGCAGCCGTGCATCATGGCGACCACGGTGGCCCCCTGCATTAAAATCATCAGCTGCTTGGCCAGGTCTTCGGGGTTGGGCAGATTAGCCGCTTTGACCAGGGTGAGGATGTAGTCGGCGACGGCCTGCTGGTGGGCCAGGGTGATCTGGTAGCCGGGGTGCTCGGCATCGACCAGCTCCACCGCTGAGTTGATAAAGGCGCAGCCGCGAAAGTTGGGCTTCTCAATCCACTCGCGCAGGGCGTCAAAAATGGCGAGGAGGGGCGACTCGCCGGAGGCTTCGGCGTGGCGGGCGATCGCAGCCTGAAACCACTCGCGCCAGCCCTGGTGCTGATCCTCAAGCCAGGCGGCGATCAGCGCATCCTTGGACTTGAAGTGGTTGTAGAGCGACATTTTGGCCACCCCCGACTCGGCAATGATGCGATCGATGCCGACGCAGTGGACACCCTCTTTGTAGAACAGCTCAGAGGCCGCCGCCAGGATGCGATCGCGGGCGCAGGGGCGGGAAGCAGATGAGCGGGCCATGGAATTGCACAATGTAGACAGGTCTGTCTGTATAATATCCTAGGTCTCGGCCATTTGTCTGCACTCTGTAACAGAGCAACACTATGACCTCAACCCCCTTAAGCTGGCCCAATTGGCAGGAATTCAGAGCCTCCCAGCAAGAGATTTTGCTGTCAAAGGTGGCCCACCTCCCCGTCACCATTCGCTATATCGACGCGGGCGAAGCCCGGCGGGGCACGGTGCTGCTGATGCACGGCATCCCCACCTGGGGCTACTTGTACCACGCGGTGATTCCGCCCCTGGTGCAGGCGGGCTATCGGGTGCTGGCTCCAGACTTTTTGGGCCACGGCTGGTCAGATCGGCGCGATCGCTTCGATCGATCCTTCCAGGACCAGGCTCGCATGGTTGTGGCGCTGCTGGCTGCCTTGGAGTTGAACCGGGTGGATGTGGTGGGTCACGACACGGGCGGCGCGGTGGCGCTGATTCTAGCGATCGAGCATTCCCACCTTGTCCGTCGCCTGGTGATTGCCAACTCGGTCTGCTACGACCGCTTTGACGACGACATGCTCGACTTTGGCCATCCCCTGCGCTGGCAGCCTCGCCCGGTGGAAGATTTGGTCGCAGCCTTGGAAGAGAGTCTGGCGGCAGGACTGTCGAACCTCAATCAGCTCACCTCCGAATTTCGGGTTGGGATCATCGCCCCATGGGCCAGTGAGGAAGGCAAGCTCAGCTTGATCCGCAACGCCGCTGCCCTCAACGCCAACCAGACCATGGCCCTGGTCGATCGCCACAGCGATATCACCGCCCCGACGATGGTTCTCTGGGGCATGGACGACCCCTGGCAGAAAGCCGAGGATGGCCAGCGGCTCGCCAGCGAAATTCCTACCGCCCACTTCCATGCCCTGGAGGGGGCCTCCCACTGGGCACAACAGGATGCGCCAGAGGCCTTTACCGAAGCGCTTTTAGCATTCTTTGGCTCGCCGCCGAAATAAGAATTGGCTGAGAAGGGATTGACAATAGACAGACCTGTCTACATAATCAGAACATACAGACCGTTCTGTATAAGTTGTCTCAACCAACGCCCCAAACCACAGCCTTTTAAGGAGGCGCCTGCATGATCGCTACCCTTGCTCCATCTACCAGCACAGAGCAGCTAGCCACCCTGGCCCAGGGGTTCCGCTCCTTTGCCCCATTGTCAGGTCAGGCTAAGCTCCCCGCCACAGAAGCCACGCCTCAGACCTCTGCGGCCATCGTGGCATGGGCCGCCGATACCTTTGGCCCTGGGCTAGTGATGAGCACCAGCTTTGGCATTCAGGCGGCGGTGATGCTGCATTTGGTGACTCAGGCGGTGCCCGATATGCCGGTGATCTGGGTCGATACAGGCTATCTACCTGAAGAGACCTACCGCTTCGCCAGTGAACTAACCCAGCGACTAGATTTAAACCTCAGGGTCTACCAGTCGCCCCTTAGCCCGGCCCGCATGGAGGCCCTCCACGGCAGGCTGTGGGACACGGACAGTGTTCAAGCTCTCAACCAGTACGACCAGATTCGCAAGGTCGAGCCCATGCAGCGGGCGCTGCGCGAACTGGGGGCAACGGCTTGGCTGGCTGGGCTGCGATCGCAGCAAACTGACCACCGCAAAACCCTGGATTTGGTGGGACAGCAGCACGGCATTCACAAGATTCTGCCAATTCTGCACTGGACCTCGAAGGATATCTACGACTACCTGCAAGCCCACGACCTGCCCTACCACCCCTTTTTCGACCAGGGCTACGTCACCGTCGGCGACTGGCACTCCAGCCGCCCGCTGATGGCCAGCGATCTAGATGAGCGCGACACCCGCTTCCACGGGCTGAAGCAGGAGTGCGGCATTCATATTGCCTAATGACGGCTAATTGGGTCGTCTGGATTTTTCTGAATTTCGCCATGACCTGGGCGAGGGCAAACGACCGTTTGCCCCTACGAGAGACACTATTCTGAAGGTATCCCATGATTGATCTGTATACGTTCACGACCCCCAACGGTCGCAAGCCCGCCATTCTGCTCGAAGAGTTAGAAATGCCCTACACCATTCACTCGGTGAATATTGGCAAGGGCGAACAGTTTGACCCCGATTTTTTAGCCATCAGCCCCAACAACAAAATTCCGGCGATTGTCGATCGCGACAATGACCTGGCCGTGTTTGAGTCGGGGGCCATTTTGATTTACCTGGCGGAGAAGGGCGGTAAGCTACTGCCCACTGAAACAGGCGATCGCATCAGGACGATTGAATGGCTGATGTTTCAAATGGCCAGCGTTGGCCCCATGTTTGGCCAGCTTGGTCACTTTCGCAACGCTGCCCCCGAGCCGGTACCCTACGCCATTGACCGCTACGAAAAAGAAGCCCTGCGGCTGCTGGGCGTGATGGAAAGCCAGCTGGCTAAAACCCCCTACCTGGCGGGCGATTATTCCATTGCCGATATCGCCACCTTTCCCTGGGTAGCGGCAGCCAAAACCTCATACATGGGCCTAACGCTGGATGAATTTCCCCAGGTGCAGCGCTGGATTGAGGCGCTAAAAGCTCGCCCCGCCGTGCAGGTCGGCATGGACGTGCTGAAACCCAATTTCAGCAGCCAGTTTGGCACAGTCGCTGAGCTGGTCGCGTAGGGCAGTTGGTGTCGTAGGGTGGGCACTGCCCACCAGGCCTCAAGGGTCAGACTGCCCGCCCATTTAGATTTCCTCCGACCACATTGTTCTCATTCCTTTAATTTCTGGAGATAATCCCATGACTTTTGACGTAAATGGCAAAGTAGCTCTCGTCACCGGTGCTAACCGCGGCATCGGTAAGGCGATCGCAGAATCTCTGATCCAGCACGGGGCCACTAAGGTCTACGCCGCCGTGCGCAACCTGGACTCGGCTCAATCGCTGGTGGAAACCTACGGGGACCGCGTCGTACCCATCCCCTTTGACCTGGCCCAGCCCGACACCATTGCCCAGGCTGCCCAAACCGCCAGCGACGTAGACCTGGTAGTCAACAATGCCGGGGTGCTGAAGAATGCCGGTCCTCTGGCTGAGGATGCGATCGCTGCGCTTCAGTACGAAATGGAGATGAATGTGTTTGGCCTGATGCGCATGGCCCAGGCCTTTGCCCCCGTGCTGAAAGCCAATGGCGGCGGTGCCTTGGTGCAGCTCAACTCGGTGGCCTCAATCAAGAACTTTGCCGATTTTGCCACCTACTCTGCTTCCAAGGCAGCGGCTTACTCCATCACCCAGGCCCTGCGGGAGAAGCTGGGTGAGCAGGGCACCCTGGTAGTCAGCGTTCACCCCGGCCCGATCGCCACCGACATGGCCCAGGATGCGGGGCTGGGCGAAATTGCCGAGCCGCCTTCCCTCGTGGGAGACGGCATTGTTACGGCGCTGAAGGACGGCAAGTTCCACCTCTTCCCCGACACGATGGCCAAACAAGTCGGCGGAGCCTACGAGAGCTTTGCCAGCAACGTGGTCGAGGCCAACCTGATGGAAGGCTAGAGCAGCGGTACAGTATCTAAATGACGGCCCCAACGAGCATTCCAATGCAGAGCACTGGAACGAGGGGCAGAGAATACTGAACCGGCGTTCTAGCACCCAAACCCCGATTCACAATTAGGAACCTCGTAGGGGCATAGCATGCTATGCCCCTACTCCTGCGCCAACAACTCCTGTAGCCAAGCGCGATCGCCCTCGGCCACCTCTGGCACCGGGGCAACCTGGTAGTTGAGCACCACCGATAGCCCTGCCCGTTCAATTACCCGCTGCAGTAGATCATCAAGCAGCACCATTGGTTCCTGACTGTGGGGCTTTAGCGGTACTGCAAAGGGTGGAATGGGTTCTCGTAACGTAAACGGGTATAGCTCTGCCTGGGGCCGCCGCTCGTGGCGACTCACTAAAATACGATAGTCGCTCCGGGCTCCGGCTCCGGCCATCGGCATGGGAGTGCCACTGCGCAGTAGATCAATTTCAACTAAGTGGGTATGACTGCCCAAGACGCGATCGCGCTTTTGCAGATAAGCCTCCCGGCCCCGCCCCGGTCGTTTGTTGGCGGGGGATAGCACCTCAATCACAGTGACCACGGTTTGAGTCGCAACCTCGCGTACCTCCAAATAACCTTCCTGTACCTCAATCGGCATCGGTAGCAGCACTGCTACCGGCTGGGTTGAGGGTGAAACAACAGCGACAGAGCTTGGATGAGTTTTCGCTTGGGCAGAGGCGATCGCAACGTCGGGAATGCCAATCAGCAGTGCATCTTCGCCGCTCAGTTGGTAAACCCGCTTTTCAATTGCCACTCGGTAGGTCGGCAAAAGCTGCGGGTTTAAAGTTTCCGCCAGCAGGCCAATCAGCAGGTGATGCACCTCCGGCCACAGGTCAGGATTTTCTAAGTATGGGTTCATCCCTGGAAATGGCGACGGCATGTTTGCCCCCAAACGTATTGCCCCAATTCTAAGCGCTGCCCTCTATCTTGCCTTTTGCCCTATGCTACTGATGATCTGAGACCTGCCTATTCTCTCGATTCATGGCTATGCGTTTCCAGCCCAAGCAGCGGTCTTCTTCGCGCATTGTGGCGCGGGATGGCGAAACCCCAACCATTGTGCGGCTGGGTGAAGTGCGATCGCCCTGGCAAGACCTCTACCACCAGTTGTTGACGCTGTCGTGGCCGGTTTTTGTGCTGCTGCTGGCCCTGGCCTATCTGGCCATCAATGCCCTGTTTGCCCTGGCCTACCTGGCTCGCGACGGCAGCATTGCCAACGCCCGCCCCGGCTCCTTTTTGGATGCGCTCTTCTTTAGCGTGCAGACCATGGCCTCGATTGGCTATGGGGCTATGTACCCCCAGACCAACTACGCCAACTGGCTGGTGGTTTTAGAAGCCCTGATCGGGCTGGTGTTGGTGGCGATGGTGACGGGGCTGTGCTTTGCCCGGTTTTCGCTGCCGCGATCGCGGATCATCTTCAGCCAGTATGCGGTCGTGCACCCCTGCGATGGGGTGCCGACGCTGATGTTTCGGGCCGCTAACCAGCGCCGCAACCGCATCCTCGAAGCCCGCCTGTGGGTCACCCTGGTGCGCGACGAAGTTACGGCGGAGGGCGAGTTTTTTCGCCGCTTCTACGATCTGCCCATGGTACGCGCCCAAACGCCCCTGTTTGCCCTCAGCTGGACGGCGATGCACGTCATTACTCCCGACAGCCCACTCTATGGGGAAACCTCGGCCTCCCTGGCGGCGGTCAACGGTGAGATCATCATCATCCTCACCGGCATGGATGAAACCCTGTCCCAGACCATCCACGCCCGCCACTCCTTTCTGGCGGGCGAAATTCTCTGGGATCACCGCTTGGCCGATATTTTGGGCCAGACCTCCGATGGGCGGCGCTCGATTGACTATGGCAAGTTTCATCGGGTAGAGGGGTTGAGGCGAGGGGAGTAGGGGGCAGG
>NZ_JADEWX010000145.1 GCF_015207395.1 Nodosilinea sp. LEGE 07088
ACCCAGCCCAAAGCCCAGCTCGCCGCCATCCGCGACCTGCTCCGCACCACCCCCGGCGACTGGACCACCAAACAAATCGCCGCCCAGTTCAAAGGCCGCATCACCCAAAGCAAACTCGCCGCGATCGCCGAAAACCTCGAACGTCTCGAATGGTTCGGTCTCGTCATCCCCGAAACCCGCGACGGCCTTACCTACTGGCATTTTGCTAACACGGCCACAGCCGCGTAGCTCACAATAATGAACAAACCCTACAGAATCTATCTCGACGTTTGCTGCCTGAACCGCCCCTTCGATGATCAGACTCAACTTCGCATCCATCTTGAAACTGAAGCTGTGCTAGCCATTCTCTAGAAATGTGAGGCAAACCAATGGAAACTAATTAATAGTGCTGCTCTAGAATCCGAAATTGCTCAAATCTCGGATTTTGAACAGCTACAGCAGGTACGCATCGCTTTAAAGCTCGCCCGAGTTCGTGTGTTAGATAGCCCTTCCCTGCAAGTAAGAACCACTCAATTAGTTGAGTTCAGATTTTCGTTCTACGATGCTGCTCACATTGCTAATGCCGAAAAAAGTAGAGCAGACGCTTTGCTATCAACTGATGACCGACTTGTAAAACTCGCAAAGCGGCTTGGAAATATCATTACCGTCAAAGTCGAAAATCCTTTGAAATGGCTTACAGAAATCACGCATCCGGAGAACTAACTATGACAACTACCCAGCGAGAAATGATTCAGAAGGGATATCAAGCCCTAGTCGATGCCCTTGGTTCTGTAGATGCCATCCGGTTTATTCAGCACTTTAGTCCTGGCAAAGGTGACTACACACAAGACCGGCACCAGTGGCTCGACCAGATTACCGAAGAAGATTTCTTCACTCAAATCAAGCAAGCCCAAGACGTTAATGCCGATGGAAACTTCGAGAATTACGAAGAAATTATTGAATAGGCAGTATTGGAGAAAGCCACTATGTCAGAGCTAAGCCTCAGCGAAACCCAGCTCAAAGACCTGATGAAAGCCGCTATTTTGGAAATCCTTTAAGAATGGCGAGACTTATTTAAGGTCTAGTTGACTGACAAAAGTTATCCGCCCCTCACCCCCAACCCCTCTCCCAGAGGACGTTCGTGGAGTGTCTCCGAAGGAGAAGGGGAGCCAATTCACTTTTCCGGTTCCCTCTCCCCTCGGGAGAGGCTAGGGAGAGGGCTTTCGAGGATTCTGCTCACAAGTTTTGTCAGTCAATCAGAGAGAATGTTCAGTTCAGATGAGCCAAAAACCGCGTAGGACATTTACAGACGAACAAAAAGCAGAGGCTGTACGCATTGTGGGCCAATCGGGTAAACCGGTCAGCCAGGTTGCACAAGAGATGGGATTGACGGAAAGTGCGCTGCGCAAATGGGTGAAACAAGCCCAGATTGATTGTTCAGGAGCCCCCCAAGGATCTTGGAAATATACCTTCACACATCGATTGAGCTTTGGCTAAGCAGAGCTACCTTAGGAGAAGCCCTTTAAATGTTGGCTACCATAGCCATTGGCAACCGGGTTAGGACGTTCTCTCAAGCAATCTAAGGGTGATGGCTATACGCGGTTTGCTGCCCCAGTGTTGGCCACTGGGGCTCAGGGAAATCCGGCCTTTAGTGAAACGGCATTTCTGAATTTTGACCTTTGAGCAGCAATCAACCGCGATTCCCGCAGGGATACTCGTTCCGAGTCGGTTTCCGAACGCTTCGCGAATCGCCCGGTTATTCCTACACCAGTCCCAGCGGTGCCAGGCCATCCCGACGCTGTCTGTTTTGCGGGGAACAGTCATTGCCGCTCGTCAGTTGTGGATCCTGTGGTCAGATCAAACCCATCGACCGACTGGCGTTGGGGTTTACACTTCGATCGCAGCCCTCCTAGAAACCTGGCTCGCCGCGATTGCCTACCGCTGCGACCTGCGATCGCTTGTTCTGCAAAGCCTTGCCGCCTTGGCCCAGCGGCCCGAAGCAGAACTGACCGCCTGGCTAGCTCATACCAGTGACTACGAGCGGCAACTGTTTTGGCAGCAGCTAGCGTCCCTCTCAGAGGATGCCGATCAGCTCCGAGCCATCCTCACCTGGCTCCCTGACTCCCCAGACCTAGAGCCACAAACCAACCCATTAACGCCCGCTGATTCGTCTACGGTGTTGGCAAGCTTTGCTGCGGTGGCGCGGCTATTTCCGCCGTCTGCGGTGCCGGGGCTATTAGTGCTGCTGCGAGGATAACCGGGGCGAGGCTACGCCGACTTCGTGACGTTCCTCCCATCGCCTGATACCAAATCCTGCCTGAATCTCCCCGGTTTGCAGGGGTATAGCATGCTGTGCCCCTACGGGGTTCCTGATTGTGAGTCGGGGTTCCTCAAATCGGATTTCGTATAAGAGGGTGTTTGATAGAGCAACGATGCCATAGCGCTGTGCTTTCCTCGTTCTGTGAGCCGTCCCCTGCCAGTCGGCTAGATTGCCCCCCGCCAGTCGGCTTTGAGCTTTCGGCCAAACTGTGGGTTAATGGCAAAGGTTAACGACGTCTTGCACCAAGAGAGCAATTTATGACAGAAGCAACCAATCCAAAAGTATTTTTTGACATCACCATTGGCGGTACCCCCGCTGGCCGCATCGTGATGGAGCTGCGGGCCGATGTGGCCCCTAAAACCGCCGAAAACTTCCGCGCGCTCTGCACTGGGGAGAAGGGCATGGGCACCGCGGGCAAGCCCCTGCACTTCAAGGGGTCGAGCTTCCACCGCATTATTACCGAGTTTATGTGCCAGGGGGGCGACTTTACTCGCGGCAACGGCACGGGCGGTGAGTCGATCTACGGCATGAAATTTGCCGACGAAAACTTCACCCTCAAGCACACTACCCCCGGCCTGCTGAGCATGGCCAACGCTGGCCCCAACACCAACGGGTCGCAGTTCTTTTTGACCACCGTGGCGACCCCCTGGCTCGACGGCAAGCACGTGGTCTTTGGCAGCGTGGTCGAAGGCATGGATGTGGTCAGCGCTATGGAACAGGTGGGCAGCCGCAGCGGCCAGACCTCTGAGCCGGTGGTGATCGCCGACTGCGGCGAACTGTAGACCGCAGCAACGGTTTGTCCGATCGCCCCTGGTTAGCCAAGGCCAACCGATGGGCAATCAGGGGGGTTTAATGAATTTGGCCTCAGATCGGCCTCAGATCCCAGGGTTCTATTGTGTTGGCCTTGTCCTATGGCCAAGCGTAGAAGAACCCTGGGATCTGGACTGCCAAGCGTTGTCACTAACCGCCACAATCATGGCAGTCCGGCAGTGTCATTTAACCGATACAGCAGGCTATCTGAAAGTGCTATAGGCTAATGACATTGATGGCACTTGCCAGGGCAGAGAGGAGTATAGGCCATGTTAACTGACTTGCAGCAGCGCAAATTGACCAAGCTCTTTAGCATGTACGACTCTGACTACACCGGGGTGTTGGTCAAAAAAGACTTTGAGCTGATGTTTAAAAAGCTGTCTACCCTGCGCAACTGGTCGCTGCGATCGCCCCGCTGCCTGGTGCTGCAAGACAAGCTCATGCGCAAGTGGCAGGGGCTAGAGAAAAAAGCCGACACCGTCCACAACAAACAGGTCTGCCGCGCCGAATGGCTGGCCTACTACGATGATGGGTTAACTGATACTGGGCCGCACGCCGATGAAATTCTCGGCCTGATGGAGCTGATCTTCGATGTCTTTGACCAGGATGAAGATGGCAAAGTCAACCAGGCCGAATGGGGGCAACTGCTGGCCGCCTTTAACGAGTCGCCGGTCTACGCGCCCCTGGTGTTTCCACCGCTCGATGCCGACCAGGATGGCTGGCTGACCAAAGCTGAGTTTGTGCGGCACTTTAGCGCCTTTTGCTGTAGCGACGAGGCCGACAACCCCGCCAACGGCATGTTTGGGCCGTATTGAATGCTCCCTGCCGCAGAAACCGGGTTTCTTCTGCGGGTAGGCCAAGCGATCATAGATCCCAGGGTTCTGTTGTTCTGGCATAGATTCGGTGGCAAGGCGCAGAAGAACCCTGGGATCTTTTCTCCGGGGATCTCTCCTGCCATCAAGCAATCTGCCTGTCGCAGAAACCGGGTTTCTACCGTGGGTAGGCGAAGAACCGATGGCATTGCCTCAGAAACCCGGTTTCTAAACCTGGTTTTTTGGCGAAAGATTACCGAAATTTGAGTTGAGCGCTTACAGTGTTTACGTTAAGCGAGTTGCTACGGTTAAATTTCTCAACCTGGCCATTAGGTCACGAGACGAGGACATGTTCTGAGGCTTTGTCAAACAGGTGAAAGCGGTTCATATCGAAGCTGACCGACACCGACTCCCCCGGCGTAAAGCGCGATCGCGGGTCAACCCGGGCCAAAAACTCATGGCCGTCGCCCAGGGCAAAATAGACAATCTCTTCGTGGCCCATCATCTCGACCACCGACACCGTGGCCTCAATCGCCACCGGGTTAATGCCCGGTGGCGCAAACTCGGGGTTGTAGATATTCTCGGGGCGAATGCCAAAGATCAGCGGCGTGCCAAGTAGAGATTGGTAGCGCGATCGCACCTCTTCCGGCACCGGCAGCTGTAGCGCCCCGGCGTCGATCACCATCTGTTCCCCCGTCTGGGTCAGGGTGGCCTCAAAAAAGTTCATCGCCGGGCTGCCCATAAACCCGGCCACAAACATATTGTTGGGGTGCTCGTAGAGGTTTTGGGGCGTATCTACCTGCTGCAAAATGCCCTGGTTCATCACCGCGATGCGGCTGCCCATGGTCATGGCTTCGACCTGGTCGTGGGTGACGTAGATAAAGGTGGTGCCCAGCTTTTTGTGCAGCTTGGTGAGTTCGGCCCGGGCCTGCACCCGCAGCTTGGCATCCAGGTTCGACAGCGGCTCATCCATCAAAAACGCCGACGGGTCGCGGACGATCGCCCGGCCCACCGCCACCCGCTGGCGCTGCCCGCCCGAGAGCTGCTTGGGTTTGCGATCGAGCAGCTCTTCGATGCCCAGCTGGGCTGCCGCCGCCTGCACCCGCTGCTGAATCTCAGGCTTGGCGGTGCCCTGGAGCTGGAGGCCAAAGGCCATGTTCTCAAATACGCTCATGTGGGGGTACAGCGCGTAGGACTGAAACACCATGGCGATGTCGCGCTCGCGGGGCGATTTTTCATTGACCCGCTGGCCGTCGATGTAGAGACTGCCGCGAGAGATAGATTCTAACCCCGCCAGCATGCGCAACGAGGTGGTTTTGCCGCAGCCCGAGGGGCCGACCAGCACCAAAAACTCGTCGTCGCCAATCTCCAGGTTGAGGTCTTTGACGGCGACAAAGCCGTTGTCGTACTGCTTGGTGACCTGCTCAAATACGATATGCGCCATTATCCCTTTACCGAACCTGCCAACAATCCGCGAACGAAATACCGCTGCAGGGCGAAGAACACCAGCAGCGGCACAATCATCGAAATAAACGCCCCGGCGGTGAGCAGGTGCCAGTCCTGGCCGCGATCGCCCACCAGATTCCGCAGCACCAGGGTGACCGGGGCCACGTTCTGGTTGCCACCCAGGTACACCAGCGCCACCAGCAGGTCATTCCACACCCAGAGGAACTGAAACACCGCAAAGGAGGCGATCGCCGGGGTCGAGAGCGGCACCACAATGCGGGTAAAAATCTTCAGGTGCGAGGCTCCATCCACCGCCGCCGCTTCGATCAGGTCGCGGGGTAGGGTGCCAATGTAGTTGCGCAGCAGGTAAATGCCCAGGGGCAGGCCGTAGCCCGTGTGGGCCAGCCACACCGCCAGAAAGGTGCCCGCCAGGCCCAGGCTGTTGTAGGCCCGCAGCACCGGAATCAGCGTCATTTGCAGGGGCACCACCAGCAGCCCCACAATCATCACAAACAGCAGCTGCCGCCCCGGAAACGCCATCCAGGCCAGGGCGTAGGCGGCAAAGGTGGCGATCGCAATCGGCATCACCGTCGACGGAATGGTGATGATCAGGCTGTTGAGAAAGGCCTGGCCCATGCCCTCGCTGGTCAACACATCGCTGTAGTTGCCCAGGTGAAACTGGCCCAGATCCAGCGGCGGCGTCAGCACAGTCCACCAGCCGCTCTGCAATAGGGCGTCGGGCTGGCGAAAGGAGCTGATCAGCAACCCCGCCGTGGGCAGGGTCCAGAGCAGGGCGATCGCCACCACGACCATATGCACCGGGGCGGTGGTCAGCAGGGTCTCTAGCCGACTCACCAGGGTGGGCTTTTGCTGCGATCGCGGCTGGGGTAGTGGCGTCATCGGTTGGCCTCCTGCTGCTGAAAGCGGCGAATATTCGTCACCATCACCGGAATCACCGCCAGCAGCAGCACCACCGCAATGGCGCTGCCCCGGCCAAAGTTGCGAAAGTTAAACATCTCCTTGATCATGCGACTGGCGATCACGTCGGTGTCGAGGTTGCCCCCGGTCATTACAAACACGATATCGAACACCTTCAGCACCAGCACGATGATGGTGGTGCTGACCACCACGATAGTGGAGCTAATCATGGGAATGGTAATTCGCCAGAAGATCTGAAACTCACTGGCCCCGTCGATCCGCGCCGCCTCGATCACATCCTTGGGAATGCCCTTCACCGCCGACGACAGCAGCACCATGGCAAAGCCCGTCTGCAGCCAGATCATGATCGCAATTAGGGCGAAGTTGTTGACGCTTTTGTTCACCAGCCAGCCGATGGGTTCATAGCCCAGGGCCACCGCGATCGCATTCAGCAGGCCAATCTGGTCGGTACCCGGCGGCTGGTAGGCATACATAAACCGCCAGATCACGCTGGCCCCCACAAAGGAGATCGCCATGGGCAAAAAGATCAGCGCCTTGGCCAGGGGCTCGTACTTCACCCGGTCGACCAGCACCGCAATCACCAGCCCCAGGCCGACGCTCACCCCGGTCACCAGCACCAGCCACAGCACATTGTTGCGAAAGGCAATCAGCATGTCGGCGTTGGTGAAGGCAAAGATGTAGTTGTCGAGCCCCACCCAGCCCTGGGAGCGCCGGTCCATGAAGCTGAGCAGGATGGTGCGCAGGGTGGGCAACACCAAAAACGCCCCCAGCATCACCAGGGCGGGCACCATGTAGACCCAGGGCAAAATCTGCGATCGGGGCCGGGGCGGCAGCCGATTGACCACCAGGTTGGCGACATAAAACAGGGCGATAATGCCGCCGGAGCCCACAATAATGGCGGCGATCGCCCCCAACAGCCGCATGATATTCGAGGCATCTTGCATAGCACTACAGTCGCAACGGGTCTCTATTCGATCCAGCGGGCTATCGACTTAACGCCAGCATCAATTCTGAGTCAGCATTCAGTCTCTATTTGAGGGTTGACCCCTGACTGCCGACTCCTGGCTACTGCTCGGGCCAGCTCGACTCAATATCGGCCAGCACGCTTTCCACATCCTCGCCTCCAACATAGTCCACAATGCCGCTCCAGAAGGTGCCGGTGCCCACGACCCCAGGCATCATATCCGACCCGTCAAACCGCACAATCTCGGCATTGGCCAAAATCTCCGCCTGCTGACGCGACACCTCATCGGGGTAGATATCCAGCCCCACATCCTGATGCGGCGAAATAAAGCCCCCCAGCGCTACCCAAACTTCGTGCCCCTCGGGGGTGGTCAAATATTCCATCAGGGCCTGGGCCTCGGGTGTGTCGTTAAACATGCCAAAGACATCTCCCGCCACCAGCACAGGGGTGCCAAATTCTGGCTCTATCCCCGGTAGCGGAAACACCGCCACGGTTTCCCCCGGTACCACATCTTCAGGCAAGAAGCTGGCAATAAAGTTGGCCTGGCGGTGCAGATAGCAGCGGGGCGTCTCCCCAAACAGACCCTGAATCGAATCGCCAAAGGGGGTGCTAATCGCCCCCACCGTACCGCCCGAAATATAGTCGGGGTTGAGCACGATGTCGCCAAACCGCTCAAAGGCGGTCTGCACCGGGGCGGCATTGAAGGGAATGTCGTGGCTAATCCACTGGTCGTAGACCGCCGGGCCAGCGGTGCGCAGCATGATGTCTTCGACCCAGTCGGTGCCCACCCAGCCGGTGGCATCGCCGCTCTCCATGCCCAGGCACCAGGGGGTTTCGCCTTCAGCCACGATGGCATCGCTGAGGGCGATCATCTCTGCCCAGGTGGTGGGCACGGTGTAGCCCTTGGCCTCAAAAGCCTGGGGGTTGTACCACACCAGGCTTTTGACCGAGGCTCGAAACCACACGCCGTACAGTTCGCCGTCAATGGTCGCCAGGGTGAGCCAGTCATCCGAAAAGGCGGCTTCGAGATCGGCGCGATCTAAAAAGGTGGTGATGGGAATCAGCTGCCCCGCCTCGGCAAAGTCGGTCATCAGACCGGGTTGGGGAAACATGGCGATGTCGGGGGCATCGCCCGACTCTACCCGCACGGGCAGCAGGGTGGCGAAGGCGTCGGTGCCCTCATAGGCCACCTCAATGCCGGTGGCCGCTTCAAAGGGGGCGAGGGCGGCTTCGAGTTTTTCCTGCTGTTCGCCGACGACAACGCCCAAGATGCTGACGGTACCGCTAGCCTCGCCTTCGGTCGTCTGCTGGCCACCATCACAGGCTGCCAAAAAGGACACGCTGAGTCCTAGACAGCAGAGCTGACTCAGATATCGTTTTAGCACTGTACTGTTCATCTTTAAAAATTAAGAAGGGTCTCTGAAGATCGTTTTCGCCCCTTCACCATAGGCCGAGATGGGGTCTAGGGCAAAAATTGGCCAGCTCGCTTAAACGTCCAACAGCCGCATCGGCCCAAGGAGATAGTCTTTGGGCCAGCAGCCAGGAGCTGCCCCCTGCTCTCACCACCCCCGTGAAGCCTCGATGAAATCTCGGACTGGGGCGATCGCAGCCTCCGTGACATTACCTATGCTGACTGATAAGACCGTCTGTATGTTCATGTTGCTGGGCGCGCGATCGCCATTGAAATCTGACACCTGAGCCTGAGGTGACTAACCCCATGAAATTAGCGGTGCCCATAGCCTTGATCACAGCAGGAGCGTTAGGTCTCTTCCTGGCAGACCTGGTGACGCCCGTGGCAGACGCAGCAGTTGTCTTCCCAGAGGACGCCGGTATCCTCAACGTCCAAGACTTTGGCGCCATTCCCAACGACGATCGCGATGACACCGCCGCCATTCAGGCGGCCCTCGATGCCTATCCCAATGGCATGCGGATTATCTATCTGCCCAATGGCACCTATCGCGTTTCCGATACCTTGACCTGGCCCGCAGGCCCGCCCAATACCGGCCAGGACTATAAGAACACCATTTTGCAGGGGCAGAGCGAAGACGGCGTCATTCTTCAGCTACCCGATCGTGCCGCTGGGTTTAACGACCCCGAGAGTGAGAAGGCCGTCATTTTTACCGGGCCTGCCCCGGCCCAGCGCTTTGGCAACTCGATTCGCAACCTGACGGTAGATACCGGAGTCGGCAATGGGGGGGCGATCGGCATTCAGTTTAATGCCAGTAACCAGGGTTCAATGCGCCATGTGACTGTGCGATCGGGCGATGGCCAGGGGGTCGCCGGGCTCGACTTTGAATTTGCCGATGAAGTCGGCCCCCTGTTGGTTAAAGATGTCACCGTTGACGGCTTCAAACACGGCATTCAAACGGGCTATACCGTCAATAGCCAGACCTTTGAGAATGTTACGCTGCGAAACCAGACGGTCTACGGCTTTTTTAATTTCAGCCAGATCGTTAACATTCGCAACTTGACCAGCACCAATGCGGTGCCTGCTATTCACAACGCCTTTGGCCACGAGCAGTACAATCCCAACGCATTGGGTCATATGACCCTAGTCAACGCGTCTCTCAACGGCGTGGGCGCTGCTGCTGGTGAGCCAGCCATCATCAATGAAGGCACGCTGCTGGCCAGGAATATTACGACCACAGGCTATGAGTCTGCGATCGCCAGTGATGCCACTACCGTCGCCGGGCCAACGGTAACGGAGTTTGTATCAAACCCGGTTTCGAGCCTGTTTACCTCACCGACTCACACCCTAGGGTTACCCGTCGAGGAAACGCCCGATGTGCCCTGGGATGATTTAGAAGACTGGGCCAGTGTTGGGGCATTTGGCGCTATACCCAACGATGGCATTGATGATTCAGCTGCCTTTCAGGCGGCAATCGACTCGGGTAAGACAACGGTGTACCTGCCCGTTGGCCATTACGATCTGAGCGATACCGTGTTGGTGCGGAATCATGTTCGCCGCATTATTGGCACAGAAGCCTTTGTGAAGGTTCCAAATACGGTCAATCCAGGCTTCAAAATTGAGGAGGGGAGCCACCCAGAGGTAATATTTGAGCGTATGCGATCGTGGTATGAAGATACGCCCACGATCGAAAATGCGTCCTCTCGCACCCTAGTCCTTCGAGACACCACAGATGTCTCGTTGAACCTGACGGGAACGGGCGATCTTTTTCTAGAAAATGTGGCCACCAGTTACTTGAGCATCAATGGTCAGAATGTTTGGGCCCGTCAGCTAAATGTTGAAAACTACGGCACTAAGATTTTCAATAATGGCGGTCAACTCTGGATTCTAGGGCTCAAGACAGAGCGAGGCGGAACCATCATTGAGACCCAAGCTGGTGGGGTGACAGAATTATTGGGTGGCTTAGCCTACACGACGACCCCTGCCCCAGATGGCACCCAAGACTATCCCTTATTTGTCAACAATGAGTCTTTTGTTTCCCTCAGCTTTGCCGAGGTCAACTATGGCGCACCGACCTATAGAACCTACATTAGAGAAACCCGAGACGGTGTTACTCGTAACCTGGCGGGGAGTGACCTGCCCGACTACTGGGGGATGGGCAAAAATATTCCCCTCTACGTAGGCTATTCAGACAATCACGATGGGTGATCGGCGCTGGCAGAGGGTTGCAGGGATTGTAGAACGGGGGCACCGGGTAGCCTCGGGCACTGCCTTAGAGAGCCCCTATCCCCAGGGGACGATCGCCATGCAAACCCCTTGCTTTAAAGCCCTTGGCCTAGACCTGACGGGTTACGTGCAAGGCACGTTAAATATTTCCATTAGCCCCCAGGTCTTTCAGCTCACCCAGCCTGAATTTACCTTTCGAGCCGTCCACTGGACCGATAGACATCCGCCCGAAGATTTCTCCTTCTCCCGCTGTCGCCTTTTATTTCAAGGGGTTGGCTACGACGGCTTAGTCTACTATCCCCATCCAGAGACAAAGCAGCGCAATTTTCAAGCACCTGCCGTGGTTGAGATTCTGGCCCCCCACATACCGGGCATTCAGTATGGATGCCGCGTCGAGATCGAATACAACCCGCTAGAAATCACGGTGCACTAAGTAAGTGCGACTTTATCCAATCAGAGCGGAGGGTGGGCAGTGCCCGCCTATAGGCTAAGGGACTCCGGCCACAACCACCAGGGAGTGAACGCCCTGGCTCACGACGAAAGTCTGCTTTAGCAGACTGGGGTAACCAGCCCTTAATCCTCTCTGTGGTTCCCCTCCGATGGACTGATAGAGCGGTGTGCAAGTGAAACAAGTACACTCTGTTCCCTGTCACCTACTCCCTGTTCCCTTTGGACTGTACTTAAGCAACATGAATAAGGCTGTAGAACTGGTCAGCAGAATCCTCGAAAGCCCTCACCCTAGCGGTCTCTCGCGGGGAGAGGAAACCGGAAACATAGCGCCTAAACCGGCATGACAGTCTCTTAGTAGCCGCTGCGTCGCTGGGAGCCTATGATAAATGCTGTCAAACCCTAGAACCTTAACTACCATGGCGGCCCAAGCAAAGATTGGCATCATCGGCGGCAGCGGCCTCTACCAGATGGAAGCCCTCACGGATATCGAAGAAGTTCGCATCGACACGCCCTTTGGCAGCCCCTCCGATGCCATCATTCTCGGCACTCTCGATGGCACTCGGGTGGCCTTTTTGGCCCGGCACGGGCGCGGCCACACGCTCATGCCCACCGAACTCCCCTTTCGCGCCAATATCTACGCCATGAAAACCCTCGGCGTGGAATATCTGATCTCCGCTTCCGCCGTGGGGTCGCTGCAAGCGGCGGCTAAGCCGCTCGATATGGTGGTGCCAGACCAATTTATCGATCGCACCCGCAACCGCATTTCCACTTTCTTTGGCGCCGGCCTGGTAGGCCACATTGCCTTTGGCGACCCGGTGTGTACCGCCCTGGCCGGGATCCTGGCCGATGCGGTCGAAAGCCTCAATTTAGCAGGCGTAGCGCTGCACCGGGGCGGCACCTACGTGTGTATGGAAGGGCCCGCGTTTTCGACCAAAGCTGAAAGCAATCTGTACCGCAGCTGGGGCGCGACGATTATTGGCATGACCAACCTGCCCGAGGCTAAGCTGGCCCGCGAGGCCGAGATCGCCTATGCCACGCTGGCCCTCGTCACCGACTACGACTGCTGGCACCCCGACCACGACAGTGTCACCGTCGAAATGGTGATTGGCAATCTGCAAAAGAATGCCGTCAATGCTCAGCGGGTGATTCGGGAGGTGGTCAACCGGGTGGCCGCCCATCCACCCGAGTCAGAGGCCCACTCAGCGCTGAAGTACGCCATTATTACGCCGCTCGACCAGGCCCCAGCAGCTACCCTCGATCGGCTCAGCCTGCTGCTGAAGAAGTATCTGCCTGAGTGAGTCATGGCTATAGTTCGATCGTCATGACGCCTAGCTGGGGGCAGGGGTTCTGCCCGTGGCGACAATGCGAAAGCCCACCTGGTTGCTGCGGGTGTCTGCCCGCAGGCCCTGGCGATAGGCCGAGCGGCACTGCTCTGCTGGGCTTTGCCAAGAGCCCCCCCGCACCACCTGCCAGGTGGCTGAACGGCGGGCATCGCCAATAGGTGAACACCACTCCAGCACATTGCCGTGCATATCGTAGAGGCCAAAATCGTTGGCGTTGCCAAAGCTGCCCACTGCCGTGGTGGTGCCGCGAAACAGGCCCACAGGCTCTTGGCGATAGGGCTGGCTGCCGTTGTAGTTAGCCAGGCCGGTGGTCAGGGTTAGGCCGGTGTGGAAGGGGGTCGTGGTTTTGGCACGACAGGCGTATTCCCACTCGGCCTCGGTGGGCAGGCGCAGGTTGGATAGCGGCGGTTGAGTCGCAATGCCTTGGCCAGCGCGATGTTCAATCAAACGGCTGAGGCGATCGCACCATTCCATCGCCTCTGGCCACGAAACCTGCTCGACCGGGTGATCGTCGCCCTTAACCTGAGCGGGGGTAGGGGATAGGTCGAGGTTAGCGGTGGGCAGCATGGCCACCGCCTGCCACTGGGCCTGGGTGATGGGGTAGATACTCATCCAAAACGACTCGACGGTAGCAATGGTTTGGACCGGGTGCGAGGGGTCGTAGCCCGGTTCGGTCGGCGGCGCTCCAAACACAAACTGCCCGCCTGCGATCGCTACTAGCGGCAGTATCACCGGGCCATGGGGGCCATCCAGCATCAGTTCTTGATAGGCAGAGGTGGCGAATTTGACCTGGGCCACTTTGACCCCAAACTCATTCACATTCACCGATTCGTAGGTATAGGGCCCTGGTGGCTCGGTAGCTGCGGAACTGGAAGGGGCGTCGGTGGCCCAAGAGGCACTGGAGCTGTCCAGCTGATCCACCGCCTGCTGAACGCGCTTGGGCAGGGTCGATAAGTCGGACACCGTAGCAGGAATATCAACGGTGGCTAGCGCCTGGAGCGCCGGTTCGCGATAGCGCATGGCTACCGCCGAACCACCCCCCAATACCCCTAGACCCATGAGCCGTAGCCAGCGGCGGCGGCTCAATGTTGGGGTCTGGGCCGGTTGATTGGCCTTGGCCAGGGCTGCCACCAACTCATCAATCAGGTTAGCGGCAGGTTTGGCGACGGCCGTGCTAGCGCCACCGACGACCAGACTGCTAAAGACTTCTTCCACACGGTGGATCAGTCGATCCAGATCGCGGTGAAAGTCGGGGTCGCAGCGCACGGGGGCACTTTGGCGATAGGCCAGGGCTTTGAGGCTGTCTGGCAGCTCCGTTTCGTTGGGCAGCATAGCATCGCCCACCAAGACGGGAATGACAAGGCGATCGCGCTTGAGTGCCGTCTCAATTTCTACCCGTACCCAGTCGGAAGGGTTGGCTAGTTTTAGTCGCCCGCGATTATCGGTGGCCTCCAGCCAGTTGGGGTCGATAATGGCCAGCAGCACTGGGCAGTAGCTCACGGCCTGCTCCAGGTGGTGGCGAAAGTTGACCCCAAACGGAATTGAGTCGACGTCTTTGAAGACACTGGCCTCGCCAAAGTGAGCCGCTAATCGGTCGTAGATGCGCCCGGTAATATCAGTACTGTTGCTGCGACGGTAAGAGATAAAAATAGCCTTAGCGTTGTTCATAGAGATCAGCTACCGCAATGTAGATTGCACACCTGATAGCTATGATGGTCGCGGCTCGCTGAATGATTCCGAGTTCCGGATCGTTATTTGATTCCTCACACGGCTACCCCTAGAATATGAAATTTTTACGGAGGTATAAGGGGTCTCACCCCTAATGAAATGGGCCGAACTAAGAAGCCTTGGTGGCCGCACAGACAGCAGAGCTCGGGGCAATGGCAATGGGAATGGGAATTTATAACTATTGGTTATGGACTCTGATGGAAAAGGATTTTACTACCGAAGGAGCTAGGATAGCGAAGGGTCAATTCATAGCCTTCATCACGGCGGTGATAGATGCATCTAGTCCGGCTCAATCGAGGTTGGGTCGGGAGGTTTTGGATCTGGCTTAGGGTTTCTGGGTAGTTTCCCTGCTGAGACGCATAGCTTTCAATCAGCGGGATAACACTTTCACAGTAGGCCATTGCCGATCTCTCGTCGGAGTTCAAAATTTTTGATCCTACAGAGTAGTTAACAATGCCATTGACCACTAAAAAAAGAGCTATTCCACCATGACGACGAAGATGTTTTAGGGTGGTTGGCGATCGCTTCATTGCCCACCCAATAACGAGCAACAAAATAATACAGGCCTCGATCAGCAAGCCAATACCCAGTAGGGGAATTAAAAGAAGATATAAAATAACACCGGATCTGACAAATATTGCCGTTAGATATCCGATCACGGCTGGCAGTACTATAGTCCAGAAGAAATAAATTTTTCGAGGTGTTCGCCATGCCGGTGGCAAGAGATTTTCTACCATTGATTCTGCCTCTACTAGATTACGTAATTTCAGGTCTTTTTCGTTGCGATCGCACAGTCAAGATTTTCAGGCTAGGCACCTTTAACCGTAAGGTAAATTCACCTAACTGTCGGTCTTCTTAACGGGTGACAACGTACCTAAAGAGCTTGCTGCATCAGGGATAGAGCATAGAGACCACGCTGAAAATAGCGATGTTTATGGGGTTTGAGCGCTATCAGTTGGAGTGCCCAGTCGGTCCATAAC
>NZ_JADEWX010000146.1 GCF_015207395.1 Nodosilinea sp. LEGE 07088
TTGGAAATGTCGTGAGACCCACAGGTTGGACAGGTCATCTCGATTTCCATATGGCCTACTCCCTCAAAATCCAGGAATACAACGACGATGCCTTATTTCTCTCTATCCTTTACGTTAATCCACTACCTTTGACCAAACCTGCTTAGGCCGATTCGAATACCTCAATGGTCACCAGCCTGACCTCGTACTCTCCTCGGGGACTAATGGCGCCTAGAGCACCGATACAGTATGGCTAAAAACCTGGTTTCTTGGTCGCTGCTCTAACGACATGACTGGCATTCTAGCCGAGAAACCGGGTTTCTGTACCGGCGTTCTAGCTCGATAAATACGGGACGCTGAAATCAAACTCCACTAGCGTTTCATCGACATCTAAGGCGAGGAAATGGTCTAAAGCCATGTAGTACCACCGCAGCGATGAGGCCGGGTCAGCCTTCATCGGATTAAACCCTAGGGCTACTGCAAAGGCCTCCAAGTTGGGATGAATGGTAATGGTGTAGAGGTCACACAAATTGGGAAACTCTTGCTGCATCGCTCTCAACGTCGCCTGAGAGTCTGCCAAAAACTCACACACATGGCCGTAAGACCAGTACTGAGGCTTAAATTGCCAAGCCCGCACAAAGACCACATAGCAATCTGGGTCGCCCGACGATGCCAGCTCAATCGGGTCGGTATCCTCCAGTGTGACCAGATGCAGACTGGCGCTGGGGTGACTGTGGAACCTTTCCTCAGAATTGGGATGGGCGGGGTAAAACGCAGCAAACCCAACCGGCGCTTTATCCGTGACCTGCCTCAGCACCCTCAAACCCTTGGGATATTGAGTTGCCCATCGCCGCAAGACTCGGGTGATTTTGAACGACGCACCCTCGGTGCGCTGGCTGACCCAGCTATAGCTTTCATCCATAAACGACGCTACGAGGGGAGCATCTTTGCGGCCATCAAAGGCATCTGCCTCGACCTCGGTGGTGACGTCAGCGATTGTCTGGGGCAAAAAGCTGGGCGGAATTTGTAAATTAAGCTGAGACGGATAGCCGTCGTAGGTGGTTCGTTTCACCAAATGCTTTTTCACCAGCTGGTTGATCATCAGCCCGGCGGCGCGCTCACTCCCGCGAGGCTGGTCTGAATAAAACAGATCGGCGGCTTCGCGATGGGAGCAGGTGAGTTGGTTAACCTCTGGGTTGAGAGTCTGGATGGGGGCTGAGCCAGTCTCTCGTTGATAGCAGGCGTAGGCCCACAGCCTCACAAAGCAAATAGCCTGCCGCCGGGTCAACCCAGACTGGCCCGTCACCTGGTCTACGTAGCGATGCTGCACCGCTAACGGAAACCACCGATTAATCTCTCCAGCTGCGGGAACGTCGGGCATCGCAACCTCCTAAGGGGGCTGAATGGGGCGGTCATAGTCTTGTGCTGCGATGAAGCAAATCGTGACCGTGTCTGGAGTTTACCTCAAAAAACTTCACCCTACTTCACCCCTGCCTAGTCTGCTTCAGAAACCTGTATCTCTGATACAGAGACCTTTGGCCCCCTGCTGGCTAATCCTGGGCAGGGATAGATTTCGGCGGCATTGTAGTACCTAGATTGAGTTGCAGCCCCCGTAACATCGGCCCTGTAGATTTCCCTTTCCTGCAATTCACTGCTGATGCTATTTCACTGTGAGGTCAGAAGGGTGTTTGATACTACCATCCAATTTCAAAACCAGGCTACGTCGATTGATTTTCTCGCCATGCTGTTCGAGACCATGCTAGATCGGTTGTTTCCGTCTCAAGGGTTACTGCTGATCAGTCGCTCGGGGCATGTGATTCAGAGCAGCCCTAACGCTAGAACGCTTTGTCAGACCCTCCGCCCCGGCCATACCCCGATAAAGCAAGAATCTGGCTTGAGCTGGCCAGGGCGCTGGGCTTTGCCGCCTCAAATTCGGGCGCTATGCAAAGCGATGATTGACAGTCGCGCTGAGTTTCCCACTCAGCGCATACAGCTCCACGATGACATCGAAGTCGATGGCGAAGGCTGTATTCACCTCAATGGTGAATGGGTTGACTGGGGCGAGGCCGAGTCCACTTACTTGCTGATCACGTTAGAAAATCTGGCAGAGGTCTCGGTGCAGCGGGCCTTGTTTGACGCCCACCGCTATCAGCTGACCCCCCGGGAAACCGATGTTTGGCAGCTGGCGCTGCAGGGCTATTCCTACAGCGCGATCGCAGAGCAGCTCTTCATTAGCTTGAATACCGTCAAGCGTCACATGAAGAACATTCACGAGAAGCGGCGGCGGTAGTTGGTCTCAGGGGTGCGATCTGCAGGGAGGATAGGGTCAACCTTGTCCCTTCCTGCCTACCGCCCATCGCCAACGGCCTGATGATGAGCGCCTGCCCTTTTTAGCGCGGCCTCGACCTCCGGCACGGCTTTGGCAGACGGGCACAGATCGGCCAGGGTGCAGCCGCCGCAGTTGGGGTTGCGGGCCTTACATACCGCTCGTCCGTGGTACACCAGTCGAATCGACCAGTTCTCCCAGTCGGGTTGGGGCAACAGCTTGATCAGGTCGCGCTCGATTTTGACCGGGTCGCTGTGTTGGGTTAGCCCCAGCAGATTGCTGATGCGCTTGACGTGGGTATCGACCGTGACCCCAGCGTTGATGCCAAAGCCATGGGCCAGCACTACGTTGGCGGTCTTGCGGGCGATGCCCGGCAGACTGACCAGGTCTTCCATGCGTTTCGGCACGTCGCCGTTGAACTCGGTCACAATCTTCTGGCAGGCGGCGCGGATGTTTTTAGCCTTATTGCGGTAAAAGCCCGTGGATTTGACCAGGCCTTCTAAATCCTCCAGGTTGGCCTCGGCAAAGGCGTAGACATCGGGGTAGGCGGCAAACAGGGCCGGGGTGACCAGGTTGACCCGCTCATCGGTGCATTGGGCTGCCAGCATGGTGGCTACCATCAGCTGGAGCGGATTGGCAAAATCTAAGGAGCAGGGGGCGTCGGGGTACAACCGCTTGAGGCGAATGAGAATTTCCAGCGCCCGCTGTTTTTTAGACGCTCGCCGCTGGTTGGGCATGGCAGAAGGGTGGATGGGTGGATGGGTGGCGTGGGTCAAACCTTAGATCCCTGAGCGCTGTCAAGGCAGAACTATATGACCCACGGAATCGTCAGCGCAGATTTTGGAAGATTTCGAGTTGAGACGTATCGCGGACGATGAGAAAGACGCCCAGTCCCAGCAGCAGCACTAGCCCGGTTTGCATGACATTCTCCTGGATGCGATCGGGCAGAGGCTTGCCGCCGCGCAGCGCCTCGATCGCCAGAAAGGCCAGCTGCCCACCATCCAGCGCGGGCAGGGGCAAAATGTTGATAATCGCCAGGTTAATGCTGATGATGGCGGCAAATGGGAACAGCATAGTAGCGCTGTTCTTGGCCAGCTTGGCTCCCTGCTCGACAATTTGAACTGGCCCGGCCACTTGACCTGACATTTCGCCGAAGTTGGTCACTAACTGTACAAAGCCCTTTACGGTCCGCACCAGGGTGTCCTGGAACTGCTGCGCCGCCAGGGTAAAGACTTCGATCGGGTTTTTGGGGCGACGATAGCCGAAGTCGCCATTGGACTGGAGCTGCACCCCAATCACCGCAGTGCCGTCGGGGCCAATCTCGGGCGTTACCGATACATCCACTTTGCGATCGCCGCGCTGCACGGTGAGCTGTACCGGCTGGTTGGGGCTATCTTTGATCAACTGAATAAAACCAGGAATAGCCTCTTCGCCAGCATCAATGGGTTCACCGTTGGCGGCGATGAACACGTCGCCAGGGCGAATACCCGCCTGCCCCGCCGGAGAGCGTTCGGAGATCACCTGGGGCACCAAAATGCCGGGCTGGGGGTTAAAGGTTTCGGGAATGCCCACGGCGGTGAACTGGGCCACAAACACCAGGTAGGCAAACACCAGGTTGGCAATGACTCCGGCACTGATCACGATCGCACGATCTAAAATCGGGCGATTTTTCAGCAGATCGGGGTCGTTGGTGGGGATATCGCTGTCGGGGTCGTCGTCGGGGAAACCCACAAAGCCTCCCAGGGGAATCGCCCGCAGAGAGTATTCGGTCTCGGCCCCCTGAAACTTCCACAGGATGGGGCCAAAGCCAATGGCAAAGCGGTTAACGTGAATGCCCTGGAGGCGAGCGGCTGTAAAGTGCCCGGCCTCGTGGACGGCTACCAGCAGTGCAATGACCGCGATCGCAGCTAAAACCGACATAGACAAACCCGATAGGTTAAGAACAGTCTTCCTATTCTAACGTTGCTTCACCCCTACACCGGGATCGAGCCTGACTGGCGGGGTACGGCTATCCGTCAAGTTGTACCCCGCCGGATACAAACCGCGCCGTCCAAACTCCCAAGTCGGAGTCGGGTAGCGCCGCTCGGAGCTTCGTCGCCAGAGCCTCTGCCGCAGCCTCCGACTCGGCCAGGGTAAACACCGATGGGCCAGACCCCGACATCAACGTGCCCATGCCACCCAGGTCGGCCATAGCAGTCTTGAGCGCCGCAGTCTTGGGGTGGGCGGGCAGCACCACTTTCTCAAAGTCATTGTACAGATGCTGGCCCAGTTCTTTTGGATTGCGATGGGATACAGCGGTTACTATTTCACCCGATCGCACCTGCGACTGCCGCTCTTGCCAGCTTTGAGCATCGGCTAAGTAGGTCGTGCCGTACTGGGCCTGGTAGGTCTTGTAAGCCCAGGGGGTGGAGACAAACTCCGACTCGTACTTGGCCAGCACCAGATGCAGGTCGTCGATGCCGGGTAGCGGGTCGAGCTGCTCACCGCGTCCGGTGGCGATCGCCGTGCCCCCCGACACGCAGAAGGGTATATCTGACCCCAGTACGGCTCCCAGTTCTTGCAGCTCCGATTGGGTCAACCCCAAATTCCACAGCAGGTCTAGCCCCACCAGCACGGCGGCAGCGTTAGATGAGCCACCCGCCAGCCCTGCCCCCACTGGAATTTGCTTCTCGATGGTGATTTCGACGCCGCCCAGCTTGGCCATTACTCCCGGAAATTGCTCCACTACCAGGGCCGCCGCCCGATAGGCCAGATTGGTCTCATCGGCGGGCACCAGGGGATGGTCGCAGCGTACCCGGATTTCGTCGATGCCGATGCTGCGGACGGTGACGCGATCGCACAGACTGACGCTCTGCATCACCATAATCAGCTCGTGAAAGCCATCGGGGCGGCTGCCCACAATTTCGAGATAGAGATTAATTTTGGCAGCGGCCAACAACGAATAAAAGCGCATGGGAGGTTAGAACCAGAGCATTAGCAGAGGTGCTTCAGGATTGTATTACTCAGCGCCACCCATTGCTCAATGCTGAGGTCTTCGCCCCGGGCGGTGGGTTCAATGGCTAAGTCGGTCATCATGGCCTCAAGTGCGATGCGATCGATCACGCCCTTGAAGTTGTTGCGCAGCATCTTGCGCTTACTGCCAAAACCCAGCTTCACCAGGCGATCGAACCCGGCTAGATCCTCGGACAGGGTCACCGGAGAACGCGGCGTCAGCTTCACCACCGCCGAATCGACCTGGGGCGGCGGCTGAAAAGCCTTAGCGGGCACCGGGCAGACCAGCTCGCAGTCGGCTAAATACTGCACTCGCACCGACAGCGCCCCAAAGGCCTTGGTGCCGGGTTTGGCATACAGTCGCTGGGCGACTTCCTTCTGCACCAGCAGCACAATCACGTCGTAAGGTTCAGGATTTGGCGCCGCCAGGGTGCCCAACAGCTTTTCCAAAATCGGCCCGGTGATGTAGTAAGGAATATTGGCGACAACCTTATTAGGAAGGCCAAAGTCAAAGTATTTGTCCTGTGAGACAGCGGCGATATCAAGCTCGAGAATGTCGCTGGGCACCAGGCGAAAGTTGTCGTGCTTAGCAAACTGATGGTTGAGCTTGCGGATCAGGTCGCGATCGATCTCAACCGCCACTACGGCGTTGGCCAGGGGCAGCAGCCAGCGGGTCAGGGCACCGGTGCCGGGGCCAATTTCGAGCACCGTGTCTTGCCGGGTGACAGCGGCGGCCTCGAGCATACGGTGGAGCACCGTTTCATCGGTGAGCCAGTGCTGGCCAAAGCGCTTGCGAGTACGTTGCGAAAACATGACTTCTCCTCCAGGATTTGGAGCCCTCTAGCTGGGTGCCGACCATCTGCCTTACTGGCGTCTCGCTCCTGACTCCGATATCCCCAGTTCTACCAGCGTCCCGGCCCAAGCGGCTGCCCGATCTTACGATGCAGTGTTTTAGTGCATCTAGTACTCGAAGGCTGAAATATGTCCACCGTTCCAGATTGCTGGCTCCCAAGCTCCCTAGCTCCCTAGCTCCCTAGCTCCCAAGCTCCCTAGCCCTGATGTCCACCGTTCCAGATTACTTGGCTCCCTAGTCCTGATGTCCACCGTTCCAGATTACTTGGCTCCCTAGCTCCCAAGCTCGCTAGCCCTGATGTCCACGTCAGGCACTTGCCATCGCCGCGAGAATGCCAAAGCCAAGGAACAACACACCGCCCAAAGCCGTTATTAGCCGCTCAGAAAGGCGTCCGGCGATGAGTTTGCCGCAGGCCACCGCAATGGCGGCACAAATGGCATGGCCCAGCATCGCTCCCAACAGTACCCCGTAGGGATGATGGGTAGAGGCCAGGGTAATGGTGGCAATTTGGGTGCGATCGCCCCATTCAGCCATAAAGGTCAGGGTAAACGCTTCTAGCACAACTGCTCTGGCGGGCCAAGCGGTGATGCCTTGTTCGCGCTGTTCAACGGCAGCCAAGGCATCGGCCTGCTCTCCATCCAGGGTTGCTTGGCTCGACATGCGACTGGCATCATAAAGCAGTTTTAACCCGAAGCCAATAAACAGCGCTACGGTAATGGCTTTGACGTAATGCTGAGGAAAAATCGAGGCAACTTGACCCATCAAAACTGACAGTAAGGTCATGACAATAAGCGCCGCCGTCACCCCAGCAAATACCCACCGGCGGGGATGGCGCATGGCCAAAATGGCTGCAATAAAAAAGGTTTTATCCCCAAGTTCTGACAGCCCAATCAGCAGTAACCCAGAGGTGAATCCTGTCACAAAGTTCATGCTCTACTCTTCCTAGGAATGGAATGAGCAGGCATGACGGATATCTAAACAGACCCCACCAAGCCCACTCTTTCCGTGGACTCAGTGAAGGTCTCGCTGACAAATTAGGAAAAATCTAATTTGCTATCTGAACCAGGCTCATCACCAGTATGTTGATTCAGATAACGGGCGATTGCCCAAGCTACTCCCCTTCAATGGCTACCAGAATACCATGATGTAGATCAAGGGTGGCGAAAAACAGCAGCGATGTACAGTACAGTCCAAAGGGAACAGGGAGTAGGTGACAGGGAACAGAGTGTACTTGTTTCACTTGCACACCGCTATATCTCCTGGCGATCGCTCAAGCCCGAGTGACCTTGCTATGATCCTGATATCACCGTCATTACGGTTGCTGACCTATGACTGTTGCCCTGTCCACCCCTCTCAGTCAAATTGTGCTGTCTCCCGGCAGCGCCATGACCGTGTCGGGGTTGAGTTGGCCGCACTATCAGCTGCTTTTAGCGGAGTTCGGGGATGACCGGGCGACTCGATTGGCCTATAACCATGGGAGCCTGGAGATTCGCATGCCTAGCCAGCTCCATGAAATTGTCAATCGGCTGTTGAGCAAGATTATTTTTGCTTTGGCAGAAGCGTTGGGGCTAGAGCTAGTGGATCTGGGTTCAACAACGTGGAACCGGGAGGATCTGGATAAAGGCATTGAACCGGACAGCTGCTTTTTTATTCAAAATGCTGGTCGAGTTCAGGGGTTGAACCCTGAGATCCCTGAGAATTTGTCCCCTGATTTGGCGATTGAGGTGGATATTGCCCGTGCCTCAGACCGCAAACTCAGCATCTACCAGGCGCTGGGGGTGCCAGAGCTGTGGGTGTATAGCCAGGGTAATGTCAAAATTTTGGACTTGCGGCATGAGCAAATTCACCCAGTGGATAGAAGCTTAGCCTTTTCAATCGTATCGGCTCAGCAGCTTCAGATGTGGATTGAGTTGCGAGAAACCCAGACTGATTTGGCCGTAGTGCAGGCCGTACGACGGTTTGTGGAAAACTTGTAGCCCGACGACAGACAGCATCTTGACCGCTCGCTATCAGGCTGTCGCCAATTTCAATCAGGCCATGTTAGAAGGAGTTTTCCAGCGATCGCCCCAGGCAGATTTTTAAAGCGCCTTTGAAGCCAGACGTTTTTGCGATCGCAGTTCAGCAAAACCGTATTTTGATCAGCCCCGATCGCAAAAGGATGCCTATAGATGACTTGAGCTGTATCCAGTGCCGACGGGCGGGTTAACGTTCCCGTTCACCCGCCGCTAGTAACCTTTCAGACTCACCAGCCAACTGCATCCGGTTCGATATGCAACGGGATTGTTCGCCGATATCTCGTTGCCGCTTACCCTTCCGGTGTCACATCCTCAATACTTTGTGAATTTTCCTCATCCAAAGGAAGATTGCGAATTCCCTCCCTGTTGGGGAAAAAATCGACCCTATTGAGATCAATCATTCTCACTCTGCGATTATGTTGCGTGTGATAGTAATACTTGAGATTTTGGGTGTCAGCGGCAGTGGTCCAGAGTGTTGAGCTCCGCATTCCCTGCAACAACTCGAGATTTGCCTCCGGCCCTTCGGCAGAACCCAAGGGCAAATTGAAGTTGTCCAAAATGCGAAACACCTCATAAACCGTTTCGTCAGCATCGGGCGTTTCCCGAGCCGTCTGTGTAAAGGCCACGGCGCGAACAAAACGTGAGGGCGGAGTATTGTCCCCTGGCAGGCCGATGAAACCGCTCCCGGCTCCTAAGGGTGCAAAGTCAAGATCTTCTATTCTTTGGGTCGGCAGTGAAACAGCTGACAAATTGATGTAGTTACGGAGGTTTGTCATATGCCAGTCAAAATTGGGTGCATTAGTCAGCACTCGCAGCGGATTGTCGAAGATGTGCAATTCCCCCCCAAGGTATTGGATCACGATCGCTTCGCCATTGGAGTCTATTACGGTCCAGTGCAAGGGGGGTGGTTCACCCAGGGCAGGTTCTAAAACAGGCACAACACGTATCTTTGCCAGCCCCTCACGGACTTCATCAACCGTCGCAAACGTTGTGAGAATGTAATTGGCTACTTCTGCCGAACTCATAGATATGTCAGCCAAGGTAGGATCGTAAGGTTGGAACTCGGCAAAGCCGGGAAGATAAAGGACACCTACCACCAGTCCTGCTTCGTTCATTCCGTCGGTAATATAGTCCTTTTTAATCGCATCCAGGCCGACGACACCATACCGAGTCTTCCAAGTAAGGCCAGACTTTCCGTCTGGCGTGTGGCCCTGCAACGGAGTCTCACGGGGAATAATCGCGACACGGGAATGGAGATCAAATGCACCCCATTCCATCGTTCGGCCATATACGATCGCGCCATCTTCTGCCTGTAAGGCAATGCTTGTGCAGGCCAAAGCTGGCTTGTGAAAAAAACCAGGAAGAGCTAATGCCAAACAAAGCGAGCTAATGAATGACTGTTTTATGAAGTTCATTCGTGTTTCCTGTCTTTTGTGTTTAGGATGACTGTTAAAACAGTACGCCTTTGTTGTCTTTGGTAGAGAGGTCGATCGAGTCGCTTTCTCTATGGCTAACGGTACCCATCACCCGCCGCAGACAACCTCTAATACTCACAGATACCGTCTCGGCGGTCGGTGTGCATTGGGGTTGTTATGCTGCGCTGCTACATCTGCCCTAGCAGCTTGTCGTACTCTGTATGTGAACCGATCCAAAACCAGATCACTGTATCTCCATCTATCTGACCTACCGCCCGGTAGTTTTTGTTGATACGGGCAGAATAAATCGGTAACTCTGGATGCACTTTTTTGAAGCGTAGACTTGGATAGCTCGGAGCTTCCTGGAACTGGCGATAGGCTGCGCGAGCCTGTTGTTGAACCTGTTTAGGCAATTCAGCAAACAACTTACGAAACTGGACAGTGGTGCGTGACTTCACAGCGTCTCTGGATTAAGTTCCTGGGTTTCACCGGCATGATACTCAGCCATTGCTGAAGCTGCGAGTTGGGCAAGAATATCCGGAGAACGGGAGAATGCGTCATCCCAACGACGTTCATCCTCAATTTCCTCGAGGATGATTGAAGCAATTGCGTTCTGCTCACTTTCAGGTAAGGCTTGTAACCTGGCGATCGCACGCTCAAGTAACTCAGTCATTGCTACCCCACTCAGCACTTTATACTTATCCTATCTATTATCGCTGTTCTCAGGCAGCTTGAGCATAGACCGAACATGTTCTTGAAAAGCGGGTAGACCGCCCTGATCCTGCCAATGTTGTTGAAAAGTGGGCATCGTCTCCAAAAGCATCACATCACCACCTTGATAGGCTTTTACCGAATAACCGAATACCTCATCTGCTCTTGCAGAACTCGGTGGATCTTGCCAATTAATCACCCACAGCACTTCAACAATTCGATAGATGTTGAAATCACCTCGCCAGTCCTCACGCTCTGACTTGTAATCAAGTATCTTGACAAGATGAGTAACATAGCCACTTTGGCGAATTAGAATCAGATCTTCTCGCTGCGGTTTGTTGACATTACCTTCATCATCTTTCCAAGCTAGCTTGAAAAGGTTCCCGGCCTTGAACGTTTGGCAAGCCCAATTCTCCTCATTCTTTGGCTTTACATTCTTTCTTTGTCCATCTCAAACTTTGTAGGTTCATGTATTAACTTCAGCGATAACACCAACAGGTCAACTTCCAGTTGCGCCCCACCAATAACTCAGCGGCATAACGTTCCCAGTCAGCGGTTGCCAGTGTTTTTCGTATCCCCCAACCGAGCTCAACAATCCGCTGCACTGGGGTTGTTATGCCGCAGCAATCGTCGTTTCTAGATACGACATCAATTGACAACTATTGATGCGCTTCCATGTAAGCTCGCAGCAATTGGTTTATCTGGGTTTGATAGCCCCGACCATGAGACTTAAACCACTCCAACACATCGCCATCAATGCGGAGCGTGACTTGTACCTTGGCTTTTGTAGCAGGTAAGCCCCGTCGCACTACCGCCTTAGCAAACATTTCTGGCGTAATCTCTGGGCAATCCGATAAATCAATATCTTCATCGCTCATCGCATCCAATCGTTGCCAATCAGTTTGAGAGTTGCTGGAAGTAAATTCGTTGTTCATATTTCGTCGCTTTTCTTGCAGAAATAATACGGATGCAATCCTCACGTTCTGTATGGACAACGGCAATCACGCGCCCTTGTAATAAGCCGAATGTGACAAAACGCTCCTCTCCATAATCGTAACGATTGTCCTCAACCGTCGCGATATCGCCATCAAACACGGCGGGAACATCGATGAAATCTACTCCATGCTTACGAAGATTAGCCAGACGTTTTGCTTCATCCCATTCATATTCCATAACCGAAGGACAACTACAATAACCAATTGTAGTTACAAATTGTCGTTACAGCCACCTACTCCAAGTTAATCTGATTATGAAGGCCACACAAGCAACTTCAATCTACTGCCACAACCGAGGACGTGCGGTATGACGTTCCGGTTGAGCGGGCTGTGTCGAATGACGTTTATTTCAGAACCTGTGAGGCTTGCAGGTCCGGTGCAACAGATGGTTATGCAAGCTATTGAATGGGAGGAAGAACGTCTTGAAAGAGAATTTGTAGCAGCGCTGAGCCTTCCGGGCGACTCCAATCGGCGGCCAGCTCCGCCATCATCGTATTGGTGGCTGTCAACACCACACCCGCTTTCTCCATTCGGCGACGAGACATCTCCTCCGAAACGTTATGGGGCGAGCCAGAAGCATCCATGACAGCCTGAACGGAATAGCCTTCTTCAACGGCATTGATACTTGGGTAGACGAGACACACGTCAGTTGTCACACCAGCCATGATCAAATTTTTGCGTCCGGTTCGCTCAACCGCTGACTTGAAGGCTAAATCAGCCCAAGCATTGACGATGCCCGCGCGTTTTATCCGGGCCGCAAATGCATCTGGCAAAATTTCTTCGAGTTCAGGCATCAAAGGCCCCTGAGCATTTTGTTCCTGACTACTTGTTAGTACAACAGGAAGGTTGAGTATCTCGGCTGTTTTTGCCAGGGCGATCGTATTAGTGCGTACTCTGTCCAATGGAATGTTCTTGATTAACTTCATGGTGCCGACCTGGTGATCGATCAGTAGCAACGCTGAATTTTCGCTCGAGAAGGTATTCATCTGGGGAAATTCCCTTTCTAAAGACGGAATGTGACGAAGTGCGTGATGTGAAAGAAATCGGAATCGGTTGAGCTTGGGTTAGGCAGTCTACAGCGCTGTTGGCGAGTCGCGCGGCTGATGACTGGGGAATTGGGTGGATACTTGATGGCGCTCCTCTGGCTCTGACTGAGCACGGGGGCGTAAGATGCGCTGGGGGCTGGAAAAGACCAAGAATTTTGCCTTGGCTGATGCCGATCGCACGAAGGACAGCGCCTGATCTTCTAAGGCTTTATCGGGCAGCATAAACCGCTGGTACTGTCGATAGTGTTCAGCCCAGGTCTCGACAATAAAGCATTCCACGAATCGATCGGCGATCGCAGTATCTTGCCACAGGTCCCAGCGGATCGCCCCGTCTCGTTCACGCACATGACGTAGCGCATGAATCGACTCTACAAAAGACTGAACATGCTCCGGTGCAACATCATACTCCAGCATCACGAGTACCGGACCATCACCGGGCTCCGGCTGCACGGCTAGCGTCGTTTCAAAGGGAGCATGGGCCGGACTAAGATCAAGCTGCTCCACAGCCCGCAGCCTTAGAGGAAACGCCGCGACTAGGCTGACCACCATTCCTAGCGCTGCAATTGCTAGAGTAGCGCTTGTCCCCAGGCCCATAGCCACGGTTCCCCAGATCAGGCTACCCAGGGCCATGCTTCCCTGCATAACGAGTTGAAACAGGCTGAGTGCCCTGGCCCGCACCCATTCCGGCACGGCCTTGGTGGCCCCAATACTGAAGCTCGACATCAGGGCAATCCAGGCGATCCCGGCAACGCCCATCAGCAAGCAAATGCCCACAAAGCTGGTCCAGCGTGACAGCCCCAGCAATACGATTCCGTAAAGCAACGTTGCCGTCAGCACTACCTTATCAGTTGACATCTTTTGGTAGAGCGGTGGCAGCCCGAATGCTCCAAGAATAGAGCCTATACCCATAACCCCAAACAAGATACCAAAGGCGTCCGAACCCAGTTGCAGATCGTATCGCACCAGGACCGGTAGCAAAGCCCACAGGGCACTGCCTGCCAGCATAAACAATCCGGTCCGCCACAGCACTATCTGTAGCGGACCAGCATGAAGGGCATAGCGAATCCCGGCTCGCATGGCTCCCAGCATTTGCTCTGGCATGAGCTGATCGCGCTGGGGTGGAGGCGGCCCGGTTTGTAACAGAAGAATCAGGGCTACGCCCACCCCCAAATTGAGCAAGAATACGGCCCAGGGACCCAGCGCTGCCACGATCACACCAGCCATAACCGGCCCAATGGCACGGGCTACATCCATACTGCTACCCTGCAGGGTCAGCGCCGCCTTGAGTTCAGCCGCAGGCACAATCTCCGGGATAACCACCTGCCAGATTGGGCTGCTAGCTGCCGTTCCCAGCCCCAGCAAAAAAGTAAACACCAGCAGCATCCCTGGCGTCATGCCACCCAATAGGGTAAGCGTCGTCAGGCAGCCCAGCACAACCACCTGCCATAGCTGGGTCGCGATCAGTAGCTTGCGTCGGTCAACAATATCCGCCAGCGCCCCCGCCGGAAGCCCGATCAAAAATGCTGGCAAGCTGGTCGCCGTTTGCATCAAGCTCACCATCAGCGGCGAGGGAGAAAGGGAGGTCATCAACCAGGTGGAGGCGATGCTATACATCCACAGCCCTAGGTTAGCCATCAGCGAGGCCAGCCAGATCCGCTGAAAGATCTTGTTTTTGAGTGGGGCTAGACCACTGGAAAGGTTTTGCTCAGAAGACTGATTAGCCGTTAGAGTTGTCTCAGGAGAGGCAGGATGAGTTGCCATAACATTCTTCAATGGAAAGAGGACGTTTAAGGTATGCCAGGCGAAACTAAACCGGATTACGACTATTAAAAAATATGAACAACACAGGAATGACAGTGTAAAGAGCAATACTGATAATGGGCACCAAAAAAGACATCCCAAAGGCTAATCCGTACAAGAATAGACCCGCCAGATAGTCTTTAGTCATGGTCTGCACGATGGAACTGCGAATCCCTTCATGCAGCATAGCTGGATGGCACTGAACATAGAGCCATAGCATGTTAAAAGTAACGGCATTTGCCAGCAGCACCCCACCATAGACAGAAATTGCCACCTGGGTTTGAGGATATTCCCCCAGCAGTGCGGTGGGAAAAGGGATAAAGGCCAGACACATGAGAAACAGCAGGTTGAGCCATAAACAAATGCGATCACACCGTTGCAATAGGTGAAACACATTGTGATGGGCCACCCAATAGATAGCAATCATCAAAAAGCTGGCGATATAGCCTAACAGCTTAGGCAACAACGCTACTAGGGCCGTGAGCAACTGGTCATTTGCCAGCCTAGATGACAGCTCAGGCACTCGAAGTTCCAGCACTAATAGCGTAATCACAATGGCAAAAACGCCATCGCTTAGAGCTTCCAATCGACTGGGCGAAACCTCTAGTAATCGTTGGACATGAATGCTGTGACGAATCTGCATAATCGCTGAAGAAATAAACGGTTAGCACAAATAATTCTCTATTGTGACGATAGACCTTAAAACTCCACCTGGTTAGAGATGCTAATCTTAGAACCCAACTTAGCGCAGACAGGAAAGCTATTTGAAAGATTTAAGAATTCATGGGATCCCAGAAATCTCTTTTGATCCACTGTGTTTTCCCAATAATTAACTTCCCAAATTTGGGGCAAATAAGGGGCAGAGTACGTTTCCCGAAGAAAAGGAGAGCTTGCCAAAAGAGGAAAAGTGATGAACCGTCTAAGGAGCAAAACAAAACTCTGGGGATTATTGTCAGGGGTGATTTATACTCACTCCTCTGTTTGAACGGATACAAATGACGGTAAAACTTAACCTGATTGGCGTCCTTAGTGGCGAGCGAGCGTCGTAGAGGTAAATATTGTGTCCACTTAGTGTCGGGTAAAGGAGGAGGTTTTGTACATAGCCCCCTCCCTCCCCTCAGAACCGTGCATACGACTTTCACCGTACACGGCTCAAGCAACGTCTTGAGATTCAGTGTCCTCGATTCTTAACAACCCTTA
>NZ_JADEWX010000147.1 GCF_015207395.1 Nodosilinea sp. LEGE 07088
AGTTATGGACCGACTGGGCACTCCAACTGATAGCGCTCAAACCCCATAAACATCGCTATTTTCAGCGTGGTCTCTATGCTCTATCCCTGATGCAGCAAGCTCTTTAGGTACGTTGTCACCCGTTAAGCGTCGAGCGATGCTCAATCTCCAACGCGCTCTGAAGAATGACCGCTTGCTTTAAGCCTTGACCGCCGCGGCAGTGCCCCGTCCGAGTCCGCAGCCGCGTCAACGGGCAGCAGGAGCGGGCCGCAACCCTCGATGAGCCACCGCCGTTCGATAGTGTCATCGAGACTCATCACCACCACTCCATCCGCCGCAAAGGTACTCACCAACAGGGTCAACAACCACACTCGCTGGGAGCACAGGGGCGCAAACGCTATCATCATCTCCATAAATTCCATCGCAGCCAGATCCTCAGACCCTCATCTAAATTCTGCTGGCTGCTTTCCTGGTTGGATCAATAGGTAAAGTCGAGCTAAGAGTTCCTGCTCTTGCAACTGTCTTATGAGACAGTCTCGCAGGATAGTCTTGTTTGGAAGCTAGATTCTTGCTAAATCCATAAAACACTTCTATGAGACTGTCCTGGGAGGAATACAAAAATGTTTTGGTTGATACAACAATTCCTTACTCCTCCCCTAGGATTGATTATCATAGCAACTGACTTAAGACCCACTTAACTTAAGCTTCTATGAATGCCTCTGGGTACTGTTTTATAGGCCAAAATTTTAGAAGCATAGTGTGTCTTAGCTTGGATCTTGTGACGTTTAAATTAGCTGCCTCCTGAAACTCATGAGTTTTAATGCTTCACCAATCCCTGTAAGTGTCATTACTGGATATCTTGGATCGGGAAAGACAACCTTGCTTAATCGTATGCTCACTGAGAAGCATGGCAAAAGAATTGCGATCATCGTCAATGAATTTGGCGAAGTAGGAATTGATAGTCAGCTCGTCATTGATGCTGACGAAGAAATTTTGGAAATGAATAATGGATGCATATGCTGTAGTGTCAGAGGGGACTTAGTTCGAATCTTCGATAATCTCCTAGAAAAGCAAGATAAATTTGACCACTTGGTAATTGAGACGACAGGGTTGGCTGACCCAGCGCCCGTTATTCAATCCTTCTTCGCAGATGAAACGATGAGAACTAAGACCCAGCTAGACGCGGTTATTACAGTCGTTGATTCAAAGCATATTTGGGAGCACTGGGAAAGCGATGAAGCTCAGGAACAAATCGCATTTGCAGATGTGATTCTGCTTAACAAGACTGACTTAGTATCTCCAGATGTTGTAGATGAGCTGGAGCAAAGAGTCCGCGGAATGACAGCCTTTGCCAAGGTCTACAGAACTCAGAATAGTGATATCGAAATGGACTCTGTTCTGGGCATAAAAGCCTTTGATCTGAAACAGGCTCTGCATATAGATCCAGATTTCTTAAATGAAGACACTCATGAGCATGATGAGTCTGTTTTCTCTGTTTCTATTGTTGAAACAGGAAGCGTAGACGGTGAAAAATTCAATCGCTGGATTTATCAACTTCTACAGGATAGAGGGACAGATATTTTCCGTATGAAAGGTATTCTGGACATCGATTTGGAAGATAGGCGTTTCGTCTTTCAGGGAGTTCACATGCTTTTAGATGGCCGGCCGGGACGGGCATGGAAGAACGATGAATTGCGGAGAAATGAACTTGTATTTATTGGTCGAAATTTGTCTGAGATAGAACTTAAAGAAGGGTTTCAGTCTTGTCTTGCCTGACGAGTATTATTTGAATAGTCAACAAAATACAAAGGTCGTTCTATGAAGAAGCTAGATGCGTACAGTGTCAGTATTGGAGTGCTGGGTGCTGTAGATACCTTTCTGACAGCAACAATAATCCTAGTACCAGTTTGGGTTACGTTTATTGCCTGGGCATCTTTCTTTATTTTAGGAGGAAAGTCAGCAGGCTTAAAACAGAGCATTGCATCTAATTTGACAGGTATTGTAATTGCCTCGCTTACTTTGCTTACAATCACGGCATTGGGTGGAAGTCCATTAATTGCTGCCATCTGTGTTGGATTAGGCAGTGCTGCCATGGTTCAAGCATCTAAGGTTCCATTGCTTGTTGCAATCCCTGCAATTGTTTGGGGATTCGCCTCCACGGTTGGAACTACAGTTGCGACAGGGGTTCCTATTACTACAGTTGGCATAACAAATCCAGGTTTAGTAGCCGCAGCGGCAATGATCTTAGGCGGGCTATTTGGCTATCTTTCTGAGTTTTGGGGTGATGCTATGACAACAAGTGAGGTTGCACCTGCAAGAGATCAAACTCGTGTCTAAGTCTTTGGTCTAAAAGTTTGACTTTACTCTAAATGCTTTCGTAGGATGACTGAAATGAAGCTACAACATTACATCGGTGGAATTGAAGGGCTTGAGCCTTCCAGTTTTGAGAAGAAGGTCTTTGTTCAACCTTGGGAAGAGCGCATCTTTGGCATTCACGTTGCCATGATGGGTTTGAGTAGCCATTTGGAGGCTGTAAAGTCTGTCCCGACTAAGTTCAATAGTTTTTGGACTTGGGGACACCTCCGCCAGGGCGCAGAGGGGATGAATCCATTTGACTACTTTAAGTATCGATATTACGAAAAGTGGCTGGGTGGCATTTCTGGGTTCTTTGTGGAATCCGGTTATGTGACAGAAGAGGAGTTGAGCACAAAGACAGAGGCTTATTTAGTAAACTTAGAAGCGCCATTACCAAGTGGTGGTGAGCCAGCCATTGATGCACAAATAATTGAATATCTGAGAGTTGGAGACACACCAGCTTGTGATGTGGAGGCTCAGCCTAAGTTTAAGGTTGGCGATACCGTAACTGTCAGAAATCCTCCTCCTGTTGACCACTGCAAGCTGCCAGGATATTTACGAACAAAGAAAGGTGTTGTTGATCAGGTCTATGAAGGAACCTATAACTACTATTTTCCAACGGGTGATGGAGTAGGTGATCCTATGCCTATCTACAATGTCGTATTTGATTCCCACGACATTTGGGAGAATATTACTGAGCCAAATACAAAAATCTATGTTCAGATTTTTGAGGGTTATCTGGAAGATCCAGAATAGTTTATGAGCATTTTGTTAAGTTTTTTGGGTGACTAGGTATGACTGAGAACGTTGATCGCGAAACATATAGTGCTGCTCGTGTTAGAGCGCTAGAGTCTCTTTTGATTGAAAAAGGAATTATCACTGGTGAGACCGTCGATAAAGTGATTGATTTCTTTGAAAAGGATATGGGGCCATTTAATGGGGCCAGGATTGTTGCTAAAGCTTGGGTTGATCCAGAGTTTAAGGAACGTTTGCTAGCAGATACTCCTTCAGCAATTGCTGAATTAAGCTTCCCCCGGGGCATGGCGGGTGCGGAAGGAGAAAATATGGCGGCTGTAGCTAACACACCTGAAGTTCACAACTTAATCGTCTGTACGATGTGCTCTTGCTATCCTTGGCCTGTTTTAGGTTTGCCACCTTATTGGTTTAAAGATCCTACATTCCGAGCTAGAGCTATCCGAGAACCCCGGAAGGTTCTTAAAGAATTTGGGCTAGATATCGATGAGTCTAAAGAAGTTAAGGTTTGGGATACTAGTGCTCAAATTCGTTGGTTTGTCCTCCCAGAGCGTCCAGATGGCACTGAGGGTTGGACTGAGGAGCAGCTAGCCGCTATTGTTACGCCTGAATCGATGCAGGGTGCGGCCAAGGTTGCTGTACCTGCTTAATAACAAGGCTAAGTGAATGAAAGGACTGAAAAGCTATGCAAATTAAATTTGAGCAGTTCGCCGCAACCAGTATGCTTGGCAGCCCAGACTCCCCACCCCGAGACAATGGAGAAATTTTATTCCAAAGACATTGGGAAGGTCGTGCCTTTGGAATGGCGATTGCTTTGTCTAAGAAAGGACATTACGAGTGGGAAGACTTTCGGCAAGGGCTCATAGCATCAATTGCTGAGTGGGAAGCGACTCACTGTAAGGATGACCCAGATTGGGATTATTATCTGCGCTGGCTCTCTTCCCTAGAAAGTTTAGTTCTTGAGTCTAGTCTTGTTAGCGAAGAAGAGCTAGAAGAACGAACTCGTCTGATGTTAGCTGAAGCTGATACAGCTTTACCCCAAAGCTAACTAGTTCTTGCTACCCAATGCCTTTGGCCTAGCTTTTTTGTAACCGTCCCCTGAGCGGAGTTGAAGGGGACATCCTGCATGGGTTTTGGCTTTCTTCCTTTGGGAGACGCAGGGCGAACGACTTCGCTCAGCCGGCATAGTCCTAGGGACGCTTACGCTTTTTTCTATTTCTCAAATGCTCTCAACTTTTTAGATAAGTTGTTTGCTATTTCAGTAGTTTGCTTTCAACCAATCCAATTGTGAGGAATTCAGAAATGACATCAAGGATATCTGGCATGGAAAGCTGGGCAAGATTTAGTCTTAGTAATGCTGTAAAATCTTTAGCGATCTTCTCTATTCTGCTGAGTCTAGCCTTCCCTGCTGATGCTCATCATCCCTCTGGAGGCGAGATTTCTACCACCTTTTTAGAAGGTTTTTTATCAGGACTTGGACACCCTGTAATTGGCTTTGATCATTTAATTTTTGTTATTTCTATAGGTTTGTTGGCGTCAACAGTTGCCAGAGGATTTTGGATTCCTATTGCGTTTGTCTCAACGGCTCTTATGGGAACAGGACTGCATCTAATGCTGGTGGATATGCCTATGGTTGAAGTTATTATTTCCGCCTCGGTGCTCGTCTCTGGTATCCTATTGGCAAAATTGGAAAAGCCTAATACAGCTCTTCTCGCAGTCCTGGCTAGTGTTGCCGGACTATTTCATGGCTATGCCTATGGAGAGGCTATCATTGGAGCCACAGCTGTTCCTCTAACCGCTTATCTGATTGGGTTTACTTTAATCCAGGCTGTCATTGCTCTAAGTGCCTATAAGGTAGCAGCAATAGTTCAGAGGTCTAGTGTTGTTCGCCCTAATTTTCTACGTTTTGCTGGGTTCATCGCGATAGGATCTGGAATGGCCTTTTTAGCAGCTAGCTTCTAAAACAATTGTTTAGTCTATTTTTTCTAAATGGGCTGGAAGCATAGCCTTCTAGCTCATTATTCTATGTTTTAATTTGACTTGCTGCTTTGCATAAAGCGTATTGCCTTCACAGTTGGAATCTCGCTCCAGTGGGTGGTGTAGCGCTGAGAGAAACACTCTGACCGCATCGCCCAGGTGGGCTTGAGGCCCATTGCCCCTAGCTCTGCGGCCAGGTGGCTAAAGGAACGCGAGACAATCCGCATGGTGACGGGGGCGGCTGCGGCCAATCCTACGAAGTTTCACTGGCCCGATTTTAGAAAGCCCTATAACCAGCGATCGCGATCGCGAATATCGACCAGCTTCAGCTCTAGATTTTCGATCACGAACAGCGGCAAATTGGGATTGCCCGTTGCCAAGGTTGTCGTTGGGTCAGTCAACAGACTGATACTGAATCGTCCCAGTCTGCACCGGTCAGTATTTCTTGGCGCTTGCGAGACTCGAGGTTAGGGCGAAACGTCAGGATGGGTGCATTTAAGTTGGCCACATTGCTGGGTAGGGTAGGAAATCCTCGGCGGGGGCCATCTCCCCGTTGATCTAAAACAATCACTACCTCAGACACCCCGTCCTTTCAAGCCACTTTCTCGCCCACTCAGCATCCTCTGGGCCTAACGGCGGCACTGGAACCTGAGAGTAGTCAATGACCAGACCATAGCCCGAGCGATCGTAGATGCCATCCAGCAGGGCCTTCAAATCTACAACAGGCACCTCATCCTCCGGTTGCAGGGGCAACCCAAAGCAAGGGATAGCATCTGCCAAATTAAAGCCATACCAGTTTGCCTGGGGCCGCAGCTCCTGGGGGCTCACCAAAATGCCATAGGTCGAAGGGCCAGCCTCCTCGGGGCTCACCAACGGCAACCACTGTCGCAGCAGGTCAATTTCAACAAAGTTGCACGGGCTGCTAAGCAGTGTGGCTCGTTTTGTTTCATACTCTAACCGCCCCCGGCCTGGTCGCTTGTTGGTCGGCGACAACACCTCAACCGCCGTAATCACCTGGCTCGTCGCAATCTCTCGAATTTCTAAATAGCCCTGGCGAATCGTTTCAGGAATGCTCAGCGTCACGGTGACGGCATCGGCAGGGCGCAGCGCGGTAGCGACAGTCCCTGTCATTTGGGCGCGCTGTTGCTGACGTTGCCCCACCGAAACATCGGGAGCCCCCACCAAAATAGAATCCTGGCTATCGACCTGGTACACCCGCTCCTCGACCAAAACCTGATACTTAGGCAGCAGCTTGGGAGCCAGGTCATCGGCGATCGCCGTGATCAAGCGGTGGTGGATATTAGGCCACGCCCTAGGATGCTCTAGGTAAGGATCCATGCCAGGAAACGGGGAAGGCATCGGTAAGGTCCAGGGATGGAAGCTTGTTCTCAGTGTAATTCAAGAATCTGGCCCCTATGGGTTTGCCCGGTTATCTGAATGCGTTCTGGCAGAGATAACGTCCTAGGCTACAAGAGCCACGAGTCCCAACCCAGAATTTTTCCCCCTTCATCCTTCATCCTTCATCCTTCATCCCTTCTCCCGCAGCGATCGCCGCGCCAGCTTGCTATAGGTCTTCGCTGTCTCGTAGGGAATCTCCAGATCGTCTGCGATCGCTTGCAGCGAGTCGCCCAGTTCCCGTCGGGCCAAAACCGTCGCCCAGGTTTCCGCCGAGTCTTGGGCACGGTGGCCCCCGGTACGCTTCTTTTGGTTGACGAAATAGGTGGTGAGTTCGTCAATGCGATCGGCCAGTAGCCGCTGAGCAGCAGGCATTTCCTGGGGTGTTGCCTGGCTCAGGTGCCAGCCCAACCGCGTTTGCCCCAAGCCAAAGGTCGTCTTGTGCCCCGTGCCGCAGTAGGGCGCATAGTGCCCCAGGGTATAAAACAGCTGCACATACTCGGGGTTATCGTTGGCTTTTGCCCCTAGCCCATGGAATACATTCCTCGACCAGGGCAGCGGCAGGTGATGGCCCTGGCGGCGAAAACTGGTCGGGCTCACAAAGGTCAAGCTCAGGCTGCGACCTGGCTCTACCGCTGCCAGCTTGGCATAGGTGGTGGTGGCCTGGGCCAGGCTCACCTGCTGAATTTGCAGCGGCGCGTCCTTGAGATCAACTACCTCGGGCGAGTGTTTGAGCCACTTGGCCAGGCCCGACGACGACAGAGGTTGGCTCCCTCGACAGTCGGGCAATACAGATAATTTAGGCTGCCCTAACACCTGAAGAAAGACCCTGGCTAAGACGGAGAGTTTCACCTGGCGATGAGCCTGTAGCAATAGCAACAGCACCTCTAAGGTCAAAATCACCCGTTCAGGGTGTTAGAACTGGTAGCCCAGAGTTCAAATAACTTTACGGTTTTATCGAGATGTTGTTGATACCCTTGTCGGCTGTTCTGTCGCGCCAACGCAATGTCTCTAGCCTCCCCTAATCTGCCTGGCTACTGCCCAGGCTTGTGGCTCAAAATAGCAACTAAGGTCGCCGTTCCCGGTGCTCTATTGGGGGCCGTACTAGGTGGCGTACTAGTTCTACAAAATATCCATGAAAAAGTAGAGCAAACAATCTCAGAAAGCCTGGGGCGATCGGTTCAATTGGGAAACTGGCGCGGCATCTCACCTCGGGGGGTTTGGCTGGGGACTACGATCATCTCTGCGGGCGTGCCTAACGATCTAGCAGGGCAAGTGGAGGCTGTCGTCATCAACCTTGACTGGGGTGCCCTGCTGCGCCAACAAGACCTGCGGGCTGCGGTGACTCTGGTGCAGCCCGATGTTTGGATGGTGCTGCCTGGGCTGGAGAGTGACCTGGGGTCTATGCCAGATGGGCTAAAGGTGGGCACTTTGTCTGGCCCGATCGCCGCCCCGATCGCCGCCCCGATCGCCGCATTAGAGACCCTGCACATTGAAGATGGTACGTTGACGCTGCGGAGCAGCCCCAATCAGGCCGCCGCGCTTCCCTCGCTAACTGTTGAGGCGTTACAGGCTACCGTTTACCGGCCACTGGCCCCGGCACCCATCACCTTTGCTATGGCAGGGCAGCTGGGGCAGGGCAGCTTTCGAGCCAGGGGCACAGTGGCGGGCGGGCTGCGATCGCTGTGGATGACGGCTGAAACCGAGAACTTTCCCCTGGACAGCTTAAATCTGGTGCTGCCGCCCACTGCCCCTATTCGCTCGGGCACCCTCGACGGCAATCTGTCTTTGAACGGTCTCAATACCGATGCCCCACAGCTGTCTGGCACTGCGACAGTGCAGGCGGGACACCTGCAGCTGGGGCAATCGTCAGCGCCGATCGATAGCCTGCAAAGCACCCTGACCGTTGCCAACCAGGGCCTCACCCTGACCGACACCCAGCTGCAGCTGGGGCCGATGACGCTGACGGTGGTCGGCAAGCTCGACCGGCAGACGGGCTACGATCTGCGGGCCGAGACCTCGACAGTGGCCGAGACCGACCTGCGGACCATTGTGGGCGATCGCCTGCCGCTGGCTGATGCTCCCTGGCAGGGCATAGTGCAGATTACTGGGTCAGTGCAGGAGCCAATGGTGGGATTTTTGCCCGATTCAACCCTGGCTCCACCGGGCCGTTTTACCCTGGATCTGGGGGTGCTGGGTCTGTCCCAGGGCTTGCAAACCCTAGGCCTACCCGCCCGCGACTGGATTGGCCCGATTGAGGGGGCGACCTACCAGTTTGGCGGCGATGGGGCCTGGTTTACCCTCAGCGATGGCACCGTTGTGCCACCGCTGTCGGAGGCGGCCTACCGGCAGGCCAGCCGCAGTCTGGGCAGCGGCTTGAGCCCCGCCCTCGATCGCAAGTTTTTTTGGCTTTTGCAAACCAACCCCTACATCACCGCCATTGCGGCCGACCTGGCCCAGGGAAGGCTGGGGGCCTACCGGCAGGGCAACCGCTTCGACACCGATCGCTTCTTTTTAGACTATTTTCTGCCGGTGTATGCCGAGTCGAGCCGGGCGGCGGGGCTAGACCCCGGCGAAGCCCTGTGGATGCTCGATCACTCCCTGCGCACCCTGCACGATCCGCTGCTGCGCCAGCCCAACGCCCAGCCAATTACCTCGGGGTCGGGGCGGGTGGGTTCCTTTTGGGCCGACGAACAACTGCTGTCGATGCAGCAGCTGCTGGCGCGCCCGCTGCTGGCTAAGCCCGGTAAGACGGGGCACCTGGCTCGGTTGGCCGTGCTCAAGCACCTCGATACATCGACGACCCTGGGCAGCCGACAGCTGTCGAGCACGCCGGAGGTGATGGCCAAACTTCCCAATGTCACCGTGGGGGCTGAGGAGGGGGCGATCGCCCTGGCCCTGGGCATGATGAGGATTCACGGGGAGGGCATCTACCCTGAGCCGCTGCGATCGCTGGCGGCCTCCATCGAGCAAAACGAGCTCGATAAACACGCCCTGCGATCGACCATCACCGCCCAGATGCGATCGCTGGCCACCGCCCAGACGGCGGCTCTGGGGTTTGCGCTGCAGCAGTTTACCGATCGCGACTGGGCGACTGTGGGCATGGGAAAGCGTCTGTTCCCTGGGGGGGCGGCTCACCTCAACGGCAGCAATACCCTGTCGGTGATGGTCTCGCGCCAGGAGAAGGCGGGCTACAGCCTGGAGCAGGCCTACCAGAACAGCCGGCTGCTGCTGCTGGCGATGGTGTCTGGGGCGGCTCAACAGCCCAAGGGCGGTGACATTCTCTACGCCGTTCTGAAAGACCACGCCTTTAGTCCGCGCTTTTGGCAAATTTTGGCCCAAAAGGAGCCGGTTTTATCGGCCCAGCTGGGGGCGATCGCGGCCGATATCAGGGCCTACAGGCAGCTGGCTCAGCAGGGAGCAGGCCTGCACGAAGCTTTCTACACCACCCTGGTCACCACCCACCAGGATATTGGCGTGAGCGCCGCTCTGAAGCAGGCCGTAGGCTTTCAGGCCCACCTGGGCCGCTTACTCGACCAGGCCTTTACCCCCACCGACCCTGGCGACCGACGCTATCGTACCTTTCGCCGCAGTCTGGCGATCTATCTCAGAGAAGCTCCAGATATCTCAGTCTACGGCGGGACTGAGGCATCGCTACGTCTCTACGGCCAGGAGACCCTCAACGTGCAGGAACTCGTGGCCGTCGATGGGGCCGACGCTCCCCGCATTCGCGCCCTGGCCCGGCTGTATCACGAGGCCCTGGGTAGCGGCTTGATTACCGAATGGGATGTGGCTGGGTTTCAGCGGATTTTGCTGACGGGGGCTCTGCTGGCCGCCGGGGTAGAGCGTTCTGCCCTACCGGTGGCGCTCCAGGGGGTGGGCTTCCCCAGCCCCGAGTTTCGCCGCGACCTGCTGTTTGTGGTGGGCGGCGAAGGCATTCAAATCGAAGCGACGCGGCTGGGAGTGCAGGCCCACGACCACCGGGTGAGCTTTCAGCCCATAGCCCGCCCTCAGTACCGATCGCCGCCGCTGAATGGCGCTGATGCCGCCAGCTGCCCGAGTGAACCCTACATAGCGGCGATCGCCCTGGGGGCCGCCGCCGCCTTTGTTTGGGATGCCGATGCTCAGCGGGTCATACTGCGCCGGGGCAGTACCCGCTGCCCCCTGCTCGCCGACTGGACGACGCTGTTCTTTCCGGCCCTGCTGCAGAGCGTGGCGATTGAGCACTCCGAGGCCGGTCGCGATCGCCTGCAAGACCAGCTCCAAACCGCCAGGCAGCTAGAGGCGGGGATCTTTTGAGCCCCTGGCTCCAGCGCCCTATCCCCGCTACCCCTATCCCCGCTACCATAGAGCAACGCCGCCTGTATCAGAGCCCTCTAGGCTCGGGCGATCGCTATCTGCTGGAGACTCCATGCGCGACACCACCCTCAACACCATTGCCATCGTCGTTTTTGGGGTCACCATGGCCAGCCTGCTGGGGCCGCTGATCAACCTGTCACCAGCGGTAGTGGCGGTGTTTGTGGCCGTGGGGCTGGCGGTGTTTAGCGTCGATCAGCTGGGGCTGAGCGGTCGCATTGGCGATATTTTGATGGATACAGTGGCCTGGGCCTCACCCGCACATCGCCAGCGGGTGCTGCACCACGAGGCGGGGCATTTTTTGGCGGCGGTGTTGCTCGACATTCCGGTCGAGGCCTACACCCTCAACACCTGGGAAGCCTGGAAACAGGGCATTCCTGGCCAGGGGGGCGTGGTGTTTGGCCCCGGCGACCCAGCCGCCCTGGCGCGCCTTACCCCCCAGAGCATTGACCGCTACTGCCAGGTGTGGATGGCGGGCATTGCCGCCGAGCAAATGGTCTACGGCGATGCTGAGGGCGGCGACAACGACATGCAAGCGCTGGGTTTGTTTTGGAGCGCCCTGGGGCGATCGCCCGCCGAAGCCAAACTCAAACAGCGCTGGGCTGCTCTCCAGGCCAAGACCCTGCTCGAAAAGCACCGCCATGCCTTCGATGCCTTAGTGGTGGCCATGGGCGATCGTGCGCCCGTCGCCACTTGCTATGAGGCGATCGCCCAATATCGACTGCCGCTAGCAGCGGTTACCTAGAACGCCGGTACAGAAACCCGGTTTCTCGGCCAGAATGCCAGTCATGCCGTTAGGGCAGCGACAAATAAACCGGGTTTTTAGCCATACTGTACCGGTGCTCTAGGCCGACCTCTAACCCCAATACCGCCGAGCTCTGGGCACAACCCTTTTGCACAGTGCCCTTAGAGACTGCCCTTAGAGCCTATCGGTTTTGCCAGTTTCTGCCTGGGTAGGCGGTTAAGGGTTTGCCCGGTTATTGGCTGTTGAGGGGGATTGAAGTGATCGACTGGAGGCCAGTATTGTATAGGGCGATGTAGCTGCGGCGATATCAATTCTCCTTGAGCACGTTTGGACGATGAAGATTCTTTTAGTCGAAGACGATTCATTGATTAGTGATTGGTTAATCGGTACGCTGTCGGCCCATCGCTATACGGTGGATGCGATCGCCGATGGGGCCGCAGGCTTAGATATGGCCCTGTGCTGGCCCTACGATCTGGTGATTCTAGACTGGGTGCTGCCATCCCTAGATGGGCCAGAGGTGTGCCGTCGCCTGCGCGCCCAGGGTAGCCACACCCCGATTTTAATGCTGACGGTGAAAGGGGCCAGCGACGACATTGTGGCCGGGCTCGATGCCGGAGCTGACGACTATCTAGCCAAGACCGGCGACGCCTCTCAACTGTTAGCTCGTGTACGGGCGTTGCTGCGCCGCAACCAGGGTGTCGCCTCACCGCTGCTGACCTGGGGAGAGCTGTGCCTCGACCCGGCCCTGACCCAAGTCACCTGCCAGCAGCGCCCGGTTGCCTGTCGCCCCAAAGAATATGAATTGCTAGAGCTGTTTATGCGCTATCCTCAGCGGCTGCTGACCCGCAGCGCCATTATCGACCACCTCTGGCCCATGGATGACACCCCGGTAGACGGCTCGGTCACCAACCTGATTAAAGATCTGCGTCAGCGGCTCAAGGGGGCCGGGTTGGTCGCCAACCCCATTGAAACGGTGTACGGGTTGGGCTATCGCCTCCGGCCCGCCCCTCAGGGAGATAGCGAGCCGTTACCATCGGCCCCAGCCCGGCTGGAGGGAGTCATGCAGCAGGCGACTCAGCGGTTCCAGACCGCCCTAGAGCAGCGGCTCAAAATTTTAGAGTCGGCCATTGAGGCCGTGGAAAACGACCACCTCAGCCTCCAGCAGCGGCAGCTAGCTCAGACCGAAGTGCATAAGCTGGCAGGCGGGTTAGCGCTATTTGGCTATACCCAGGCGGCGGCGGTGGCCGAAGATCTAGAAGCCCTGCTAAGTAGCTCCCAGCAGCCCCCACCGCTACGTGAGCTGGCCCAACGCTTGTCTGACCTCAAGCGATCGCTGACCTTGCCCTGATTTGAGTAGCGTCGTGGTGATTCCTATCTCTCAGCTCTGCGGCTTAGTCTCTGGCTTGTCCCTCACCTGGGGCTCAGAAACTAGGCCTGACTGGTGGCTAAGCGAGGTGCTGCCCCTAGGGATGGTGATCCTCGGATCACTGATGAGCGGGGCGTTACTGGCGATGGGGCTGGCCCGGCGGGGGTTGGGCTGCGGTGCTCAGGTTGACCTCGGAGCCCTCAACGCGGCTCAACGCGCCCTCCAAGCCAGTGAAACCCGCTTTCAGCAGCTGGCTGAGGCTGTAGAGGAGGGGTTTTTTGTCTACGAAACCACAACGGCGCATTATTCCTACGTCAACTCAGCCTATTGGACTATTCGGGGCTGTGCTCCCGATCGCAACCCTGACAGCATAGAGCAGTGGATATCACGCATTCACCCCGACGATCGCCCCCGCATAGAGGCCGCCCTAGACCGCGAACAACAGGGCGAACCCTTTGACCAGGAGTATCGCTACACCACCCCTGCGGGCGAGCTGCGCTGGCTGCGATCGAAGGCGTTTCCCCTCTGCAATGAAGTCGGTAAGGTGGTGCGCATTGTCGGCACCGTGGAGAATATTAGCGAACGCAAGCAGGTCGAAGCTGCCCTGCGCCAGAGTGAGACGCTGTTTCGTCGGGCCTTTGACGATATTCCCGTGGGGGTAACGCTGGTGTCAGCCATGGGGCGGTTTATTAAAGCCAATACCTACTTTTGCGACCTGGTTGGCTACACCCTGGCAGAACTGCTGGAGCTGACCTTTCCAGAGATTACCCATGCCGAAGATCTAGACGCTGCCCTGGCTGGATTTAGACAGATTGTCATGGGTCAGGTGAGTTCGTCGCAGATGAACAAACGATACCTAGACAAGCAGGGTAAGACGATTCCAGTGTTTATCCATGCCGCCCCGGTTTTTGATCCGGAGGGAGATTTTTTATATTGTGTCGCCTATGTTCAGGACCAGCGTGAGCAGCAGAGAATCGATCGCATGAAAGACGATTTTATTTCGGTGGTGAGCCACGAGCTGCGGACCCCGATCACCGCTATTCAGGGGGCGCTGGTGCTGCTGGGAGCGGGGGTCTATGGGGGCCGTCCCGAAAAAGCCCAGCACATGCTCAATATCGCCATCAACAACAGCGATCGCCTGGTGCACCTGGTCGATGATATCCTCAGCTTTGAGCGCCTAGAGTCGGGGCAGGTACAGCTCGAAAAAGAAGTCTGCCAGGTCGCGCGGCTGATGTATCAGGCGATCGATAGCGTGCAGCCCATGGCCGATCAGGCGGGCATCACCCTATTGCTCACCCCTTTTAGCACCGTCCTGTGGGCTGCCCCCGATGCCCTGCTACAGGTGTTTACCAATCTGCTCAGCAACGCGATCAAGTTTTCGCCATCGGGGGCAACCGTGTGGCTGAAGGCTAAAGAGTGGGAGGTAGGGAGCCTCGCTCAGCCAGTCAGCCACAGCGCCCCCTCTACCCATATTCTTTTCACTGTTCAAGACCTTGGGCGCGGCATTCCGGCTGAGAAGCTGGCGCTGATCTTCGACCAGTTTCAGCAGGTAGATGCCTCCGACTCCCGCCAGCGGGGCGGCACTGGTCTGGGGTTGGCCATTTGCAAACGCATTGTGCAGCAGCACCAGGGCCATATTTGGGTCGAAAGTGAGGTAGGCCAGGGCAGCACCTTCTATGTCGCCCTGCCCATCAAGGAATACACCTCCCATGACTAAATGCCTGTTGATTGTGGATGACGAAGACGACATTCGCGACATCGTTCAGGCGGCGCTGGAAGAGCTGGGCGGCTGGCAGACCCTGGGCGCAACTTCTGGGGCCGAGGGCCTGCGGCTGGCCCAGAAGGGGGCGATCGACGCTATTCTGCTCGATATTTCAATGCCCGATATGGATGGCTTTGAGCTATACGACCGACTCCGCAACCATCCCGTTACCGAGGCTATGCCGGTGATTGTGCTGACGTCTAAGGTGTTGGCCCGCGATCGCGCCCGGTTTACCACCCTCGATATTGCGGGGGTGATCACTAAACCCTTTAACCCGCTGACCTTAGCCCGGCAGATTGCTGACCTGCTGAAGTGGTAGCTGTAGCTTGACTCAACCGGCATTCAGGATTCAGGGTAAACCGTTACCAAACAGAGCTGTCGCCTTTTCCTATGAGTTTCCTATAGTATTCCTCTAAGTAGCTAGGCGCAATTAAATATAAAACGTTCCAGCGGATAATCACCGGCTTTACTGCGGGCTTCCATGCCGTCAATGACGGTCATGGCTAAGTCATATTCATTATCAAACATCTGGCCCGCAAT
>NZ_JADEWX010000148.1 GCF_015207395.1 Nodosilinea sp. LEGE 07088
AAGAGACCCCGCCCAGCCCTCCTTCTAACAGGCCCTTGAGCTCTACTAAGCCAGCTAGAGATATAGCCGGAATGCCCAAGAGGAAGGAAAACCGGGCGGCGGTCGCACGTTCTAACCCCATAAATAAACCAGCCGTCAGGGTAGACCCCGATCGCGACACCCCCGGAATTAACGCCAAAGCCTGGGCAAAGCCCATGGTCACGCCATCTTTGAGGGTTAGCGCATCAAAAGATCGTTGGCGGGTGCTGATGACCTCGGCCAACCCCAGCAACAACGCCATCACGATAGACACTACGGCAATCGTGGCGCTGCTGCGCAGGGGCGAATTATCAAAGTCAGGGATCAAGGCCTTAATCGACAGCCCTCCCACCACAATTGGGATAGTACCCAACAAAATACCGAGCCCCAGGCGAAAGTCTGAGGATTGGTATTTGCCCCTCAAGGCGGCTTTCACCATGCCGCCTACAACCTGGCGTAAATCATCCCAGAAATACCAAATCATGGCGGCAATGCTGCCCAGCTGAATAACGGCGGTGAAGGCCACCCCCGGATCTCCCCAACCCAACACGACAGGCACCATTTTGACGTGGGCTGTGCTGCTAATCGGCAAGAACTCGGTCATCCCTTGCACAATGCCAATCACAATGGCTTGAAACAGGCTCATACTCCCGGTTATGGGGGCAGTATCGCCGACTTGAGCCACCATAGTCGTCAAATCGAAGGGCTGAGCCCAGCCCAGTAGCAAATTAGTCATAAGTACATAACCATAATTTTGTAAACCATAACCCCATGGTTACCCGGAGGGAGCAGTCAGCCTTGAAGTTCATCTGTCGTGAACAATCTGAAAGCTGCTGGGGCAGCTAGCCTAGACTGCGCTGGATCGTTATAGTTAAAAGCAATCCATCCAGCTAGAGAAAAATACGTCGATAGCTGCGTCTGAGCTAGGGCATTGCTGCGTATTGTAAAGTCTTTGAGCTAGCCTGCTGGCAGTGAAATGATTTTCTTTTTGCTGGCTTAACTCGGATGTCAGTCGGTGTAAACCTAAACACAACCTTAATAGTGGCCTATACTCTGCCGGAGTAGGGCAATGCCCCCCCAGGGCATGTTATGTTAACAATGATTAACCTGATACCCAGCATTCCATTGAGTCTTTCCTATAGTTTTGGATCAATTAAGGGGCTGTTGCCTTATTCGGCCCTAATACAGGGGTGGATGGCACGCTCTGGGCGACAGCTCAAGGTATTTGCAGCAGCGCTGGGTTTAGTAATATTGCCGGTTTTCTTACAGGCTCCCTTGGTGCGCTATTTTCCTTGGGTCAGTCTGGCCATCACCCCCCTGTGGCTAATCTTGGGGGTTTGGCTGATGCGGCGACCAAAGTGGCACCTGTGGGGTGACTTGATTGTCGGGTTTGGGTGGATTTGGCTGACCGGGTCTCTTTACTGGGGCTGGTTTCGTTGGGAACCGGTGATGCACTTGCCCATAGAGGCTTTGGGGTTACCGATCGCCCTGGTGTGCTTACGCCAAGGCTGGGGTCGTGTGGGCAGCTATTTCTTCTTGGGTTCGCTGCTGGGTACTGCCGTTACTGACCTCTATATTAACTGGATGCATCTTTTCCCCAGCTGGCGGCAGTTGATGCTGACGAGCCCCGATCTGGCACCGCTGGTGTTGCGAACGGCTAGTGCTGCCCTAGAGAGCGATGTAGCGGCTTGTCGTGCTATTGTTTTGGTCGTTTTTCTGTTGGTGGCTACTGCGATCGCCCTGACAACCTCTCGGCAGTTGGCCTGGTGGGCGTTTGGCGGGGCTGTCTTTAGCACGTTGGTGGTTGACGGCCTATTTTTTCTGACGGCTGCTTTGGCTTAGCATGGAGTAGAGCTTGGGCATCTCTGGCATAATGGGGGCATCTGAGGGGCATCTGAGGATGCCTGCCGCGATCGCACCTAAATTTTGACGCGATCGCTCATGATGCCGACTTTCGTCTACGCCTGTATCGTACTGCTGTGACTCTTTTATCTGGCCCATACCTTGCATTAAAGACTGGCTCTGGTGACCGCCAGCTTTCACTAATGGGCGAACACTGCTGGACTGTGGGGCGGGGCGACGACAATAATTTTGTGCTTCCCGACCGCTGGATCTCCCGCAACCATGCCATGTTGCAGATTACTGACAACGGCAAATTTTACTTAATCGATCTCGGTAGTCGCAACGGCACCTTCGTCAACGGTCGTCGAGTCAGCATTCCGGTTGTTCTTCATGACAACGACTTAATCACCTTTGGTCAAACTGAGCTGCAATTCTTTTGGCCCACCGATGCTGCTCTAGCGATCGACAAAACCATCGGTGGTGGGGTAGGCCGTGAGTCTACGGCCACGGCCATGCTGCATGTGCGGCAGTTGATCTCAGTCATGGTCATCGATATCCGCGACTTCACCGTCATGACGCGCCAGATCGATGAAAAAATCCATTCTGAGGCCATTGGCACCTGGTTTCGCCGAGCTGGAGAAATCATTGGCCAGTACGGTAGCTGGGTCGACAAGTATATTGGCGACGCCGTTATGGCCGTTTGGATCCACGGCAAAGAGGAAGCCGATCAGGCCAGCATGATACAAATTTTGCAGGCTGTTAGCACTCTGGCTGAGATGACGGGGCAAATGCATAGGCAATTTCCCCTCCCTTTTCCCCTACGAATTGGGGCGGGCATCAACACCGGCTATGCCATGGTGGGTAACACCGGCAGCAACGACCACCCCGACTATACGCCCCTGGGTGATACCGTCAACGCAGCCTTTCGCCTCGAGTCGTCGACGAAGCAACTGGGGCTTGACATTGCCTTGGGCGAGACAACCTACAAGTATTTGCAAAAAGCCGGAGCCGACGACCAATATTTCCAACGTTTTACGGTAGAGATGAAGGGCTATGAACGGCTGATCACAACCCACGCTGGTACCTTTACCGACCTAGACCGATTTCTAGCCGAGACCCTGTAGCAACAGCCAGCTTTACTACGCTCAGTTTGGGTTTATTACTGCTGCTGAGGGACATTATGGTGCGAGCGCACAGTAACTCAGGGAGGCGTTGCGAGTGTTGGCACCATTGCTTTCCCACAGGGCAGCAGACCTGTCAGGTATGGCTTGAGTTTGAGGACTGTGCGTGGGGGATCCAGTCCTCTCGGGAGAAAGTTGAGAAAATCGCGATCGCTGTCGAAATGGGGCGGCCTCACACGTCGTAGTTATAGAAGGCAACTCAACATCTTCTAACGACCACCCATTGATGATGGAGAAAATCCATGCGGTACGCAATTTTGGTCTATGAAACTGAGCACGACTTTGCCAATCGTGAACAGCACATGCCCGCTTACAGAGCCTACTCTCAAGCGCTAGCCGAAGCCGGAATTATGGTTGGCGGCGCGGAGCTACATCCTAGCCACACGGGCACCACCCTGCGGCTGCAAAACGGTCAGCGGCAGGTGCAGGATGGCCCCTACGCCGATACCAAAGAGCAGCTCGGCGGCTTTTTTCTCATTGATGTGGCCGATTTAGATGCAGCGCTGGACTGGGCCGCCCGCTGCCCCGCCGCTAGCAACTGCGCCGTTGAAGTACGCCCGTTAGCCCCCGCTAATCCTGCCTAGGAAATCTTTGATGATGAAACTCTACTACTTCCCCCCCTCCCCCAATACCCGTAAGGCTCACGCGGTGGCAATCCACCTGGATTTGCCTCTCGATCTGCGGCTGGTCGACCTGCAGCAGGGTGAGCAGCGCACTCCTGAATTTATGGCCCTTAACCCCACCGGGCGCGTGCCGGTGCTACATGATGACGATTTTGTCCTGTGGGAGGCGACCGCCATCATGCAGTATTTGGCCAGTCGGACTGCCAACTCACTCTGGCCCGAGAGCGCCCAGGTGCGGGCCGACATTATGCGCTGGCAGAGCTGGCAGCTGGCCCACTGGCACGCCGCCTGCCAGCCTTTGCAGTACGAGAACTTCGTCAAGCCCATGCTGGGAGGTGAGCCTGACCCTCAGGTAGTCAAAAAGGCAGCTGAGCGCTTTCACGCGGAGGCCGCTGTTCTCAATAACTACCTAGCGGAGCACGACTTTTTGGTGGGCAATGCCCTTACCCTGGCTGACTTTTCGGTGGCTAGCGACTTGACCTATGCCGAACCAGCCCGGTTTCCCCTGGCGGACTATCCCCATATTCAGGCCTGGTATAGGCGGATCGAAGGGCTACCAGCCTGGCAGCAGACTAACCCCAGGGAGTAGCCCATGGATGCACGCCGAGCGGCAGAACTGGCGGCCCGCAATTCCTACGGGCGACTGGTCGCCTACCTGGCGGCCCAAACCCGAGATTTGGCGGCGGCGGAAGATGCCCTCGGCGATGCTTTCCTCAAGGCGCTGAGCACCTGGCCAGAGCAGGGGACCCCCACCAATCCTGAAGCCTGGCTGCTGGTGACTGCGCGCCGCCGGTGGATCGATACGGCGCGCCGTAGCCAGACCCAGGAGCAGGTTTTCAACGCCTTAACGGTGAGGGATGCGGTCGTGGCTTCAGTCTCAGATAGCGTTTCAGATAGCGATGGTGCGACTTTTCCGGACGATCGCCTCAAGCTGCTGTTTATCTGTGCTCACCCGGCGATCGATGGGGCATTGCACACGCCGCTGATGCTGCAAACGGTGCTGGGCTTAAATGCGGCCCAGATTGCCTCGGCGTTTTTAGTAGCCCCCACCACTATGGGGCAGCGCCTGGTGCGGGCCAAGGCTAAAATTCGCGATGCGGGCATTGCCTTTGAACTACCCATGGCCGAAGATTTGCCGGAGCGTCTAGACGCTGTCCTAGCTGCTATCTATGCGGCCTACACCCAGGGATGGGAAACCGTCGATGGCGCCGATCCTCGCGATCGCGGTTTTGCTGAGGAGGCCCTATGGCTGGCGCGATTGTGCGTTCAGCTCATGCCCCAGGCGGCCGAGGCCCGAGGATTGCTGGCCCTGATGCTCTACTGCGAGGCTCGCCGTGACGCTCGGCGCAATGCCCAGGGGGGCTATGTGCCCCTCGACCAGCAGGATACCCGACGCTGGTCGCAGGCGATGATCGCCGCGGCCGAGCACGAACTGGCCCAGGCGGCATCCCTAAGTCAACTGGGTCGTTTTCAGCTAGAGGCGGCGATTCAATCCATTCATGCCCAGCGGTTGCGAGGGGCTGCGATCGACTGGGATGCTCTGGTGCTGCTTTACGAGGGGTTAATTCAGCTGTCACCGACCCTGGGGGCGTTGGTGAGTCAGGCGGCGGCGATCGCCGAGACAAAAGGCCCCGAGCAAGGGTTGGCCCTGCTCAATACTCTGCCTGCTGAGGCGATCGCCAACTACCAGCCCTACTGGGCACTGAAGGCCCATCTGCTGCAGCGCCTCAACCAGGCCGCCGCCAAAGAAGCCTACCAGCGGGCGATCGGTCTATCAGAGGATGCCGCCATTCGAGACTTTTTACTGGCGCGATCGCAGGACTGACGGAATGATAGGGAAGACGCCACCAGCGCATCACAGAGCCTTTTGCAGTTTTAGTTCGGAATACTGTTTCAAGCCTTCAAGATCCTTGACTTGAAGAGCTCGAGTCCATTTGACAATACCGAACAGCCTTGCGGGCAGATGAAAAGGTCTGTGATAAGTATTGATAAAATTCAGGGTCAAAGCGACTTTCTGGTTCGGCTTGAGGTCAACAATTTCTTGGTGCTCAAAACGCTTCCCCTGGTCAAAGAAAACGGTACGGGCACCAACACTCCCATCCTCATTCTCAAGAGAACAGGTTGAGCCAGTGGCCTCAGGCCAAGCCGACCACAGCATCAGTCGTTCTTGCAGGCGAATATTGTCGTACACCTGTTCGACGGGAGCATTGATGACGATTTTTTCTGAATAGCGGACAGCGTTGGGCAGAAAGAATATGGCTATTGCAAGCCCCAAACCCGCAAGTAACCCTAGCCCTAATAACACATTTTCCATATTCTTCTCCGCTCAGAATTGATGGTGACGCTTCGCGCAGGCAGTTCGTCCTACACTTATCTATAACTAGACCGCCAAGTATCTTGATTGTCAAGGAATATATTTTGGACGACCGTGAAGCACTTCAGGCTCTGATCCTGGCAAGTCGAAGAATCCATGGGGCGATCGACGCCATTGACTACGGGATCTCGGAGCGCCTTGGCCTACAGCGGAATGACCTGCGCGCGCTCAATCTTCTGGAAGACGGCCCGCTTACTCCTAAGGTCATCGGGGAAAACACTGGTCTCACTAGCGGATCTGTGACTGCACTGATTGATCGATTGGAAAAAGCTGGTTTTGTGGAGCGCAAACCGTCCAAAACCGATCGTCGTTCCATTGAAATAAGTCTCACCCAGCACCGCTATGCAGAGATTGCATCACTATATGGGCAATGTGCAGATAGTTTGATGCATAAATTTGGTGGACAGACGGGCGACCAGCTCAAAGCATCGGCGGAAGTGTTGTTAGATTTCGCAGCAGTGCTGGAAGAAGTTGCGGTGACTCTGATGGTCTAAACAACTGATCTAAACATCGGTTCAAATCTACGCTTTGCTGAGGGAGCTGTAGGCTGTGTTCAGCTCTGAGGTGCCAAGCCACGAATCTCCAATCTAAGATCCAAATGCCAAACCCTCATTGGGGCTAAGATCGGTAGGCAACTTCCCCCCGATGCACCATGACGGCCTTCTCTACCGCCCCCTTTAGCCCCGCCGAAATCGCCTCCGAAGGCATTAAGCCCGAGGAGTACAACGACATTGTTCAGCGCCTGGGTCGCCACCCCAACCGGGCCGAGCTCGGCATGTTTGGCGTGATGTGGTCAGAGCACTGCTGCTACAAAAACTCGCGCCCCTTACTCAAGCAGTTCCCCACCGAGGGGCCCAGGGTGCTGGTGGGGCCAGGGGAAAATGCGGGCATTATCGACGCGGGCGATGGCCTACGGGTAGCCTTCAAAATCGAGTCCCACAACCACCCCTCGGCGGTGGAGCCGTTCCAGGGAGCGGCCACCGGGGTCGGCGGCATTCTGCGGGATATTTTTACCATGGGGGCAAGGCCGATCGCCGTGCTCAACTCCCTGCGGTTTGGCGATCTGGCCGACAGCCGCACCCGTCGCCTGTGCCAGGGAGTAGTGTCGGGCATTGCCCACTACGGCAACTGTTTTGGGGTGCCCACCGTAGGCGGCGAGGTCTATTTTGACAGCGCCTACAACGGCAACCCGCTGGTAAACGCGATGGCGATCGGGATTATGGAAACCACCGAGATCGTCAAGTCGGGAGCGGCGGGCCTGGGTAACCCCGTGGTCTATGTCGGCTCTACCACCGGGCGTGACGGCATGGGCGGAGCCAGCTTTGCCAGCGCCGAGCTGACCGACGAGTCGGAGCGCGATCGCCCCGCCGTGCAGGTCGGTGATCCATTCTTAGAGAAATCATTGGTGGAAGCCTGTTTAGAGGCATTTAAGACGGGGGCGATTGTGGCGGCCCAGGATATGGGCGCGGCAGGGCTCACCTGCTCTACCGCTGAGATGGCCGCTAAAGGCGTCGTCGGCATCGAGCTCGATCTGGATTTGATTCCGGTGCGCGAAACCGGCATGGTGCCCTACGAATACCTGCTGTCAGAATCCCAGGAGCGGATGCTGTTTGTGGTCGCCAGGGGCCGCGCCGCCGAGGTGATCGAGATCTTTGAGCGCTGGGGGCTCCATGCCGTGGTCGCCGGTACGGTGATCCCAGAGCCCATCGTGCGGATTTTGTTCAAGGGGGAAACGGCTGCCGAAATTCCGGCCCTGGCCCTGTCTGAAAACACACCTGTTTACCACCACGAGCTGCTGAGTCAGCCGCCCGACTACGCCCAAACTGCCTGGGCCTGGCGTGAGGAGAGCTTGCCACCCTGCTCAGCGGCAGGCATTGCGCTGCCCAACTCGGGAGAAACCCCATGGACTGATATTCTCCACCAGCTGTTGGCCCAGCCGACGATCGCATCCAAAGCCTGGGTCTACCGCCAGTACGACCATCAGGTGCAAAACAACACCGTGCACTGCCCCGGCCAGGGTGACGCCGCCGTCATTCGCCTGCGCCCTCAGGAAGCGGTACCCGACTATCAGCCGGGTGGGGTGCAGCGCGGCCTGGCCGCCACGGTGGACTGCAACGCCCGCCACGTTTACCTCAACCCCTACGAGGGGGCCAAGGCCGCCGTAGCCGAGGCCGCCCGCAACCTCAGCTGCGTCGGAGCGCTGCCCCTGGCGGTGACCGACAATTTGAATTTTGGCAGCCCTGAGAAGCCCATTGGCTACTGGCAACTGGCCGAAGCCTGCCGGGGGTTAGCGGATGCCTGTCGCGAGTTTGAGACCCCAGTCACGGGGGGCAATGTCTCGCTCTACAACGAAACCGTCGATAGCCAGGGCAATCCCCAGCCGATCTACCCCACCCCCGTGGTCGGTATGGTGGGGCTAATCGATGACCTCAGCCGCACCTGCGGCCAGGGCTGGCAGCAGGCAGGGGATCTGATTTATCTCTTGGGCATTCCTGTGGATCAGACCACGACAGCGATGGCAGAGGGGCAGCCCCTGGTGACCCTGGGCGGTTCAGAATACCTGGCGACGATTCACGGTCAAGCCACCGGGCATCCTCCCGCGATCGATATGGCGCTGGAAAAGCAGGTACAGGCGGCCTGCCGCCAGGGCATTGCCCAGGGCTGGGTGCGCTCGGCCCACGACTGCGCCGAGGGGGGGCTGGCTGTAGCCCTGGCAGAATCCTGCATTAGCGGTCAACTGGGGGCAGTGGTTCAGCTTCCCATAGAATTATCTCAGCCTCATCAGCGGTGGGATCGGCTGCTGTTTGGTGAGGGCGGCGCCAGAATTGTGGTCTCGGTCAGCCCTGGGCATCAGGCGGAGTGGGAAGCCTACCTGGGCGATCGCCTGCCCGACCACTGGCAGTGGCTGGGCACGGTCGATGGCGATGTACTGACCCTGGCAACTCAGGAGGGTCAAACGGTGAGCACCGCCGCCGTGGCGGAGCTGGCTGAGACCTGGCAGACGGCGATTGCACGGAAGCTGGCGGGCGAGGGTTGAGCATGGGTGCGATCGCACCCACATTCTTCACCCGTAACCACGGCACTGGTCTCCCAACCGCAGATAGATGACTGAAAGTATGGCAGCGGGGTCTAACTATCGCTATCCCGACGCCATCAAAATACCCGATCTTATGGATGAATTTGGCGACTGGTTATCCCAGTCCCACCCGATCCACCCCGTTGAAATTGCCACAGAAACCCACGCTCGTTTAGTCACCATCCACCCATTCACCGCTGGCAATGGTAGAGTCGCCCGCCTCTTGATGAATCTACATCTGTTGCGAATGGGTTATCCCCTGGCGATCGTTCAAGCTGCTGATAGAGCCACCTACATCGATGCCGTCGTGGCTTGGCAGTCTGGCAACACCGAACCCCTGCTATTAATGGTGGCAAACTGCGTCAAAGCGTCGGCCCTCGAAATTCTTAGCCTGGTCTAAGCTCCAGCCTCTCAGGTCATGCCATGCCCATGCTGTTAAAGCTGTCCGTGGCTACATTTAACCTCAGCGCCTTCAACGTTAGGAAGACTTCGGATGCTATGATTCACTCATAATATTAAGGAATTATTAAATACCGGGGGTGGGTTCGGTAGTTTCTAATGCAGTTTTGAAAGCCCCCACCCTATGATGAAGCTGGGCACGCATTGAAGGCAAAATGCAGCTGCCAGATACGTTATGAAGTTTTGCTCCTGTGCCATTGCGTTCTCTAAAAGACACCCTGCACCCCCATGACGTTCCCCTCTGAAGCTCTCTTCGACGAGTCCCAGGATTCCGATCAGGATCGCCCTGATAAACCCGAAGAGGCCTGCGGCATCTTCGGGCTCTATGCGCCCGATGAAGAGGTGGCTCGACTGGCCTATTTCGGTTTATTTGCCCTCCAGCATCGGGGCCAGGAGTCGGCGGGCATTGCCACCTTTGATGCTTCAGGCAGCCATTGCTACAAGCACATGGGTCTGGTGTCCCAGGTATTTGACGACCACATTTTGCAAGATTTGTCAGGGCACATTGCGGTAGGCCATACCCGTTATTCTACGACTGGGTCGAGCCATGTTTGCAATGCCCAGCCCGCCATGGTGCCCACCCGGCTAGGCGACCTGGCCCTAGCCCACAACGGCAACCTGGTCAACGCCGCCGACCTGCGCGAAGAACTGATCGATCGCAACCACGACCTCATTACTACTACCGACTCAGAGATGATCGCCTTTGCCCTGGCCGAGGCCGTTAACGACGGGGCCGACTGGGTGAGCGCCGCCGCAACGGCCTTTAATCGCTGCCACGGAGCCTTTAGTCTGGTCATCGGCACGCCGGACGGTATTATCGGTGCCCGCGATCAGCAGGGCATTCGGCCCCTGGTGCTGGGGGTACTCGACCATGAGATCCCTGAGGTGGGTCAGCCGGCCCACTATGTGCTGGCCTCAGAAACCTGCGCCCTCGATATCATTGGCGCGACCTACGTGCGCGACATCGCCCCCGGCGAGCTGGTGTGGATTACCCCCCAGGGCATGATTTCTCGACAGTGGGCTGAGGCCACCCAGCGCAAGCTCTGCGTATTTGAGATGATCTACTTCTCTCGGCCCGACAGCATTGTCAACGACGAAAGCCTCTACAGCTACCGTCGTCGCCTGGGCCATCAGCTGGCCAAAGAGTCGCCCGCCGATGTGGATTTGATTATGGCAGTGCCTGACTCGGGCATCCCGGCGGCGATCGGCTTTTCTCAGCAGTCAAAAATTCCCTACGCCGAGGGGCTGATCAAAAATCGCTATGTGGGGCGCACCTTTATTCAGCCCACCCAGTCGATGCGGGAGGTGGGCATTCGCATGAAGCTCAACCCCCTTAAAGACGTGCTGGAGGGTAAGCGGGTGCTGATTGTCGATGACTCGATTGTGCGGGGTACCACCAGCCGCAAGATTGTGCAGGCGCTGCGCGATGCCGGAGCGATTGAGGTACATATGCGGATCTCGTCGCCGCCGGTCACCCACCCCTGCTTCTACGGCATCGATACCGACAACCAAGACCAGCTGATCGCCGCCACCAAATCTGTCGAGGATATTGCCAAGCAGATTAGCGTAGACTCTCTGGCCTATCTGAGCTGGGAGGGGATGCTAGACGCCACCTACCAAGACCCCAGCAGCTTTTGCTCGGCCTGCTTTACGGGTAAGTACCCGGTGGAGATTCCTGAACCTTTTAAGCGCGCCAAGCTCAAGTTTGAGGCCAAGGAGCCGGTGGCGACCTAAACGGTAGCGGGCATCTGGGCTCAGGGTTCTGTGGGAGGTGCGATCGCCAGCCCGCCAATCAACATTTGGGTGACAAATTCTGCCAGGGCCGTCATCGCCTCTGGCTGAGTCACGGGTAAGCGTTTGTCGATCAGTAGCATGGCCAAGCCATGGACGGTTGACCAGGCGACCCACGCTAGCTGCATAGCGTCGCCAGTCCGTAGAACGCCAGCCTGCTGTCCGGCCTCAATACTGGTGAGCAAAACTTGAAACGCCTGCCAGCCGACCTGGGCTCGCTGGGGGTGGGGGCAATGCTCGGCGCCAAAGCTGCCAAACATCACCCGGTAATGGGAGGGATGGGTGACTGCAAACTGCACGTAGGCGACCCCAGTTGCCCTGAGGCGCTCCAGGGGATCGGCGGCGGCTTGGGCTTGGCCCGTTTCCATGGCCTGGGTTAACCCAATAAAGCCTTCCTCACCAACCGCCGCCAGCAATTCCTCTCGATCCTGAAAATGGCGGTAGGGGGCCGCGTGGGATACGCCAACCCGACGCGCCACTTCCCGCAGAGAAAGCCTGCCGATGTCCTGTTCGGCAATCATGGCGATCGCGCCATCCACCAATGCCTGGCGCAAATCTCCGTGGTGATAGGTGGTTTTCTTGGCCATTGGCCCCCTGCTTCCGGTCAGTCGCCTGGAACAAAAGTTTACAGGCTCTATGTTTACGCCGTCAACATTTGGCGCTATTCTAATGTTGTCACCGTAAACATTCCTTGATGCACTGGAGGAACGGCAATGTCCCAGCCTCGGCAAGGTTATAGCTCGACCGACAATGGCGATCGCGATCGCGACACAAGCCCCCAGTTCACCGGGTCACGGGCCAATCACACCTACGACCTGATTTTGATTGGGTCTGGCATGGGGGCCTTGACCGTAGCCAGTCTGATGGCCCAGCTGCGGGGTAAGCGGGTGCTGGTGCTAGAGCGCCACTTCAAGCCCGGTGGCTTCACCCACGATTTCAAGCGGCAGCAGTTTCACTGGGATGTGGGATTGCACTACGTGGGCCAGATGGGTGCCGGGTCATCGACTCGACAGCTGTTTGATTTGATCACCCAGCGGGCCGTGCAGTGGACTCGCATGGCCGAACCCTTTGAGCGCTTTGTCTATCCTGGGTTTAGCTTCGATCTGTACGGCAATCCAAAGCAGTTTCAGGCTGATCTGATCGCCCAATTCCCCAGCGAAAAGCGAGCGATTCGGCGGTACTTTCGCGATTTACCCAGGGCCGCCGCCGCCCTGTTTTTCCGCAACCTGCGGGTCAATGGCAATTGGTTGTTGCGGTGGGTAGGCCGTCTGGGGCAGTGCTGGAGTGGGATCGGGATCGACCTGACCACCCAGACCTACCTCGATCGCCACTTTACCCATCCCCAGCTCAAGGCCTTGCTGGCGTCGCAGTGGGGTGACTATGGGCTGCCGCCCGCCCTCAGCCCCTTTGCGGTGCATGCCACCGTAGCGCTGCACTATCTCAAGGGAGCCTACTATCCCGTGGGCGGGGCGGGGGCGATCGCCCGTGCTGTCGTGCCCATCGTCGAGGCCCAGGGCGGACGCGTGCTGGTCAACCGAGAAGTCACCCAGGTGTTAGTAGAAGCGGGTCGAGCCGTGGGGGTTCAGGTGCGCTCTACCAATACCCCGAGCGAAACCGTTGAAACCTACTACGCACCGGCCATTGTCTCCGACACTGGGGCCGCCACCACCTATCTCAAGCTGATTCCGGCAGATTACCCGATTCCCTTTCGGGCATCCCTGGGGCAGTTTGTCGAACAGCATGCTTCGATTTGCAATGTGACCGTCTATTTAGGACTGTCCGATGACCCTAGAAAACTCGGCTTTAGGGGTGAAAATCACTGGATCTATGAATCGCTGGATCACAACGCCACCTATCGACAGCGGCGACAGTGGACTGGGGAAACACCAGCTCCCCAGTGCTACGTCTCCTTCCCTTCGCTGAAGGATCCCCAGGCCCAGGCCCATACCGCAGAAATCATCACCTGGGTCGATTACGACACCTTCCAGCCCTGGAAAGCCCAGCCCTGGCTCCATCGCAATGATGCCTACCAGCAGATGAAGCAGCGCATGGCTCAATCGCTGATTGCCCAGGTCGATCGCCACTACCCAGGCTTTGCCGACTTGGTGATCTATACCGAACTTTCGACCCCCCTCACCAACGAACATTTCACCGCCCACCCCAAGGGAGGTATCTACGGCCTCGCCATCGCCCCCGAGCGGTTTGCCCCTCAAAATGCTGGCTGGACTCGGGTGGAGACCCCGCTTCCCGGCCTCTATCTAACCGGGGCAGATATCTATATGGGTGGCATCGTCCCAGCGATGATGGCGGGCATCAGCACCCTCAGTCGCCTGCCCGATGGGGTTTCCTTTCCCCAGGCGTTTGCCACGGCGGCTCGGCAAAGCTAAAGCCTGGTAGGCCCAAGGCATCCAAGGGGGCCTGAGGTTGCCTAAATCGGTCTGTTTAGAATACTATCCGCTTGACAACTGAGTTAGTGATCACAGCCAGGTAAAGGACGCAGTTAGCCATGGGCAAGGGCAGAATGGAGGCCTTCAGCGATGGGGTACTGGCTATTATCATCACGATTATGGTGCTGGAGCTGAAGGTACCCCACGAAGAAGGGTTGGTGGCACTGCGACCGCTGATTCCAGTGTTTTTGGGCTATGTGCTGAGTTTCGTTTACCTGGCCATCTACTGGAACAATCACCACCATCTGCTCCAGGTGGTCAAACGGGTGAACGGCAGCGTGCTGTGGGCCAACCTGCACCTGCTGTTTTGGCTGTCGCTGATTCCGTTTGTGACGGGGTGGCTGGGCGAGAACCCATTTGCGGTTTTGCCCGTGGTCTTTTATGGCGTAGTGCTGCTGTGTGCGGCGATCGCCTATTTTATTTTGACCCAGGCGTTGATTAGCTGTGAGGGTCGCGACTCTGCCCTCGCGATCGCCCTGGGCCGCGACTGGAAGGGCAAAGTATCGGTAGTGATCTATGCGATCGCCATTCCCCTGGCCTTTTTCATTCCCTGGCTAGCCTGCCTGCTGTATATCCTGGTGGCCATCCTGTGGCTGATTCCTGACCGCCGGATCGAAAAAGCCCTGACCTCCTAGGGTCTCTCTAGCTCAACCCAGGCATGGACAGATTCTTTGGTGCCGACAGAAATGTGAGCAATAATGCTCGGGTTTTCGTCCATGATGATCAAACAGCAGTCAGTTTTGATATCCACAAAATATAGCGTTGGCCAGTTCGCTGAGGACATAGACAATCGCCAACCGCAAAAACTGGGGCAGCGAGCAGGCGTATAGCCATCGCTGGTAGGTTATCTAGGGAAACGTCCTAACCTTCGTGGCGATGGCTATAGTAACCTCAGTAACCGAATTCAGGTTGGTTACATCCCAACAGCCCACCGGCAATCAGCACCGCTGGCAGTCTTCGGTTAGGATTGGCTCAGCCATTGCCCCCAACGCGCCATGTCTCAGTCTCGACTGACGCTATTTCAAACCCTCAGCGCTCTACCGCCCCCGCAGTTTGAGCAGCTGCGGTTTGCCCTCGACCCGCCAGCGGGGATTGTGCCCGAAGGTGTATCGGCCCAGGGGAATCGGGTTTCTGCCCTATTGAGCTGGGTGGAGGGGACGACGGGCTGCGGACTGGAGCGGCTGTATGAGGTGGTGGAGCAGATTCATCCGGGATTGCTGGAGGCAAAGGAGGATTGGGGAGGTGGGGG
>NZ_JADEWX010000149.1 GCF_015207395.1 Nodosilinea sp. LEGE 07088
ATCAACAATCGAATTAAGTTGATTAAGCGCCAAGCTTATGGGTTTGTAAACTTTGAGAATTTCCGTAAGCGCTTGCTAGCTTGCTTTTCTGATTAGAAAAACTTATCACCATGCTGCCGGAAGAACCAAAAGTTTCCAAATCTAGCTTTGAAAGTGCTATCTCGTTAGCAAAAGCCCATGCAAGGTAGCTGCTTTTAGAGAATTCTTGGATGCGTTCAAGAACGACTTTTTCCGAACTATCTAGTTATTTTCAAATCTCAAACTACCCCCACTAAAAGCTTCGTTGCCGAGCCAGACCATCACATCAACCATACCCATTACTGAAAAAGGAGACTCACCATGCAAATTAAAGGCGCGATCGCACTGGTTACCGGTGCCAACGGCGATATCGGTCAATACTTTGTCAAAGCGCTCTGCGACGCAGGTGCTACCAAGGTCTATGCCTGCGCCAGAAAGCCAAGTGATTTGACTAGCCTCGTGGCAGTTAATCCAGAACAGATTATTCCGATTGCGCTGGATATTACCAATTCCGATTCTGTTGAGACCGTCGCTCAAGCCTGTCAAGATGTGAACTTACTGATTAACAATGCTGGTGTTGGGCTATTAAAAGGATTCATCTCTGCTGCGGATCTCTCCAGTGCCAGAGCCGAGATTGAGGTCAATTACCTGGGGACGCTAGCCATGTGCCGTGCATTTGCCCCCATTCTACAAGCGAACGGTGGGGGAGCGATCGTCAATATGCTTAGCATCCTTGGGAAAATAAATTTTCCGATGAACGCCTCCTACAGCGCCTCAAAAGCAGCAGCCGTGTCCCTGACCCAGGGGTTGCGAATGGAACTCAAATCACAAAATACATTGGTTGTCGGTGTCTTGCCAGGAACCGTTGATACACCAGGGAGTCAACATTTTCCGCCCCCCAAGGTCTCGCCAGAGGATGTCGTTCGTGAGGCCTTGCAGGGCGTGATTGATGGCGTCAACGAAGTCTATCCCGGTGAGCAAGCTAAGCAAATGGCTGCACAACTCCTGCAAGATCCCCAATCCCTTGAGAACGCGATGTCGGCGATGGTGAATCGCTAATGAGAGGGACAGAGCACGATCAACAGGACATTACTCTCTCTAATCTCCCTCAGCTTGACCCATGGCAAAAGCAACTCCCATCTCCCTTTTCGAGCAAACCCAGTCCATTTGGGTCAAGACAACATTGCTGCTGACCAGCACGCTCACCGTCATGGCAGGGGCAACGATCGCCCCCTCTCTCCCGGCAATGCAGGACTACTTTGCTCAGGTGCCCGGTGCGGCTTACCTCGTGCGGCTGGCACTGACCCTGCCGGCGCTGGCCATTGCGCTGGGTGCGCCGTTTGTTGGTGTGGCCATTGATCGGCTGGGACGCAAGCCACTGCTACTGGTCTCGCTGGTGCTATATGGTTTGGCGGGTAGCTCCGGATTTTTCTTGCCCAGCTTGGGGGGCATTCTGGTCGGGCGAGCGCTGTTGGGACTCAGCGTCGCAGGCATTATGACCACCGCAACCACGCTGATTGCCGACTATTACAGCGGCCCGACCCGCGCGCAGTTTTTGGGGCTTCAGGCTGGGGCAATGGGGTTGGGCGGGGTGCTGTTTTTGTCCTTGGGTGGCTTCTTGGCTGATGGCAATTGGCGATCGCCCTTTCTCATCTACGCCCTCGCTCTGCTGCTGGTGCCTGCCGTGGCACAGCTTTTACCAGAACCGCAGCGCAATCGTCGCGGTGCTGCTGCAAATACAACTCCACAGCCTTTTCCCAAAACGATCGTCATACTGACCTATGGCGTGGCGCTGATTTCGCAAATTGTCTTCTATTTGATTCCAACCCAGCTCCCGTTTTACCTCCAGCAACTGGTCGATGCTGGGCCTTCGCAAAGTGGATTGGCGATCGCCCTGGCTACGTTGTTTGCAGCCACGAGTTCTCTACTGTATCGCCAAATCAAAGCGCGATTGGGATTTGTGGCGATCTATGGTCTAGCGTTTATCCATCTCGCCCTGGGCTACGGCATTATTAGCCAAGCAGCAGGCTATGGCTTGGTTTTGTTGGGGTTGGCGATCGCTGGTTTGGGTCTCGGTCTGCTCATGCCTAATATGAACCTATGCCTTTCAACCGTGACGCCGGATGCCCTGCGTGGTCGCGTCCTGAGTGGCATTACGACCTGTTTGTTTTTGGGTCAGTTTCTTTCGCCTCTGATCAGTCAGCCGATTAGCAGTTTTGTTGGTTTGGCAACGACCTACGGCATTGCCGCTGGGCTGATGGTGCTGTTGAACCTTGGTGCAGGGGGGTTACTGTGGCGCTGGCGATGAAAGGATCGCGGCGGTTAAAACGATCGCCACAACAGGGCGTGGAGCCAGATTATTGCTCTGGGACATGGACAGGTGTAAGCGTAATAATATTACAGCTATTGCTTGAGCCATTTATATTGCATGATCAGACTATGAATTAAGCCCCGAGAATTATTCATTGCTTGTGTGCTTGTGATAATCAAAATGACGATGCCCTGATTGACGAATTAGCGGCGAAAGGTATTGCTTATACCCCATTTTTCCCGCTAGGCGGGTTCACACCGCTGCAATCCTCAGCATTGGAGACGGCTGCGGCCTCACTAGAGACGACACCCATGCAGGTCGCACTTGCCTGGCTTCTGCAGCGCTCTCCGAATATCTTATTAATTCCCGGCACATCGTCCGTTGCTCACCTCCGCGAGAACCTCAAAGCCGCAACCCTACAACTGCCTCAGCAGACAGTTGCCGACCTGAACAAGATTGCTGATCAAGCCAATTAAGGAGGAGGACTTAGCCTTCATCCGCAGCTAGACACACCTGAAATCAGCAAGAAGCAGTTTCTTTGCGCCTTACCGCACCCCCTGCGTTGGAGACTCACGTTAAACCAGATCTAGCTCTGCGGCTCGTTTCACAGCGGCCCGACGGTGATCGATGCCAACGGCAACCGCAGCGAAACCCGCTACGACAACATGAATCGGGTGGTGCAGACCACCGCTGCCGACCCCGGCGGGATCGCAGGGCGGCTCACCTCGCCAATTTCAACGGCGACAGAGTACATCTGGGACTACCGCAATCGATTGACCGGAGTAGTGACCAAAGATAGTGGGGGTATCGTCACTGAGGTGGTGGTGTATACCTATGATGTATACGACCGGCGAATTACCAAGTCGGTAGATGCCGATGGGGCTGGAAGGGCCACAGGGAAACACTTTGTTGATGACCATTATGAAAGCGATGAGGCGAAGAGAATTTCTGGGGTTAGGCCTGGGAACGACTGGGGCATTGTTACTCTCTCAATGCTCAAGCGGATCGTCGCAGTCTGCTGCACCGGGTTCCACCTTGGCCCAAGCCCAGTTCCACACCAGCGAAGATGGGTTACTCCGCTTTGACCTGGTGGCCGCCGCGCAACGGGTAAAGCTGGGTAACCGCGACGCCAACCTGCTCACTTACAACGGTCAGGTGCCTGGCCCTCGCCTAGAGGCCAAGCCTGGCGACACCGTTCAGATTCGCTTCACCAATCGACTGAGTCAGCCTACTAACCTGCACTATCACGGGCTCCACATTCCGCCGACGGGGACGGGGGACAACGTCTTTCTCGAAATTCTGCCCGGTGAAGGTCACACCTACGAGTTCCAAATTCCTCAGAACCATCCGGCAGGCACCTTTTGGTATCATCCCCACTACCACGGGCTGGTGGCAGAGCAGCTCTTTGGCGGGTTGGCGGGGCTGTTTGTGGTGCGCGGCGAACTGGATGAAATGCCCGCAATCAAGGCGGCTCAGGAAGCCTTTCTGGTGCTCAAAGACTTTGCCCTCGATCGCAGCGGCAACATTCCCAACCCCGGCCATATGGCCCAGATGACCGGACGCATTGGCGATCTGCTAACCGCTAATGGACAGTTCAATCCATCCCTGGAGATCCCGTCAGGGGGACTGCTGCGGCTGCGGCTGTTAAATGCCTCAACCTCTCGGTTTTTCTGGCTCTCCTTGGAAGAGCACCCATTTCATCTAATTGCTACGGATGGCGGTGCGATCGCATCCCCCATCGCACTCAACGACCTGGTGCTAGCGCCCGGTGAGCGAGTAGAAGTCTTAGTCCAGGGCAACCAAGCGCCCAGACCGTACCGCCTGCTGAATCAGCCCTTCAATCCAGCCCAGGGGATGATGGGCGGCGGCATGATGGGCGGTGGCATGATGGGGCGAGGGATGATGGGCGGTTCCCCAAATCGCGGCACCACTGAAACCGTTGCCACCCTGACCTATAACGGTGCGATCGCTCCCCTCTCGCTACCCACCCAGTTGATGGCTGTTGAACCGTTGCCGGAACCTCAAACAACGCGACAGTTTACGCTCAACCACGGCATGGGCATGGTGTTTCTGATTAACGGTCAAGCCTTTGACCACAGCCGCATTGATACCCAAGTAGCCCTCAACACTGTCGAAGACTGGGAGATCGTGAATACCGGCACCATGGCTCACCCTTTCCATGTCCACACCAACAAATTTCAGATTATCAGCCGCAACGGTCAGCCCGCCCCCTATGCTGCGTGGAAAGATGTGGTTTTAGTGAGTCCAGGAGAGACTGTTCGCATTCGTATGCCCTTTCGCGACTATACCGGTAAGACGGTCTATCACTGCCATGTGTTAGACCACGAAGACCGAGGCATGATGGGCACTCTAGACATTCAGCCAGCTTAGGTGCTTGGCGGGTCAGTTATAGCCTGAATAGGCAAAAGGTGACCCCAATGGCTATGACAGCGGCACCCTCTAATTGCCATAGCCGTAGGGCTACACAATTTCAAGGATGGTTGAGAAGGCGGCGATCGCCCCTGAATCCACCGCCGTGTACTGTGCCCCTACCGTCTCTGTCTGTATCGTGGCACCACTGCGGGAGATGCCATCTACATCGCCCAGCAGGTCATTGATCAGGCTGAGGGGGTCGCCTTCGCTAAAGCCCACCATGCCACGGCTGCGGTTGGCGCTTCTGGCGATAGTTTGCAGGTTGCGCAAAAGCCCGCGCAGCTGCTGCCGGCTCACAAGGGTTAGCACCTCTAGAAAACCAGCCCCGCTCACTCGAAACTGCACGCCGTCTTCGTTGCGGGGCACCACCAGCGACTCGCCGCTGTCGATGCGGGCGGCTTCCTCCGGGGCGTCCCACCGGGCGGGGTGGAGCGTGATGATGTTGCCACTGCTGTCGATCACCAGGCAGCTCAGGTAAACCGGGTTGGCTTCCTCGTTCGTGATCTTGATGTTGATCAGCTCGTCGGTCTGGTAGGTGGCCCCCGTTAGCTCTGTGCGAATACGCCCTTGCCCAGCCAGGTTACCCCGGCTCAGAAGAGGAATTTTGGGCCCGCGCCCGCTGCTGGTATAAATTTCGCCCCCCACTCGCAAATCAGAAGCGGTACTGGCCAGCTCTTTGAGCACCTGGGCCACCAAGAGCGATCGCAGCCGGGGCTGGAGGCGGTTGACCGCTGCTGCTGCCGTTTCGCCCACCGGGCCAGCCGACCCCGCCACCAGGTTGTTGAGATCGGCCGAGTAGAGACCGATCGCCCCAATGGGGGGCAGCTCGGCCACGCCACTCTGGCCCAGGCGCAGCTGGGTCTCTTCGCTGGTGCGAGCCAGCACGTATTCTACCGCGCTCTGCTGGTTGACGGGCAGCACCGTAATGCGGTTGGTCGTGCCGCTGCTGAGCACGGTGCTGAGGGCCGTTTCGGCAGCGTCCTGCTCTGCCGACAGGGAAGGATCGACGCCGATTTTGAGGGTAGGGGATGCGATCGCCGCAATTTTTTCGCGCAGCAGCAGCCCGGGCCGCACCGCTGCCGACGACCCCTCCAGCAGCTTGCCATAGGCGAGCAGGCCATTGCGAGACACCAACGCTACATCCCCCAGGGCATCGCCGCTAGTCGGATCGAGCAGGGTGTAGACGGTGCCAGGAACAGCCGTTTTGAGGGTCTGGTCAGACATGCCCCCCAGCCAAAACTCAAGCTGCTCCCCCTCGACCGTGCGTACCACTCCCTCGGCAAAGGGGGCCAGGGCGTCGGTGAAGTAGAGCGGTTGGGCCAGGTTATCAACACCGGGGGCCGTTTCAAAAATGGGGACTTGGGTGCCCCGGTTCTGGGTAGAAATTTTAGTGCTGCGCACCAGGTTGACCTGCACGGTGCTAGCAGCCTCGGCGGCGGGCAGCTGCCACAGGTAGCTGGTGAGCAGGTAGGTAAAGGCTCCGGCGGCGGCGTTGGTATCGTAGGGTATCTCGTAGGCCTCCTGGTCGCAGCTGGCCGAGCCCAGGGTTACCCCCTTCGCAATGCCCTGGGCGCGCCGCCGTTGAAATTCTGCTTCGTCTAGGTTGAGGCTCTGCTGCCAGCGCTTTTGCTGCTCTAGCTCGGCGACTATGGGCAATAAAAATCCGCCACTGCGGGCCGCGCTGAGGCGGCTGCTAGTGGCCGCCCTAACGCGGGCGTTGCCTCGGGTGCCTCCCCCCGAAAAGCAACTGTCTAGCACAACGGTCAGGTGGTCGGTGTTGACCCGCTCCATGAGCAAAAATAGGCTGCGACCCATGATGTCAGAGACGGCGATGTCGTTGCCGCTGCTGAAAAATCCGGCATCACGGGGGACTAGGGTGCCGTTGAGCCCATTGGGGTTGCTGTTGGCCCCGCACTGGCTGACCACAATGGGGTTGGGGTCGAGCACCCTAGAGCCGTGCCCCGAGTAGTGAATTACCACCACGTCTCCCGGTTGGGCCTGCTGGATGATGTGCTCTTCAAAGGCTTGCAGAATATTGGCGCGGGTGGGCAAAAGGCCTGAATCATCTGTGACTTGCAGCACATCGGCAGAGTTGAACCCAAAGCGATTGACCAGCAGCTGGTACTGCATTTCGACATCGGTTAGACAGCCGTTGAGGTCGGGAATGTTGGGGTCAGTGTATTGGTTGACCCCGATTAGCAGGGCCAGCTTGCGAGGATTGCTCTGGGCCAGGGCTTGGCCATAGCGATCGGCCTGGCGCAGCCAGTTGGTTTGGCTAAGGCCCAGGGTGGCCAGGCTAGCCCCGGCAGCTTGGAGAAAGTGGCGGCGTTTCATCGATGGCATGGCTTGGACTCCAAAAGGTGGGGGATGATGCTAGGGCCGGGATCTCCATCTACGCAGCGTCGGCTTTTCCATCAGGGAACATACCGGGTTGGCGCAGTCGGGCTAAAAGACACCCGCGCTCAGCCAGTGGCGCTACCAGCGGGCGAGCTAGAGCAATTGGCAGATGGAACGCACAACTGGGCTGAACGCCTTGGGCAACGACATCTTGCTCTATGGCTGACGACGAGGAACTTATACAGTTAGGCCCAGGATTTCACCACGAGGTTGGGTGGGAACTAGGGTTGAGGTTGAGGACAGAAAAATCGCCTATTCGGCTGAACCAGTTAGCGTAAAAGCTGACCACAGGTGCGGGTCGGAGTATCTGGGCCGGATGGTAAGTTTGGCAAAGCGCCTGGGTGTTGTCGCCCTGATGCTGACCTACATCACCTACATCAAAGTAAGCATGGCCTAGATCGTCTAGCGCCATTCTCTCTGGCAGCCGATCTTTAGAATTGCGATTGAGTTTCAAACCTGTCTCAGCCAAATTTTTCTCATCAAAGGCAGCGGCCGGTTGAGATCGGCCTAGGCTTAGAGAAGCCGTGCCTAATCCATTCAATGCAATTCTTGCCATTTCCTGGTCGTTAGTCTCAAGCGCAAGCGCGAGTTGCTGGGTGTAAAAGTTACTCGCTTTTAGGTACTGATTTAGGCTCATATGCGCCAGCCCTAGGCATTCGAGCGTAGTCATTTCTCGCTGCTGGTCGCCAATCTGGCGGGCGGTGACTAAGCTTTGCTCAAGCAAGTCAATGGCTGCTCGGTACTGCCCTGAGCTGGTATAGGCAGGTCCTAAACTGATTAGGGCACTGGCTTCATAGCTTCGATCGCCGATCTCACGAGCGATGATCAGTCTTTGCTCATCAAAGCTCATCGCTTCCTGGTGTCTATTCAGCCTCCGGTAGACAATTGCCAAAAGATTGAGTACGCTTGCTTCTCTTTGCCGACTTTTCTGGAAGAAAACTGAGCGTACCTCTGGGTTTTGGTAAAATTTCAGCGCTTGTTGCCAAGATGTAACGGCCTCTGCAAACTGGTTGACCTGATACCGGCAATGCCCCAATTCGCGTAGCCGATCGCCGACTTCCAATCGAGCAGCAGGATCAGGTTTAGCGGCGGCTGGGGTCGAGTAGGTTGGCTGAGGGCTAAGCGAAATCAGTGGGGTGAGGAGTGCGGCGATCGCACTCACCCTAAGGCCTCTAACCAGCAACAGATTCATGGGGCTATGGGAGAAGGGCATGTCTCAAAACCTACCGGGGACAGTTTAGCGGTATGTATTGCTGGGCTGGTTTGACTTATTCAGCCGTTCGTCGGCCTCGCCATTAAGGCTCCGGCTCAGCGCAGATTTCAGCAACCAGGGCCTGGCGGTCTTCGAGTAGGGTGTCTGAGGGCTCCTCGGCAGTAAAGAGCAGCTGTAGAGCGTCGGCGGCAAGCTGCTTGCCCAGCAGGTAATCGAGCTGGAGGCGTAGGCTTTGGTCGGGGGCCGCTTGAAGATACTCAATCGTGGCGGCAATGCGATCGCGCTCATCCCCGGCGGCCATTACCTGAAAGGGCACCCGCTGTCGAATCCCCAGCGTGCGATCGCGCCGCCACTGGTAAAAGACCCACTCGTACTGCTCCCCTGGCACCAGCGGGTCACCGTCGTAGGCCACCTGTACCCAATTTTCGTCACCCGGTATCACCGAGGTGCTCCAGAGGGCGTTGGGTTCATCCGCTAGCCGTAGGTCGAGCCGGACGACACGGCCTTGGGCCATCACCAGCGGCTGTTCAGTCCACAGGGTTTCACCCTGGCCGGGGTTGACCAGGCAGAAGGGGGCATCGCCCCGCGAGCCCCCGTTGCCCCCCGGGCCACGCTTGGGGCTACCGCCGTTAAGAAAGCCGCGAATTCGCTGTAGGGCACCAGCCGTCGGCGCCGACGGCTGGGCCAGGCTGACCGGGGCGATGGTTAACCCAGTCGTGGCGGCGATCGCCGCCATAGCCAGCATCCACTTAACGTTGTTCACGGGCTTTCTCCTTTAGCATCGGTAACGCATACAACCAAACCGTCAGCGACGGCAGCAGCCAGGGCAGCAGCACCGCTGCGCTGATGTAGAGCTGCAAACTGGCCAGACCCGACCCGGCGGTGACGGCCGCCAGCACCGCCCCCAACCGGAGCGGGTTGACCCTGGGCCGATTGGCCAGATATAGGGTCAAACCCTTGCCTACCAAAGCCGCCAGCAAAATCATCCCCAGGTCGGGAATGGGAATGACCAGGCGGTGGGTCAAGAGATGGTGGGTCATGTAGGCATGGGCCTCGCCGCCAGTAATGTGGGTGGTGCCGCGTCGCCAGTAGCCCATGGCCGGGGGCAGGGGCAGGTTATCATCTCCATCGCTGGCGATCCCGGCCGCATCATAGCCGCCAGGGGCCACAATAACCACTCGCTCCTGCAGGGCTGAGGTGCCCAGGGCCGTTGGGGGCGACTCTAGTAGCTGCCACGCGGGTACCGCCTGATACACCCGGTCAGGCGGAATCGAAAAATCGATCAGGGGTTGCAGCCAGCGCTGCCCCAGCCAGCTAGACACCCGCGTCAGCGGGGTAGGGCCAGCCTGATACGGCAAATCTGCGACGTTGTGGCGCAAAAAGGTTTGCACCTGAGTTTCTAGCGGCAGGTCGACCACGCCGGGCTGAGGTACGGCCGGTTTGCCGCTGCGGGCCTGCTGATTTAGCCGATGGGCCAGGGCCAGCTGATAGCTAAAGGGCATGCCGTAGTCCGTCGGCGGCGGCTGGATGGGCAACTGCCAGTAGGGCACCCAGGCATCGCCCTGCAAAATCAGGTCTGATGGGGCCACCTGGTCGTAGAGGTGGCTCCAGTCGCCACCGGCATTTTGTTTGGTAATAAACACCTGCCAGGCTTGGTTTTGAGCAACCGCCTGACGAATGGCCTGGCTAAGGGCCGCGTCGTTTTCGGGCTGGGGCAGATCTAACAGATAATCGACCCCGATGACAGTGGCTTGCTGCTCGGTCAGGCGGGTGAGAATATCGGCCAGCAGCCCCCGATCGATCGGCTTAAAGTCAGTAGCGCCCCAGCGGGAAAAGGTGGCCGAGTCTACCTGCACCAGCACCACCGGGGGCTCGACCATAGCGGGTACCTGCCGGGTGAGATCGCGGTAAATTGCCTGGGCCAACACTCGCCGGTTGAGCAGCCCGTAATGTACGGGCGAGATCAGGCTGAGTAGGGCGATCGCCGTCACGCTCAGCGCTTCCCAGCGGTTGGGTCGCCACTGGCGCCCGATGCTCTGCCACCCCACCGGCTGCACCTGGTAGGGCACCGAGTCGGGATGGCGAAACAGCGACGGCACCAGGTAGGCCGACGGATAGGTGAGGTTTTGCTCGACCTTGAGAAACCGACAGGCGCCGGCCAGCGCCTCCTGAGCATTTTCGTAGCGGGCCAGTCGCTGCAACAGCTGCACCAAAAACGTCTGGGCCACCTCGTTGTGAATCGGCTCGCGCATGATCGCCACCTGGCTCAGACCCAGGTTGATCAGCCCGTGGGCGATATCGAGCCCGCTGCACGAGTTGAACAGCGCAAACTGGAGGCCGTGCTGCTGGGCCTGCTGCAGGTAGGGGCTGAGCTCTTTGACCGAAATAGCGGTATGGGGGGCGATCGCCACCTGTCCATCCACCAGCGCCGCCTCGTTGCTGTGACCGGCAAAAAACAGCACGTCCCAACCCAGGGGGTCGGCAATGGTCTGGCAGATCCGCTGTTTCAGGGCCACGACCTCTTCCCCCGGCTGCCAGCCGATGTAGTGAATATCCAGCAGCTGCTTCTGGGCATTGAGGGCCGTGCGCTCGCCGGTAAAGTTGAGCCCGGTCTCGTCGCCTAAAATCGCCAGCACCCTGGCTTTGCCCCGCCGAAACGATCGTCGATCGGCGCTGGCGGCGCGGATATGGGCGGGCGATCGCACAATCTGCATGTGCTGACCAACTTCCCAGGTCTCCCAGGGCAGGCGGGCCATTTCGATGGGCGAGCAGGTCAAAAACAGCTCGGTTTTAGCGTTACTGACCGACTCAGGCCCGGCCCCTGGCACAGCGGTCAGCAGTTCAGCCCGCAGATCAAATAGATCCCCATGCTTGAGCCAGGTATGAAACTCTGACAGTAGACGCGCCTCGGCCTGCACGAGCTGACTGTGCCAATCAATTGCCACCGAAACCACCTGCCCCGCCGTGCCCACCCGGCCCCGCAGGGCCTGCTTGTAATAGCCCAGGTAGGCCCTGCGCCAGGCGTCATACAGCACCAGCAGCGCAGCCGGGAACGCCAAACTGGCGGTCAGCCGCTGCCCCTTACCCCAGGTGAGATCAAACAAACAGCTCTGGTCAATTTTGTGAATGCTGAGGCGATAGATCATGACAGGGGAGCCTCAGGCCGAAACACAAAGGGCGGCCAGTTGAGGGTCGAGCCATTGGGCAACGCCACGGTGGCGGTAAATTGCTCATCCCAGGTGCCGATCACCTGGGCATAGAGGTAGGAGGAGGGGGTGTCTTGAGTCAGGGTTTGCTCGACCAGGGTGGTGGTGGCATCGTTCACGAGCAAACGGGTACCGGGCACTAGCTGTTGCCCAGGGAGCGGGCCGAGGAACAGAAACAGTGACCATTCCGGGGGCTGATTGTCAAATATTGTCCAGGTGAGGGCGTAGAGGCGCAGGGGTAAGCCTAGCTGCTGGAGGTCGGTGTAGGCCCCTCGGGCGGTGGGGGGAATGGTGATTCCGGCGGGCTCGAGTTCGCGCAACACGGCTTCTAGCTGTTCTGCCGGGGTGGTGGGTAGCGGCATCAGCGCATTGGCCGGAGCCAGGGGCGGCAGCAGCGTCCAGGCCAGGGTCTCGGCTACGGTATCGAGCTGGTCGCGCAGCCAGCGGCCCGCGTTGATTAAATCACCTGCCCATGCTCTCGCTGGCCCTGGCGATCGCGGTGAGCTGTCTGCCAGAGTTAGCCCTGCTGCCGGAACAGTCAGCTGCTCTGGATTTAAACACTTTAAATAGAGCAGTATCTCTGCCGGGGCGGTATCGAAGTAGCGCACCGGAACGGTGTAGGTGCCATCAGCATTGGTGGCTAGCTGAGTCTGGTGCTGGTACGCCAGCAGGCGATCGCGCCGCAGCCCGGCCAAAATAGTTACCTGGTCGGTCTCGTCTCGCACCTCTGCCAGCAGGTACAGATGGGCAAAGTTTTCGTCATTATCCAGGGTGCCTGGCGGAATAGTCACCACCGCATCGCTCAGGCTGCCCTGGGCCACCAGGCACAGGCGCAAGCCGTTAACCTGGCAGGCAATACCGGGCGTAGGGGGATAGTCGAGGTCGTAGCTCAGCGATAAGGTCTGGGCACCAGCCCCTAGCCAGGTTTGCACACCCCGTAGCGCCATGGCCCGCAAAAACGTGGGCCACTGTTGAGCCGGGTCGCTGACCTGCTGGCAGATCGCTGTGGCCCACTGGGTGTCGGCGGCTGACAGCGTCACGGTGGTGGACTGGAGCGGCTCAAACTCAAAATCTTGGGGTTCGGTAGAGTGGCTCATAGGACGTTGGGGTGCAAAAGGGGAGGGGGATAGCAGCAGAATGACCATCACTCAGTACCTGGCATAAATTGGTGAATAGTGGTGCAGAGCTGGCGAGCAAACAGACTTTTGGCGGTGCGGCCCTGGGGAATTTTGGCTTCGGCTTCGGCGGCGGCGATCATTTGATTGACCTCCTCGTTGAGGAGATTTTCTAGGGTGTGGTCGATGGCGCGCAGGCGATCGGCAGAGATGTAGTTGAGGGCCTGGTGACGGACGGTTTCGCACAGGCGTGGCACCAGCTCATGGCGCACGTCTGCCTTTAACCGCTTGAGATCGAGCAGACGGGACACCTGCACCTGGGAGCTGAGGCCAATTTCGTCCGCCAGTTTGCCCATTGACAGCCCCTGGCAGTGAAACAGGTGCAACCCCTGCACGTAGGCGCGATCGCGGGGAGGCTGGCGGCTTTGCAGCCGAGTCAGGTTGGCCTGAATCACCTGGGCGATCGCATCGCCGAGGCAGTCGGCTAGCGCTTGACGATACCCCTGCACAAACTCGTCCTGGTCATTGTCGCCCTCTAGAGGGGCAGCATCGCTGGCAATTTGATCCCAGTTGGGCTCTTCGCGCTGGTAAACCAGCGGATTGCCCCCTCGCACATGGATGCGGTACTGGCGTAGCTGCCCGGCCAGTATTCGGAGCTGGAGCAACAGGTCTGCTGCGACTACGTCAGCATTGATGGCATGCAGTTGCTCAGGGGTGGGCTTTTGGCAGCGCCCGGTCTGGCCCGCCTGGCGTTGGGCAATGCGATCGCGTCGATACACCTGGTGATAGCGCTCTAGCAGGGTCGCGGCCTGGGCCACCTCGTACTCACTGCACAGGTGGTACTGATGCAAAATGCGCTGCACCTGCTCTGGCGTGGTGTCGTTGAGAATCGCCCAGTCGCTGACTCGGTAGAGCCCCCGCTCCAGCAGCGCCCGGTTAAGGGCCGGGTGGTGGTTGGTCAATCGGCTGCTCCAGGTACTGAGGGCCGCTTTGGCCGGGTCATAGGTCTCTAAAACCTCCAGCGTAAACGGGCGGTGGGTGGGTTCAGGCTGCCCATCGTCGTCTAACACCAAAAAAAACAGCTCGTTGGCTGTAAAGCCGTAGGTTTCACCAAACAGGGTAGTCAGCCGCAGGCACACGCTGCGAATTTGGTGGGTGATAAAGCACCGCAGACTGAGCTGGGCTAGATCGGCCTGCGGCCCGGGCGATCGCCAGTGGGTCAGCAGCGATCGCTGTAGTTCGCCCTCCAGGTCATCTGGCCCGGCAATCAGACGGCTAAAGGTACTCTGCAACCAGGCGCGCACCTGGGGTAACACCTGCAACTGGCACTGCCCTGAGCTAGTCAGGCGCACCAGTTGCCAATAGCGAAAAACGTTGTCCATAGCGTTGCGAGAGCTGGGCTGGTATCAGTGTTACATCGCCATGGCCCAAAGCCAAACCGATGCACCCGGCGAGTGTCCTAGGGGTTTTAAGGGTCGGTGGCGTAGCGTAGATCATCCTGGGTAGTGACATCCTCGCCGCCTGCGGCGGCAGGGAAGCAGATTGGCCAATCCCTTCCCCGAGCGCATAGCCGCGACCCCAGCCGCCTATGGGGATACCGCTGCGAGACGATAGTTGCCCTGGGCCTCAAACTCATAGGAGGTGACCAGCACCGTGTATTTATCGGTTGCGGGCAGGGTGATGTCAATGCGAGAGTTGGTATTGCCTTCGCTGATGTCATCATTCAAGGCAAGTCTTTCGCTATTAGAGTCAAACACCATCAAAATGGTGTCAAAATCGTCGCTGTCTAAGGTGAGCGAAACCGCCTGACCGGCATTGCCATCAAAGTCGTAGAAAGCCACAAAACGGTTGCCCTCGTCAAACTCAATCACCTCTTTTTCGGGGCCGAGACGGTCTTGTACTTGCAGCAGCGGAGTCGATGCTATGGCCTGCATAATACCTACTGAAGGGGCGCTATGGGGCAGATGGCGAATGGTGAATGGGGCGGCAACGGAGACCAGTAGAGTGACAAACGATAGCCCAACGGTGGTGAGCAGTTTCATAGCAGTAAGTCCTTGATGAAAGGGTTAGGTTGCGGTCATCAAGACTTACTTCTGAGCTCTACCGACTTATTCACCCTTAGAGTGTTCCAACTCAATACCTATCCGGTGTCTCTCCGCCACCGGCTCCTCTCTTCATTCGGATCGCCTCCTATTGTCGGGTAAAGGAGGAGGTTTTGTACATAGCCCCCTCCCTCCCCTCAGAACCGTGCATACGACTTTCACCGTACACGGCTCAAGCAACGTCTTGAGATTCAGTGTCCTCGATTCTTAACAACCCTTA
>NZ_JADEWX010000150.1 GCF_015207395.1 Nodosilinea sp. LEGE 07088
CTGAGCCTCTCGAAGTTCGCTCAACGTCCGATCTTCTTCCTCGGTTAGTATGATGCGTAGTGGGGCGGGCATTTTGGGGCACTCTAGCTACCCCGCTATCTTACATTTAATTTCAACCGCCTACTTATCAGCAGACGAGGTTAAGCGTCCAACAAGCTGAGAGCCAAACTCGGTAAGAGGGCTAGGGCAAGGTGGCTAGGGATAATGGAAATGAATCCTTGATGAGGCTTCGTTAATTTAGGTGCTCGCAATGGCTGATACGAGCATGTTGGGGCACATGGGAATTGGCAGCGTCTAAATGCCGGTTGAGAACACCCCGCCCCCGGAGTAAAGAGGAGTCCTAAGGCAACCACATCTCCACCCCGTGCGGAACGAGGAAACCCCGATAGAGTCCTGACTCTGCCTTCAGATTCAGGTAAGCGATGGGCAACCAAAGCTTAACCCTCTAGTGGGTACAGGATGTCCCAAGACGCGAATGCTGCCAGCCGAAAGGCACCCGGAATCCATAACGGGACAGATAGGGCTAGTGCCTAACCCGAAAGGGTGCAGACGTGGGACAGGTGATAGTCTTGACTGCAGGTGATATGAGACTTAACTGGCGGGAAAAGTTAGGTACAGGCTTCGGTTTGTAAACGTAACCGTCAGGACAATCCGTAAGGGTTGTTAAGAATCGAGGACACTGAATCTCAAGACGTTGCTTGAGCCGTGTACGGTGAAAGTCGTATGCACGGTTCTGAGGGGAGGGAGGGGGCTATGTACAAAACCTCCTCCTTTACCCGACTGCCGTGCGGAACTTGGTCGAATGTGGTAGCTTTCAGATGGGTGGCATATGGGAACCGACATTTGTTTGTATGCCGAGATCAAGAGGAAAGATAGTTGGCACCTTTTGCTCGAATCGGAAGAAAACTCTCGATACTATCCAGAAGGAAAGCTAAACACACAATTGCTAAAGCCTGTTGAGCTATATGCTAGCCGTAATTGCGATTTATTCAGCATCCTTGCCGATGTAAGCAACCCAAACGGGCACACGCTTGACAATCAAAAATTTGAGGTTATTTCCCCTCCTCGTGGTTTGCCAGAGGATTTAAGCCCAGAACTTCGCGATTTGCTGAAAGAGTGGGAGTTTGGAGATGGCAAGGATAGCGGCGTTTCAGGTCCAAGTTGGCTACTGTTATCAGAAGTCCTGCGATTTGACTGGCACGGCAAAGTTATGCGTTACGAGGCTATGGTAGATGCACGCGCAGCCCATCTTTTTAATGAGAATGAGCCGTTTCCATTTCGTCAGTGGCCTAAAGACATTCCAACAAGTTACAGCGTAGTCATGAGAGATGGCGTTATTGTTCGATGGACCGCCACATACGCTGACGCAGTTGAAACAGATTTCTTTGAAATGCTGGAAAATTTGAAACAGTATGGAGATCCTTCACAAATCCGGTTGGTATTTTGGTTCGATCATTGAACTGCGGCTCAACAACAGGCTAACAATCCGCTTGCACACCGACCGTATTGAGTTGGTTGGTTGAGAGCGAAGGTTACTAGCGACGGGTGAAACAGAACGTTGGGCTGCTTAAGTCACGGGTTAACTCGTATTTGCAACTTGTTTCAGCAAGACTTTTAGGTCATCCTAAGTTGATGATGTACTAAAGTTGTTCCTGCATAATTTTTAAGAACTCCCGTAATGTTGAGCTAGCAGAGCTTTGCCGCCAGGCTGCTGCAAATTTTAGGCGAATTGGGCAATTTTCCAGGGGTTTACAAACTACTTCATTGCCAACCAAAAACTGCAAATTTTCAGGGGCAAACGTAATCCCTAAGCCTGCGACAACCAGACAGATTCGCGTTTGTAAAGAGATAGATTCTTTGACAATCTTAGGTTGAAATCCTGCTGCTTGACAAATTTGGATAAACCCATCGTAGAGATTAGGACCCTCTTTGCGAGGATGGATAATAAACGATTCGTCTGTTAAAGCTTCTGGCACAATCCTTTCGTACTGTAATAATGGATGCTGTTGTGGCAACACAACAACAAAGTTTGCTTCTAGAATTGGGTGCAAATCCAAGCCACGCTGATCAATGGGAGGATGCAAAAAGGCAAGATCGATCTTGTCGTCATTTAATGCCGCAACTTGTGCCTCGGTAGAAAGTTCCAGCATTGTGAGTTCGACATTGGGATGGGTGCGGCGGAAGACCTGTATCAGTTTTGGTAGCACCGTGTGAGTTGCGGTTTCTGTGAACCCGATGGTCAGATGCCCTACCTCGCCATGAGCTGTGCGCCTAGTGAGTTGAACGGCTGCATCTGTCTGGAACAGCAGTTGTTTGGCTTGCTCTAGCAATACTTGTCCAGCACTGGTGAGTTGTACTGTGCGTTTGGTGCGAATGAGTAATATCACACCTATCTCTTTTTCTAACTTGGCAATTTGCTTACTCAAGGCGGGCTGCGTAATGTGTAAGCGATCGGCGGCGCGTCCGAAGTGGAGTTCTTCGGCAACCATAACGAAGTAGCGAAGCTGTTGGAATTCCATTAATAACTCTGAGTTATTAGTTTAGTGTCAGAAATGACTTGGACAATCATGATTACTCCAGCCTACTCTAAGTTAAGGCTCCTTAAGAAAGGTGGAAGGCTGATTCGATGCAGATGATCATGAAACTGATGAAATTGAAGTGGCTCAAGTTTTTGGTCTGGGTAGTGTTGGGGATATTCCTGATACTGACCAGCTATGGTCTATTGCAACTGATTGAACCCGTGGGAATTGCACCCGTCGCTCAATCAGATCAACCCCCTAATTTCCGTGGACGTGCTTTACTGGTTGCTTCTGATGCTGATATGGTGGCAACTGCCTATGCCGATGCTCAACTGCATCGCGTCGCTGGCATTGAAGATACGCTTACCCTTGTGGAACTGCCGCTTGATGCTACGAAACCTGGGGTTATACCCGTCCAAGTTTCTAATTCGGTGATGTCGTGGCCCCAAAATATTGCCGTCTCTCCCAGTAAGCAGTGGGCCTATGTATCGGAGGTGCGATCGCGTCCTGCTGATGGAATTCAAGCATTTGAATCGATTGACCAGATGCCGCCGGGTGAGCGAATTACCGTCGTAAATATCGCCAATCTGCAACAGCCAAAGGTTCTACAAACTGTGGTCGTGGGAAGAAATCCAAAAACGCTGAGTATCAGTCCCGATGGTAAATTTTTAGCAGTGACTTCAGAAGAGCCAGATCGGGAATTGGCAATTTTCCAGATTCAGCCCGATGGAACCTTGGGAGAACGCGATAACTTTGCGATCGCCAAAGACTTTTCTCGCTCAGCAGTTCCAGGATCGGTTGTCTGGCACCCTTCTGGACGCTTTCTGGCAATCACTACCACCAGTGATGGTTCTGAGGGTTCATACAACTCTTTCGTTGCCTTCTACAATGTGATTCAGAACAACAGCGGTATTCGACTGGAACTTTACGATCGCCCCCTGGTTGTGGGGAATCATCTCAGTAATGGACGTTTTAGCGCAGATGGACAGTTTTTTCTGGTGCCCGATCTAAAGTGGCGGATGTATGGACTGCGGGCATTGAACTATTTGTTAAACCCCAAAGGTGAAATGATCTCAATTCGCTTTGCTCCTGAAACTAGCGAGCCTCCGGCTGTCGTTTCGAGAACTGAAGTAGGACTTGGCTCTGAAGGATTTGCGCTGAGTCCTGATAACACACTCGTTGTTACCGTAAACCTGCGCCGCACTTATCTCAGCACTTTGCCTCCAGTCTGGCGCGGCAAACCTTACAGCTCCCTATCGCTAGTCAAGTTTGACCGCACATCTGGACAACTGACAACGGTTAGCGAGTATGGCTTTGAGGGACTCTTGCCGGAACAAGTAGCCTTTGACGCAACTGGAAAATCATTGGCAGTAGTGATCTATCACCATCGTGAAGCTAACCCAAAAACGGGCGCGATCGAATTCTGGAACGTAATTTCAGGGAACCATCCACGACTGGAGCGTTCGAGTTATAAAATCGATGTCGTGCGGGGCGCTCATGATATTGTAGTTGTTCCATAGGTTTCCACATGGGCAACATCGCGGAATGTAATACATCAGTGGCATGAGAGGACTAGCAGCCCAACAATCCTGCTGCACCGGAACGAATCTAAGCTACTGTTGCGTTGCAAAGGTTATCTGCGTCCGGTGAGCAAGGTCGTTAGCTGGCTCCGCTCGGTGAATTTGCACTTATCCCGCCAGTTGCTCACTTGTCCGAAAGCATTCAGAAGATAATCTGATGCTTCTGTTGCCCAAATCCTTTAAGGGGATCCATGATCAGATTCCAAGTTTGTGATTTAACTGCTGAACGAGTTTAGGAATAGCTGCGTGTGCTGCTTTTATTGACTGTTGATGGCGATCGCCCCCAAACTCCTGATATTCAACCCGAATAACGTGATGCTCGCTGACCCCCAGCAATCGTGAAGCTGTAACGATTGCCGTATCCAGATGGTTCTGTGCAGCATGTACGCCACCAACCTCAAACCCCCCCTCTCCAGAGGCGGTCAAAATGACCAGAATTTTGCCCGTTTGAATGGGCTCAACCGGCTGTTCTCCCCGCGTTAGATCAAAAGAAAAGGTACGGCCAATGCGAATCACTTGATCGATCCAGGCTTTGAGCGCCGACGGCATGCTGTAGTTGTACATCGGCGTGCCGATGACGATGACGTCGGCGGGCTCTAGCTCTGCTAATAGCTCATCAGATTCTTGCAGGGCCGCAACGTGTTCAGGAGTCCGCTGATCGTCTGGCTTAAAGGCAGCGGCGATCCAATCTTCACTGATCGCAGACGGCGGATTGAGCCCCACATCGCGTTTGAGCCAGGTGTCATGGGGACGGGTCTTTTGCCAGTGCTCCACAAACGCGGTGGTCAGCCCACGACTAAGGGAACGAGTGACGCGAGCACTGGCATCAATTTGCAGAATGGTTTTCATGGTTAGGTGTCCTCATGTTTAGAAGATTGGAGACTTGCTATTTCGCGGTGCCAAACAGAATTGCTTTGGCATCGGCATCCACCTTGACGTTGGCAGCAATAGGTTCACCGATCGCATAAGCCCGTTTTATCGCAGGGCGATCGCCCATCCGCGTCAGCCAATCAGCGATATGGGGAAATTTCGACAGGTCCACCGACAAATCATCCGCTTCTAGCGCCCAGGGATACACTGCCATATCGGCAATACTGTATCCCCCGACGATGTAGTCCTTGTCGTTAAGTTGCTTGTTCAGGACTCCAAGCAGTCGCTCGGTTTCCTTGAAATAGCGGTTCTTGGCGTAGGGAATGTCCAATTCGGCGTATTTAATGAAGTAGTTTGCCTGCCCCATCATGGGGCCGAGGCCGCCCATTTGCCACATCAGCCACTGCACCACCTCGTATCGGGCAGTATCTTTTGGAGGTAAAAACTGCTTTGTTTTTTCAGATAAATAAAGCAGGATAGCGCCAGATTCAAACAGGGTTCTATCGCCATCAACAATGGCAGGCATCCGATTGTTGGGCGAAATTTTGAGGAACTCAGGCCGGAACTGATCGCCTGCCATGATGTTAACGGGTTTAATTCGATAGTCGAGCCCAACTTCTTCAAGAAAAATTAGGGGCTTATAGCCATTGGGAGTGGGCCAAAAATAAAAGTCAAGCATGATTAATGCCCTACGAGCAACTAAAAAACGGTGAGTTAAGAAAGGGGATTAGCTGGAAACCAGGCTTCTGGCTCTGGATATATAAAGTCGGTGGGAAAGCAATAAGTCTCAAAAACTGTTGTAGTTTCGGACTCTGTGTCGAAGAAGGCGAACGCATTTTGCCCCATCCAAATGCCAGATTGAATTAAATGAAATCCCCTAGATTTGAATTCCTGAATGCGTGCTTCCCAGGGTCTGTCATCACAGTTAAAAGCAATGTGATGAATGCCTTCATCATGACGATCTAAAAACTCCTGGAAGATGGTTGAGCCTGACAATGGCTGCATAATCTCCCAAATCACGTTTTTAGCCTTAGCAAAACAGACTTTGATGGCATATTTTGCCGATTTACCACGATAGGTTTGCTCGGCAACAGTGGTTTCGTCAAAAGTGTAGATGCGCCAAGGGCCAATGCCGAGTTTGACCAGCCCTGCCATTGTCCTTTGGTGGTCACGAGTGACAATGCAAATTTCGACAATATCACCGAGAAATGGTTGGGAAAGTTGAAGCGAATTAATCATTGTATTCAAGCAAATTTCATCAGGTTTATGAGAAGTTTTGGACCCAAAATTACTGTGATGGAGCGAGGGATACGTCAGATGGGCGCTCGCACCAAACCCCTCGCTTCATCACAGGCAACTAGCGATTCAGTTCACCTTCAAAGCGCAGCACTCCAAGGCCAGTGCCGTAGTTCACTGCGCCCCAGCTTTTAAAGGAGCCGGTCAAACCTGCGAATCTTCCACTCGCTTCAACCACAGTGTATTCAGTTTGGGCGAGGTAAAAATCGCCTTCAACAGGAGTTTGGATCAGTTTGTCTTGGGTATTGACATAGCTGCCATCATCAGCGGTGAAATAGTGGCGCAGGTCATAGCGGATCTTGCCATCGGGCAATTGCTCAGAACCGACAACCTTGGCATAAACACCACCGTCAAAAGTGCCGGTCATCGCTACCGAAAAGCTAGTTTCGTCGATCGCCCGGAAGTTTGCGGTACCGCCAATGGTGAGTGAATTAGACATGGGTTTACTCCTTAAAATGTGAATTTGGGTCAGTGAAAAGTGAGCCAGCAGCGGTCTTTTCCGAGCCTCAGTTTCAAAATTGGGCAGAGGTTCCCGCTCGACGATGGCACCATCGCCGCCTGGGAGGCTGACCAATTTGAGAAAGACTGAAAGGCAATCCTGAGAAAACTGAAAATTGAGAAAAACTCAGCTTTCCTTAGTGTTTCGGATGTGTTTCCTCTACCTTGATTAAAAGATAGCAAGGGCCTCAAGGAATATGCAAAGTTAATTTACTCAAGCTAAGATGAGGAAAATTCATCTATATTGAGGCGTGAAGACAGTCCTGATGCGAGAGCTCTGTTCCCTTAATGCGTTGCAAGTGTTCGAGGCGGTAGCGCGACATCTCAGCTTTCAAAAAGCAGCAGATGAACTGGATGTCACCTCGACAGCGGTGAGTCACCAAATCAAGTTGCTAGAAAAAGAGTTGGGGGTGTTGCTCTTTCGGCGGCGTCCCCGCCCGTTGGCGCTGACCACTGCTGGAGAGCGGCTTTTTCCCTCCGTTCAAGAGAGTTTGGACATGCTGGCGGCCGCGATCGCCCGCCTGAAGCAAACCAACACCCCAACCGACCTTACTGTGAGTGTGCTGAATGTCTTTGCGGCCAAATGGCTCGTGCCGCGCTTACCTGACTTTCAGCAGCGGTACCCGGACATCGATGTTCGATTGCAAACATCCCATACAGCCGTCGATTTGCAGGCCCGCACAGTGGACATGGCGATTCGCTATGGCCAAGGGGATTATCCCGGATTGCAGGTGCATCGCCTGATGACGGATGAATTTACTCCGGTCTGTAGTCCGAGGTTGCTGTCCGATGGGCAGTCATTGTCTACGCCAGCAGATTTGGCCCATCATTCCCTAATTCATTTTGAGTGGCTGAACTATGGCTCCGAGGCTCCCAGTTGGGAAAACTGGTTGACGCTAGCAGGGCTCAACGACATCGACCCAAACAAAGGATTGAAATTTGACGACGAAAGTTTGGCGATTCAAGCGGCGATCGCGGGACAAGGAATCGCCTTATGCAGCAGCATCCATGTCTATGACGATTTTGCAATGGGCTTCTTAATCAAGCTATTTGAAATGGCGTTACCGGGTTTGACCTACTCAGTCGTCCATCTCAAAATGCATCCAAAAGAGGATCTGATTCTTAAGTTTGTGGCTTGGTTAACGGAACAAGCACAAACTTTGAATTAACATACCTGCGTGCCGATATGGTGCTGCTATTGATCGCATTTTTATTTTCCAGATACAGCCAGCTAACTTTGCGTTGGTGCGGACGGAACAGAAGCTGTCAATAAAAGTTCAAGGTTATCTACCGCCGCATAGCTTCACCGTTGGCTCCGTTTTTTTGCTTGGGACGTACAGAAGAGCTATCTGCTGGTATCTGAGTGTGTTAGTTCTTGCAGTCCTGGTATAACTGAGGTATAACCAAGGGGTAGAGCTTTAAGCTAAAGGCATCATGAAAACTGCAATTTCGCTTCCAGATCCAGTTTTTGAACAGGCAGAAGCACTTGCTCGGCAGTTAGGGGTGTCGCGCAGTGAGCTTTACACAAAAGCGTTGCAGGCATATTTGAAAAGGTACAACCGTGATCAAATTTTGCTTAAATTGAACCAAGTTTACGCTAGAGAGTCCTCTGAACTCGATCCAGTGATGGCAAGGATGCAGTTTATGTCTTCGCCTCACGAGGATTGGTGATGCATCGGGGAGAAATTTGGTGGGCAAACTTACCCGACCCAGCCGGTTCAGAACCAGGATATCGCCGTCCCATCTTGGTGATTCAGAATGACACTTTTACCCAGAGCCGGATTAGCACAGTTATCGTCGTCATGATCACTTCAAACATTCAGTTGGCGGAAGCACCGGGCAATGTACTATTGCCTCGCGGAGTATCGGGTTTGTCAAGAGAATCCGTTGCAAATGTCTCTCAAATTTTCACGCTTGATAAGACGTTTTTAGTTGAACGTATTGGTTCGCTACCAGACTATCTACAGGAGGAAATAGACGAGGGTTTACGAACAGTTTTATATCTCTAGAAACGCCAGCTAACAACCCCGCTGACCCGGAACCAAACCAAGTTGTCGCTGAGATGCAAAGGGGATCTGCGTCCGGTGAGTGGGAACGTTAGGCATGATAGGGGAATCAACCTGCTGCCTGGAACATGCCAAGGGGTGCCTGCTCACCTTGGCATAAATAGGGTGTTTAAGCGTATATAAAGATTAGAGCTCTCCCCAATCAGGGACGTAATAATGGGCTCAGCGTTGAGAGAGTTTCAAGATGGGGGAGCGATTCAAGCAGTGGCCGTCAAAAAGACAGATCTATAAGTGGGGGGTGATTGGAGCGATCGCCACGCCAGTCTTTCTCTGGATGGTGTGGTGGCTTTGGTTACTTCCTGAGCGTAGACTTCATCCAAATAGCGATCGCCTATCCCACGGCGAAAGAGCAACCCTCGCTGATCCCCATCGTGAAACCCCGACCAGCGATCTTGGCGTGATCGCGGCGGTTGCTGGTGGAGTCTTACTGTTGCTCAATTCCCGCAGGGCCAAAAGCAATGCAGAGACCCCAGACCTCAGCGGGGCCGACTTCGGCGGGGCCGACCTCAACGGGGTTGACTTCGGCGGGGTTGACCTCAATGGGACCAACTTCAGCGGGGCCAACCTCAGCGGGGCCGACCTCAGTGAGGCCAACCTCAATGGGGCTAACCTCATCAATGCCAACCTCAACGGTGCCAACCTCAGCGGTGCGGGGCTTAGGCATGCCAACCTCAGCGGCGCTGACCTTAGGTATGCCAACCTCAGCGGCGCTGACCTTAGGTATGCCAACCTCAGCGGTGCTGACCTCAACTGCACCCTATTGAGCGATGCCAACCTGAGCGATGCTAATCTCAGCGGTGCCTTGTTATTTTTTATCAATTCACGAGAAGTTCTAAATCTTGAACCGTTTCAATTATTAAAGGCGAAACCTTCGCCTTTCCTATGTAATATTGCCCTGCCGGCTTATTCCCACCAACCAGCTGTGAATCCCAATCGCGACTGCGATTGCATTCCTCAACTATTGAGCGCCCGCTATGATATTCCCCTTGAAGAGGCTCAAGGGATAGTCGATGAAGCTCGACAACATCAATGGGACTAGCCAACATCGATGCCTTTGGCCCTGACCAGATGCGGTACGCTTTCGGGTATGTGCCGTCATCGGCAATGGCATGGTTGGTCGGGAGGTTTTTCTACTGCTTCACGCATCACCACGTCTAAGACGATGCCTAATCGGGATAGGGAGAATCCTCACGAATCCCCCCTCCCACACCACCCATCGTGCGGCTCCGCAATGGGCGGTTCTCAACCTAACTGCTAGATGAATTGGCAGACTTCTCATCGTACCCCTGGGCTTTCATCCAGAGGTCACGAATCGAGAGCAATCCCTGTTGTGCTAACCACTCATTGGTCATCCCCGTCTGCGTCGCCAAGGTCCGCGACAACCGCCAATAGCCCTTCCGACTTAAGCCCGTCGAGAAGGCATGTTGTCTCGGGGTTCCCAGCTTGAGCAGGTTGCCAATGCGCGTCCTCGGTCTGCGCCACTGTTTCCAGTAACACATCCGGATTCGACGCCTTAGCCACCCATCTAACTCAGGAATTGGCCCATAGCGTTGGGAAATCCTAAAGTAGCCCATCCAACCCCGCAGATAGAGGCTGATCCGCTTTAGCCGGTATTCCATCGACACGCGCCATCGCCGCGACGTTAACCCCCGCAACCGGTGCTTGAAGTCTTGGAAGGCTCGTTCTGACCAAACAATACGGATTCCCTGGAACGTAAAGCCCAAGTACTCCAATTGCTCAATCCGACAGACCCGACTTTTCTGCGGATTCACCTTTAGTCGTAGCACCTGGGTCAGATAGCGAGTCACGCTCGCCATCACCCGCTGTCCCGCACGCGGTGTTTTGACCAGAATAACCAGGTCGTCCACATAGCGGGCAAAACAGTGTCCCCGACGCTCCAACTCCTGGTCGAGGTCATCCAGCAGGATGTTAGCGAGCAACGGCGACAGGGGAGAGCCTTGCGGTGTTCCCCACTCCGTTGTCTGAACCACGCCCTCGACCATTACCCCGGCTCGCAGGTATCGACCTATCAAGGCTAGCAAGGTCTTATCCCGCACCTTGCGGGCGACCCTCGCCATCAGAACATCGTGGTTCACGGTGTCGAAGAACTTTTCCATGTCCAAATCCACCACCACCCGATATCCTTGCTTGACGTAGTCCTTCACCTGTTTAATCGCGCCGTGGGCACTGCGTTTGGGGCGACAGCCAAAGCTAAACTCGGAAAACTCCGGGTCAAACATTGGCGTCAGCACTTGTGAGATGGCTTGTTGAATTACCCGGTCTAGGACTGTGGGCACGCCCAACAAGCGCTCGCCCTTCCCCCCTGGCTTGGGGATGACGACCCGTCGCACAGGAGCGGGGCGGTAACTGCCATCTTGTAAGGATTGGCGAATCTCGGCCCAGTGAAGTCGGGCGTAGGCCGCAAAGTCGTCCAGCACCATCCCGTCTATGCCGGGGGCACCCTGATTGGACTTCACTTGCTTCCACGCTCGGTGCAGATTCTCTGAGGCCAGTACTCGCTCCATCAGATTCGTCTCTAAGGCTGGCGGCATGCTTCCACGCCAGTCCGGTTCTCCCCCAGACGGGTTCATCAAATCGGCTGAGTTTGTCATGGCTCCTCCTTGGTTTTGGTTAAGTTCGGCCCTTCACCTTGTCTGGCCCATTACAGGCCAGCGTTTGGCTACTATGGCCTCGGCTGACTTCTGCCCCCGGCGTCGGTTGTTGCCAAACACTGGGCCGCCCTTGGTGCCTTAGGGTTCTGTGGCGTCCTGGCCGTTTCCCGCCAGACCTCAGTCAGACTCCCATAGCGCTCTAGACTGCCAAAAGGGCAGACCTCCCCAGATAAGACCGTGAACTGTCAATGCGCCACCGCGTCATTTACCGTATCCCCTGAACCAAAAGGCTTCGTTGTGTTGTGCCAACTCGCCCCAGGAACTCGGCCTTCTATGACGTTTCTGTTCGTCGGCCCGCATCTTTGCCGCTGGCTTCCTTCAGACCCTTCCTCACGGAAACGCCCTTGCCTTAAGCTAGTGGTTGTCCATCTCTCGACTCCTATGACTTTCGAGCATTTGGATGGCTGGTTCTCCCACAGGGGACTTTCACCCCATTAGTTCACGCCCATGCTGGGCGTACACAATCCTGGTGCAGCGGACTGGCTTGATTCTCATCGGTTCTTGAATGAAGGTAATCACAGCCGCTGACCAGGAACGTTGTGCTGCTTAGTCCTCAGTGATGACCGTGCCGGAAGCGCATCTGTTCGTAATGTCAGGCTTGAGAGCCGCATTGGCATTAGGCAATCGCCTCTGACAGGCGTTTTGAGCAGAAATTGTAGGCTAAGATCAAAGAGATTCCTGCTATTGGATAGCTGATATGACAACCGCAGCGTCTGTGATTCATAGTGACCCTGACATCCTGGGAGGAACCCCTGTTTTTGTTGGAACTCGTGTGCCAGTGAAAACGTTACTCGATTATCTCGAAGCAGGTGATCCACTCAATGAATTCTTAGATCATTTTCCAAGTGTTCGTCGTGAGCAAGCGATCGCAGCTCTTGAGTTAGCAAAGGAAATGCTGACAGCTTATGCGAATCCTGCTTGATGAATGCGTCCCACGACCTCTCAAGCGTGAACTGGCTGATTACGAGATACGCACAGTTGTTGAGATGGGGTGGTCAGGCAAAAAGAATGGTGAGTTATTGGGACTCATGAGTCAAGAAGGTTTTACGATTCTACTCACCACAGATCAGAATTTGCGATATCAGCAGAACTTACAGCAAGCTGGAGTGGCAGTCATTGTTCTTGTAGCACGCAGTAATCGATTACCAGATTTAGTGCCTTTGATACCTGATGTTCGTAGTGTATTGAGCACAATTGCACCGGGGCAAGTCATCGAAGCCGGAGGCTCCTAATAATCACCTAAGCGTGCAGCACAACAACCCCAACGCAGCGGACGGACGAGAGCCACTGGTGCTAAGTTCTAGGTTATCTGCCGCCGCCGGTTGGGAACGTTAGCTGGTCTATTTTTTGAATGGGACATAATTGTGCTGTTGCCTACAGGCCAATATTTGGAATGCAATCTACGCATCGAGCGCTATTATCAAGAGATTAGAGCCTATAGCTTTATATTACTTTGACACCAAATCGTGAGTGAGACAGACTTAGCAGACTTTAATAGGTGGGTTGCCCAAACAGCTCAGTTGTTGCGCGAGGGCCGCTGGCATGAGATTGATGTAGCGCATCTCATTGAAGAGGTTGAGGATTTGGGTAAGAGCGAGCGGCGAGGGATTGCTAGCCAGCTAACTCGCCTTCTACTGCATCTGCTCAAATGGCAATATCAACCTCAGCGTCGCTCAGATAGTTGGCTAGATTCCATTACTGATGCGCGTACCCAGATTGAGTTGGCCATTGAAGATAGTCCCAGCCTGAGAAGTTATCCCGCAGAAAAGCTGGAAGAGAGTTATCAACGCGCACGTCGCCAAGCCGCCAAGCAAACTCGTATAGAAATCTCGGCATTTCCAGATGTCTGTCCATATTCTCTAGATCTAGTAGTGGCGGAAGATTGGTTGCCCGACTGATAGCTCACCCCAGGGCGATCGCGGGCTTGAAGTTTCAGTTTTGGTAACCGACCCGGTAAACCCCCTCAGACTGCGTAGGTTAGGGCCATAGAGCTGAGAGGAGCCTGAACATGATCCGCAACCTGAGCCATTGGTTACCCCTGGGTGTAGTCGCCGCTAGCAGTGCTTTGCCCATCGCCCTGGGCGGCGGCATAGCCCTCGGACAAATTGGCCCTGGGCTTGAGGTCGGCGAGCCTGACGCTCCCGCACAGACTTCAGTACCAGAGCCATCCCCGATGCCGCCGATTGTGCAGCGCCACCACTACAACCGCTATCGCCAGGTGATTGAGCGCACCCAGGCCATGATCTCTGACCCCATCGCCCGTCAACTGGCCGAATCGCTTGACCTCAACGTGCTCAACGTTACCTGGGAAGACACCGGGCGCTTCTATGGCTCATCGGTTGGCCCCAACATCAGCGATATGACCATTCAGGTGCAGCAGCAAGACCCCGACAGTGGCGACTATCAACTCCACCTGATGCCCGTGATTCGCCATCCCAATTTTGCAGATATCAGCGCCGACATTCCCCTGGAAGATTTCTTTGTGCTGGTGGGCAATGAGGCGGGCGAAGACTTGCGACGGGTGCCGCTAAACGAGGTACTGGGCGACCTGCGGGGCTATTTGCACGAGCCTGACTCCTGGCCGGGGCGGGTGCGATCGCTCCTCGCCCCCCGCCGCGACAGCCACGTCCTCGTCAGCGCCCAGGCCTGCTTTTTACCCATTCCCCAGGAGGGGCTAGCCACCTTTAACCCGGTGCTGTTTAACTACCAGTCGCGACCCGGCGACCCGGCGGTGCTGACGCTGTTGGCCACCCGCGAGGGCACCAGCGCTACCGTGATCGACAACCAGCGCGACGGCTTTGAGGCCGGGCAAACCTGGGGCCAGCGATTGTTCTTCAACAAAAATGGCGAACGGGCCAGCCTCACCGGTCAGCGTCTGAGCGACTTTCAGACCGATCAACCAACGGGCCAGACCGAAAACCCAGATAGCCCCCGCCCCGGTGGCGAAGCCGTCGAGGAAAACAGTGAAGGGCTCAACCTGGTGCTGCTGATTCAGGTGCCGCTGAAGCAGCGCAACGTTCGACAGAACTGGTCAATGATGGACGAGGAAGCGGCCCTGGCCCCGGCGGCCCCGCAAGCCAGTCGCGTCGGCAGCGATGTGGAAGCGGCGGTGATCGGCCACGGCGCGGTAGAAGGCCCCTTTACCGAAATTGACGGCATGGCCATCGAGCGCGACCCCGACTACCCAATTCGGGTGACGGTGCAGTTTTACAAGGCCACCAGCAACGGCGTGGTGTCGGAAGCCGACATGGTCGAGATTCGCCAGCAGATCGATCGCGTCTATGCCGATGCTGACTACGTGGGCAGCCTGGTGGTCGATGGCCCCAGCGATCGCCCCACCGAGCACGATGGCCCCAAAGACGAGCCTGCTGATTGGTGGCAGCGGTTTTGGTGGTTTCAGCGCGGTGGTGAGGAGGAGGGTTAATACCGTCTCGCCGTGGCAGTGTTACGCATTGGGGCAGGGGAGAGG
>NZ_JADEWX010000151.1 GCF_015207395.1 Nodosilinea sp. LEGE 07088
TGCTCATGAAACTTAAGCTGCTTCTGCAACTCCTGTTTCTCTTCGGCGGTCAGATAGTTCTTGATTGGCATAGATACTTCGCCAAAATATGCTCTCTAATATGTAGTTTAAATGATTAACAGCTTATGCAACTTGTAGAATGTTTGGCTCAGGAATAGGTTCCCCTTCTTGCTCCCAAGCTTCTAGATACATATCAACAACTTGCTCTCCCTGATGAATTGCCTCTTTACGAGTTTTGCCGTGGGTGCAGGGCATCACGACTCGTTCCGCAAATTCGGGAATCGTCACCAAGAAAAGCTGGTCTTCGTCTGACCACTGGATGATCATGCTGTAACGGTTCATAAAGCGCTATTCTCACTCTACTGACTTTGGTTCAATTGATAGTTGAATTAATCACTTTTATCTCAAAAAATAGGTGAACTCAGCCCTGCCAATTCTCTTTTGCCCTCGCAAAGATATCTTCTAGCGATTGGCTGTCATAAAGCTGACGGGATATTTCAACGTAATCAGTTGGGCTTTGGTGTATAAGTGCTAGGAAACGCAAGGTGGCCGCCATACCAAGTTCTTGCTTAAGGGTAGAGATAGCTTTCATTCGAAGCTGGTCATCATTCATAGCCTGAGTAGATTTTGTCATATAAGTCCTCTATCAGCTACGCAAATTCGTCTAATTCGGTAACATAGTTACTCTCATAGTTCTCGATTAGCACACCAATAACATCCATCAGGGAAGCTAGTGGATGTTTCTCGTCTTCGCCAACCTGGTCAATCAGACTGTCCAGCGATTTGACTAGAATTTTATAATCACCTTCTGTAAGTCCTGTGAAGCTATTCATGAGTTGAATTAAATCGATTGATAATTTGTTGGATTTCGGATACTTCAATATCTGACTGGTCAGACTTTGAGTAAATATCAAGCAAAACAATCGCATTTTTTAGCTCAACCCAGTAGATCAACCGATAACCGCCGCTTTTCCCCTTCTGATTGTCGCTATTCTGGATCCGAAGTTTCATGACGGTGAAACCAATCCCGGAAATCTGATCCCCAAGCACCTCGCCACTTCTCAACTGCTCAAGAATAGGATTAAGGTCATTGCTAATTTGACGATATTTTTTAGACAGCTTCTTCAACTTACGCTTAAATTCTGGGGTAAGCCGGATTTCACGAGGTGCTGTATCAGTCATCCTCTATTCCTTCCCACAATTCTGAAAAGGGAAGAGTTTGACCGGCCATAGCCTGTTGCCAGGAGGTGCGAAAGCTTTCTGCCGAAAAGCCTGTCTCATCATCTGACAGGGAATGCTGAGCTTCCTGATTGTGAGTTTGTTGAATAATGGTAGATAATGCTTGCAGCAATTTAAGCTGTTCTGACAAAGAAAGGGATTGAGCAATTCGAATGGCTTGATTAAGTTCTATAGTCATGAAGCGTTCTCCATCTTCAATTCCTTCAATTTCTTTTGAACCCATTCCCGCAACTGCTTATCGGGGTCATTAAGGGAAATATTATTTAGAAATTCTTGCGCATTAGGGACGTTTGACCAGTTACTGAAAATTTGATGAATGGCTTCTCCTCTTGCGTCAAAGTATGTAAAGTTTATAGCAACTTCTTTTAGCCATTCTAGAGTCTTAGGATTAGTTTTGCCAATTTGACTTACTGTTTTAACAATCGCATGGGGTATTTGAGCAGACACCAGTGAATGAAGCATTCCCATATTGCCAGTGAAATAATAAATGTTATCTATTTCTCGCTTTAAGTCATCTATCAATTCTATTGCTAATTTGTCTTTTAGAGCAGAGTGCTGCATGTCTGAGATGCAGTCTGCAGCAAGGAATAGATGTGATAGATATGGCTCAAAACTATTCTTGCTCAGATGTTCAACTAACTTATCAGTAAACTGTAGGTCGATCGCTCCGCAAACTAGTCTCAAGACCTCATGCCAGGTTTCGTCTTGGTAATGCTGACCAAATACCTCATCGCGCAGTTGTTCGAAGGTGAGGTTGCGTTGTTTTTCGAAGCGGTGGACGATTTCAATGGCACAGAAATACTCCAAAAACGTGCGGTGCATGAAGCCGTAGGTATCGGCTCCCCGATAGCAGAGGATGAAGTTGCGTTCGCGCAACTGCTGAATCAGGCGGTTGGCTTTTTCGCGGGGTTCGCTAAAGCCCTGGTCGCGCAGGTAGTTCGTCAAAATTTGGGTGAGGCGGTCGGCGCTGATCAGGTTGCCTTTGAGGCCGTCTTCTCCAGCCTGCATGTCGTAGGCGATCGCCCTTAGCATTTCCTGCTTCTCGCGCCGCCCGATCGCATCCATCGGTAGCTGTAGCCGCTTATGGTCGACATCCCAGTGATAGAGCAGCACCCGCGAAGCCTGGTCGTAGAGATCGGCTCGATCGCGCGGTAGCTCTTGCCTGCGGTTCAAAATCGCCATCATCGTCAGCAGCAGCAGGTTGTCGGCCAGGTTTTGGATCGCTTTGGAGTTGGCGATCGCATCCTTCAGCCGCTGCTTGAGCCGTTCGCGATCGGGGTCGCTGCCCATGGAGAGGTTATACCAGCGATCGATAAACTCGTGGATCTCGTCGGTATCCAGGGGCTGAATGGTGAAGTGGCGAAAGCCGCTGTGCTGAAGGCGATCGGGGTTATAGCCGACGATGCGCGAGGTGATCAGCACTCGCGCCTGGGGGTACTGCTGGGCAAAGCGAATGATGTCGTCAATGACGGCAGACTGGGTGGCGCGATCGAAGATTTCATCCAGCCCGTCAAACATCACCAGGGTTGGTGAGTCTAGCAGGTGCTGATGCAGTTGCTGCTGGTCAAACTGCCAATCGACGCCGCGCCCCCGGTGGAGAAAATCAAGAAAGCTAGCAGACTCGGCCAGAGCAAATTCACGCAGCTCAATTAACAGCGGCAGGGTGTCGGTGCTGCCCTCCACCCATTCCAGCGCCAGATACTGCAACAGGCTTGACTTGCCCGACCCCGGATCGCCCAAAATTACTGCCCATGGAGAGTTGGCTACGGCCTCCAGCACCTTACGGACCGGTTGCTGAAAATAGTCGTGGCGATAATACTCGAATGCTTCGGCGGTGAAGTCATCGTCCAGACGACTTTCGGCCTGAAGCTGGCGCTTGATGTCTAGCGGCAGGTCATAGCGGGTGGGCGGTAGGGCTGCGCGCACCGTCTGCTCAATAAAGATGTTCCACAGCTTGATGATGTCGGCGCGATCGGTGCTGTCGAGGGTGTAGAGCTTGAGGTAGCCATAGCTCGCTTGCAGGCTGGCGCGGTAGGTTTCAATGTCAAAACCGGGGGAAAGCTGGGCGGTGTTGTAGGCAATATCTTCGATCAGGTCAGCAGTAAGAATGCCGCGTAGGTCGGCATCGGCTTTGATGATGGCTTTTACCTGCACCACGTACTCTTTCGCCACGCCGCGCCAGTCAAACTCTTCGGCGGGGAACTGCCAGCCCGAGTCCTGATACTGGTCTGTCCAAATCTGCGCCAGCTGGTCGTAGTCAATTTTTTTGCATCCGGTTTCAAAGGCTTTGCCCAAAATGGGGCGCACGGCCTGATCCTGCACAAATTTTTTGATCGCACCGCTGTAGTGGTGGTCGATGCTGGTGTCGGGGATGTCGTTGAACTGGAGTTCTTTAATAAACCGCTGCATGAAAAAGCCGATCGCCTCGGCCATGGGCTGCTTCAGCGTCGATGCCTTGGCCCTTGCCATGCCGCTATCTAGGCAATCTCGAAAGAAGTCCTGGACATAGCTTTCGAGCACGGGCTTACCCAGGTCTAGCACCTGATCTAGCACACACTTGCCCAGTTCCACGCTGGTGAGAATGGCTAACCCTTCGACCATGCCTACCACTTGAAGCACAAAAGATTGCTTCTACTATGACATTCGCGGCAAGGTAGAGGCTATGGCATCATGAATCCTTCGATTTAGCCCATGCAGATTCAGTTTCCAGAGAGCTGGCCGACAACGTCTGCCGAGGCGATCGCCCTGCAGCATTCCCTTGCTCCCCAGATTGTCCTGGAAGATCGCCTCCCTGACCCAATTCGCTTTGTCGCCGGGGTGGATGCGGGGTTTGAGGATGAGGGCCGCACCACTCGCGCCGCCGTGGTGGTGCTGTCGTTTCCTGACCTAACTCCGGTAGATGAAGTGCTGGTGCGGCGGCCCACAACGTTCCCCTACGTGCCGGGGCTGCTGTCGTTTCGGGAGGTGCCTGCAGTGCTGGCGGCGCTGGCGCAGTTGCAGACTGAGCCGGATGTGATGTTGTGCGATGGCCAGGGAATCGCGCACCCCCGGCGACTTGGAATTGCGTCGCATTTGGGATTGCTGTGCGGGTGCCCCACCATTGGCGTCGCCAAGTCGCGCCTGGTCGGTACCCATATCAAAGTACCCACTGATAAAGGAGCCTGGGTACCGCTAGTGGATCGGGGAGAGCAGATTGGGGCGGTGCTTCGCAATCGCGCGAACACAAAGCCGCTGTACATTTCGGTAGGGCACTGCGTGTCTTTAGAAACCGCTATTGATCTGGTGCTGCGGTGCACGACTAAGTATCGCCTGCCAGAAACTACCCGCTACGCCGATCGACTGGCGTCCTCCGGTAAGGGTCAGTCTGCGCTGGGCGATGTTCAGCAGGGGCGGTTGTTTTAGAGGGTCGAGAAGCGCTTTGTTTGTACAAGACTCTTATGTGCAGGATACTCGGGTGGTGGGTTACGGCTCTTGAGGTTTTGGGTTGAAATCTGATTGTGTCTGAAGCCTAACCCACCCTACGGGTCGAGGCGTTGTTGACGGATCAACCTGTATTGCGTGAAAAATGAAGGGCTGCTATTTGCTTAGTCGGCTTAGCAGGCTTCCGGCTTTGCGGCTCAGTACGGATATGGAGGAGGGTGCTGGTGGCGGAACGTCTGCGGGGCGGTTGTCAGGATCGCGCAGGTAGCGGTAGTAGGCCCAGATATCCCAGTAGGGGCAACCGGGTTGAATACGGTAGCCTGCCCAGTGCAGATAATCCAGCGGTTTGTTCACGTTGGGGTCGCTCAGGGTCATGCCCTGCTGCACAAAGTGGGGGCTACCCGCCCAGTTGCCGGGGCCACCGCCGGGCTGGCGCACCAGATTAAATCGCCGCGCCACCCGCTGCAAAATCAGGTAGTTGATGATCGGCTGGTCGGAGGTTTTTTCGGAGAAATCGAAGTAGTCGGGGTGGGCGGCGCATTCGGCGAAGGTGTCGTAGAGGTCTTGCTCGCTGACCAGTCCTTTTTTGGAGCCCCAAAACCCGCAGTTAAACACGTCTTCTAGCTCGGCAGCGGTAAACACGCCCTGCTCAAGAATAGCGGGGGCAAACACATTGCGAATGCCGCCCCGGTGCTGGTAGTCATAGCTGATAAAGTCGTAGTCGTCTAGGTGATCTAAGACGTTGGCGATCGCACTAAATACCACCACATCGGTGTCGATATAGATAAAGCGATCGAAGGGGCCAAACCAGCAGGCCTGCTTACGAAAGGTGTTGGGTCGGGCAAAGAACCCCTGGCCAAAAATGGCCTGCAAGTTTTCTGACAGCCGCTGAATGAACGCGAGATCGGGGTAAAGCTCAACCCCGTAGTCGCGCTGTAGCAATTCGGCCACCTGGTGGTAGTCATCGCTGTAGGGAATCAGCATGACGGCGATATCGGGGTCGTGGGCGCGAATGCTGTTGAGGCATGCGATCGCGTGGTCGATCACCTGGTCGTTGGCTGTGATATATATACCGCGCGTGGTCATAGCAATCCTTAGGAAAATAACCGGGCCAGGGGTTTAAGGTATCGTCGCCAGTCTTGGGGCTTGGCTGTCACTAGTCTGCCCACCAGAGCGGGTTGAGTCTCAGGGGCATGGCAGTAGCGGTAGTGCAAAAACACGTCGCGGTAGGGCAGGTCAATATTTTCACCGTTGCCCAGGCGAGCAAACAGCTTTGACGACAGCCCAATGTAGTGCAGGTACAGCAGCGGTACGCCCTTGTCGTAGACCCGCTGATTCTCCACGGTGAAGTGGCTGGAGGTGACCGCGTTGCCGGTGCGCCGTTCTGGTGGCAGCGTCAGGGCCAGGTTGCAGGAGTTTATTCCTCGCCGCATCACCAGGTAGTTGAGAATGGTCTGATCGGGGGCCATCGGGTAGAGCACCGCCGCTTCGCCTGACTGAAGCCAGTTCAAAATCTCCTGTCCGTGGTTTGGATCAAACAAACCCCGACGACTGGCGTAAAACCCCGAGCAAAACGTCTGCCGCTGGAGCTGCTCTGCCGAAAATAGCTGCGTCATCCAGGGTGAATTGACATCGTAGACGTGGCTCAGATCTCTGTGCTGAAAGTCGTAGGTGACCCAGTCGTACTCCGCCAGCGCGTTGAATATTGGCGTTGGCTCACTCAGCAGCAGGGTATCGGCATCCATATAGATAAAGCGATCGAAGGGGCCGTCAAAGGCACAGTAGCGGCGGTGGGTGCCCATGCGATGAATGCCCGCGCTGCCGATCGCATCCCACTGTTGGCGGGCCGTGGGGTGGGTAGCCCAAATTTGCTCTACCCAGGCATCCCATCGCTGGATGGAGGGGATATCGTCATAGAGGGTGACCTGGGGGCGCGATCGCACCAGTTCTCGCAGCCGCTCTATCTGGTCATCGTAGGGATAAATGCAGACCGGCATCTGCGGCCCCGCAAACACCTCAATGCTGTTAATGAGCGCAACAATTTGATCGTAGACGCGATCGTTGCCTAGGGTGCAAATACCATCCATCACTGCGCCTCCACGGCCTTATTTCCCGTTCATCTAATGGCCCGGTTCTAGCTCAAAACAGTAGAGCTCTATGCGGCATCATCCTATCCCAACCGGGGCGCTCAGGACTGGTCAACGGATCTGTGTAGCTAATCTAACTCCCTAGCCCCAGCGCGTTAACCCCAGCGCGTTGATCATTATCCTGGTCTGACCCCGCTGCTAAAGCATAGGTCGGGGTGCCAATTTCGATACCCTGCTCCGCCAATGCTTGACAGACTCGAAAGCGAAACTCGCGCCCCACAGCCCATTGCTGAGCCGGGGCCGTTTGAATCCAGGTCGTAATCGTGATGCCGCTGTGAGATACCCCATCAATGCCGAGCACATCGGGTGGGGCCAGCATTTTCTCCTGCCATATAGGATCATTGTAAAAGCCCTGAGCGATCTCTTTGAGCACCGCCAGCGCTTTATCGGGAGCCGTGTGGTAGGCCACATCAATGCTGAAATTGACCCGCGACCAGCTGCGGGTCAGGTTTTTCACCTGGGTAATGCCGCTGTTGGGAATCGTCACCAATTCACCATCGCTACTGCGCAGTTGCGTGACCCGCAAATTTAGATTTTCAACCAAGCCCGCCGCGCTACCGGTATCGATCACGTCGCCGATGGCAAACTGGTCTTCTGCCAAAATCAGAAAGCCATTCACCAGGTCTTTAACCAAACTTTGTGAGCCAAAGGAAATGGCCAAACCAAAGATACCGCCGATGGCCACCACCGACCCCGTCGGCAACCCCAGTGCCCCCAAGGCCATCAGTACCCCAATGCCTGCGATCGCCACTGTCACCAAACCTTTGGCCGCACCGCCGATGGTAGAGGCTCGCAGCTGACGCCGCTGGGTATCGCCAAAGTTTAAGAAATCAACCAGGTCAACCCCCTCCCGTTCGCTGGTAAAGCGATCGATTAGGCGACGAGTCAGACGAATGGCTAACCCCGTCAAAAACCAAATCCCTAGGAGCTGAATCGGTTTACCCAAAATGCTATTGCTGAATTGCTCGAGCAGGGGAACCCGCCTAAATAAACTGAAGAGGCCTACATACCAAACTAAAATCACCACCCAGAACAGTAACCACTGCACCAAACTCAGCACGCCCAAGCGGCGATCGAGGCTCAAGATTTGATCAAATCCCTGCAAAAAATGATTTCGATGCTGCACTACCCGCTCTTCTGGCTCCACCTCAGGATTCGTTTGCTGCGGGTCGAAGGGGATCTCGGGGGTCTGAGGCTCGCTAAGCGCCTTTTTTCGCTGGCGAAGACGTCGTTGATATCGCCTCACCAAGTGCTTGGCGACGAGAGACAATACGGTCACAGTAACCAGGCTGAAGAGGATGCCCGTGGCTCGGGATATGTCTTTGGCTACCTCCTCAGGAGAAAGCTGTTGAATACCCGCTCGCAGGTCATCGGCAAGGATTTGTCTCCAGGTTTCGCCCAGTTCATCGACGGGAATGCCGTGGTAATCGGCGTCGGTTTGAGTCACTGTGAGTAGAACGAGGGGCTGGGTATAGGTGGCATCTTTTACCGTAATCACATCGATGCCGTTCAGCTTCCCCAAGCTGACCATCAAACTCTCCAGATCCATCGGCGGATCTTGCCTGTAGAAGGTCGCTCGTCGCAGCCGGGCATTGACCTCTTCAGCTCGTCGCTCCACCGCTGCCGTGAGATCGACTCCATCTGCCCCCCGGTCGTAAATCGTGGGAGAGGCCACTTGAAACAAGACCGCCCCGGTAACGGGAGAATGCACCGGAGCCATTTCAATGCCGCCTATACGAGTGACGTCTGGGGGCGGGTTAAGGCCGTTAGAGGTGCTAAAGCCCTCCGGTAACGCAAACTGAGCCTGGCTAGGTGGGCTGGTAGCCAACCCAAACCCCAGGGCCAAAATAATAGCAAGGGCCAGCTGCACCATTCGCCGCCCCAGGCGGCCCGTCAACCGCGGATAGTTTGGATGTTTGATCACAGGCAAGAAACTCACAACCTCAGGTTTTCTAGGATAGGCAACGTTCGGGTAGACCACCCTGCCAGGCGAAGTTACTCTACGGCAAAATGATACTTCAGTGGGCCTTGAGGTATCACAGGTGGAACTACGCTAGACGATGGCCTAGCGAAATGGTGCACTGCTGCGCCTAGACGGAGCCAAGCCTCAGCCCCATGTGTTGTGGCAGGTAAATGATTACACCTGGGTGCTGGCCCATCGCGCCTGCGCGCTCAGTCAGTACATCTCAACGCCAACAAAGTACAGGCGATTCTCCGCTGCAAAGGCTTCGCTAACGCGAACTCAAGTACAGGGGTAGTTATGCTTTACCATCATCGCCACTTCATTCAGCAGCCCCCGTCTGTCACCAACCGAGAAACCTGCAATTCTGGAGGAATGCTTTGAAATTGTTCAGCAGAGCAGCATCCGCCATAAAATCTTCGGGTTAGCTCGACCAATCTTGCGATGGTCGATGTTGCTGTTGATAAAAACGAGAATCTAATACCATGCCCATTCAACGACCGACCGGCGTCACCATTCTGGCCGTACTGCAGTTTATTGGCGGCGTGCTCAGTCTGCTGTTTGGCCTCTCTTCCCTGTTTTTTGGCGGCCTGATGGTGGCCTCATATGCCGCCGCAACGGCGGGAGCCGAAATTAATATGGGACCCGTCTTATTGATTGCTGCCGTCGTCGCCATCATTAGCGGGCTGATTGGCCTACTGGCAGGCTACGGGCTATTTACCCTCAAAGGCTGGGGATGGACCCTGGCCATGGTTTTCTCGGTAATTAACGTCATTAGTAACGTCCTTGGCCTGATTCAGGGCGGCAGCGTCCCTGGATCGATCGTCGGTATCGTCATTTCAGGACTGATTATTTATTACCTGAACCAGTCCAACGTAAAGCGAGCATTTGGCAAAGCTTAACTGGCCCAAGTAGATTGTGGTCCGGGTGTTGCGAGGTGAACTCTGGGAGACAGGTCTAGACTTTGCGTTGTCTAAGCAATATGATTTCCCCTCAGGGCTTCGCTTCTTTAAGCTTTGTTGAACGGTTATGCAAGGAACATTAATGAAATATCGATTTGCTTTCCCGACGATGCCCCCCGTGGGGTGGTCTTTGGCTATTGTAGGCACCTTGATGCTCGCGATCGCCTCCAACGCCCAGGCCCAAAATCCTTCCCCTGGCCTGCAAGATCTCGTGGGTGCCCGCGGTCGCGATGGCGAAAGAATTTTAGAAGAGCGAGGCTATGAATTCCGCTGGGCGGACAAGTCTTCGGGCTCAGATGTTTACACCTACTGGACCAACTACAGCACCGGTGAGTGCGTTACTGTCCGCACTGAAGAGGGACGCTACGCCAGCCTAGTCACGGCTCCGGCCTTTGACTGTGACCAGGGCGACCCTGGCCATGCCCAGAGTACAACGCCTAGTGGGGTCGATCGCCGCCTTGCCGACTTAATTGGTGTACGGGCCAGCTCCGGTGAGCAGGCGTTGGAAGACCGGGGATATACCTACGCCAACGGCGAACAGCTCGATAACGGGGTAGCCACCTATTGGATCGAAGGCAGCACTGGCGACTGCGTTGAGGTGATCACCTCCAATGGAGTCTATACAGAAATCTTCGAAGCGGAGTGGTACTACTGTCAGCCCAGCGGTAGTCAGTAAAAATCGCTCGTCTCGCACTTAAAAACTTTCACGTCTTAAGGAAATATTGATGACACTCAAAGGCCTTACTGTTGCATTGCTCACCGCTCTGGTGCCCATGGGTTTGGCCATGGAAGCTAGGGCAGATACGGTGACCGCCCACTGCGACCTCTACGCTCCTGGCGAAGATTACGCCTACCTCTCCAGCAACTGCACCTTTTCTCAGCGCCAGGGCTATGTCAGCGTTCAGCTGCAGAGCAATGGCCACCGCTACGAGTTTGACCCCATCCCCAACTCTCAACCCGGCAACTTTAGAGATCAGTATGGCAACCTCGTTTATCGTCAGTCTGGCCTGGGCGATGCCGGACAGATTTTTGAGTTTGTAGACGGATCCCACCTCTGGGTGCTCTGGGATACCAGCAGCTCCTATGGCAGCGCTCCGGTGCAAAGCCCTAGCCGCGTGGCCACGCTGACGGCCTACGATCGCGGCTCACAAATCAACCTGCGCAGCCAAGCCACCGTCCGCTCGCGCGCCAATGGCTACGGCTTAGCCGGTGATCAGGTCAACATTCTGGAATGCGTGCAGGATACCGACACCCCTGGCAGCGACTTCAACTGGTGCAAGGTGCAGTTTCTAGAGTCGGGTGCCATCGGCTGGATTCGCAGCGACTTCATTATCTTCCCCAGCGATGGTGAGTAACGGCCCTTTCAAACCTTTGACCTGTCATCATTTATTCGTCAGTCCAATGAAATCTCAAGCTACTCTTTTTGTCACGTTTTTGATGTTGGGTGTTGTCAGCACTGGTGCGGCTGTGCAGGCGGCTGAAACAGGCGAGACCCCAGGGAGTTTTAATCCCCCACAGGGACTAGAAATTGCCCAGAGTTCGCCCCCGACCACCTACATGACCCGTCTCAGCCCGAACGAAATCATCGTTCAAATCACCGATGGTGGCTTTTACTTTCGAGACACGATGTATCGTGGCTACGGTGACACCTATCAGGCCACCGACCATGGCATTCGGGTTATCTACGACAGCGACAGCGGTCGGGTGGTCGTAATTTCTGCACAAACCGGGGCCGAATTTTACAACTACTTCTACACCGGCACAGTAGGCGGTTCAGGAAGTAGCAGTGGCGGTAGTTCCGGCGGAAACTTTGGCCGAGTACCCTCAGAATCTTACCTGACCCGGACGAATGATAACGAATACAATGCCGAGCTAAGCGAAGGCCAGTTTTACTTCAACGGGCTGCTATCCCGTTCGTCGGGTGATATTTTTGTGGGTTCAGACGGTCGGTTTCGAGTCATATACGATCGCAGCAACGGTCGCGTCGTGGTCATTAACCTGACCACTGGCGAAGAACTCTTCAACTATGTCTACAGCGAAGTGGATGAGGGTTACCTCTAACCCGCGATCGCCTATCGCTAGGGTGGATACGGTGAGCTAAGATTCGTTGCTCCAAGCCGAGTAACCGTGATAGCTTGCCGTCTTCTGTAGTCACTACCCCCCTCGCCCCCAGAAGCCCAATCTCTGGAAGACCGTTCTGCCGCAAGCTTAAATTTCCAGCCCCTTCTTGCTTTGCTTAAGCTGCTTATAGAGAGCCTTGATTTGGCTATAGGCTTCATCGGGTGAGAGTTTGCCGCCGGTTTGCAGCCCCGAGATGTAGTTAATTCGGTGGGCAAACTCTTGTAAATTGGCGTTAAAGGTGAGCTGCTGGGGTGAAAACTCACCGTAATAGCGGCTGCGGGGATACAGTTGATTGTCGCGATCGCGCTGACTAGACGAATTAAATTGGGTCATTGGTCACCCTTTGATTTTATTAACCTAAGTATAACCTGCACTTAATGTTCGCCAGCTTTCGCAACCGCTTAACTAGCCGTAACGGCTTTATCACAGTACTTTTATCAGAGCTAGCGCCCTGGCAAAGTCAGCGGCGTTAGGCCGTGGCGCTTAAGGCGGGGTGGTGTAGTAAAACGCTCTGTTCTGTTGCCCAATGGGTTAGGTCACCAAGACTGCGATCGCGGTACTGGCCGTAGCGCTCTTTCTTACCCCGTACCCGAGTCGGCAGCGGTGGCAAAATGCCAAAGTTTGGTGGCATCGGCTGAAAGTGCTTGGGTTCCGCCGAGGTAATGAAATCGACCAGTGCCCCCAGCATCATGGTCGGGGGCAGCGTCAGCAGGTCTTTGCCCAGAGCCAGGCGCGCCGCATTGGTGCCCGCTAGCCAGCCGCCCGCCACCGCCGCCGTGTAGCCCTCGGTACCCACCAGCTGCCCCGCCGCCAGCAATGTTGGGCGGGCCTTAAACTGTAGGGTGCTGTGCAGCAGTTCGGGCGAGTTCAAAAATGTGTTGCGGTGCATTACCCCCATGCGCACAAACTCGGCATTTTCTAAGCCGGGAATGAGCCGAAACACCCGCGCCTGTTCGCCCCAGCGCAGGTTGGTTTGAAAGCCCACCATGTTCCACAGCTGGCCGCTTTTGTCTTCCTGACGCAGTTGCACCACGGCGTAGGGGCGTTTGCCCTGATTCTCTGGGGCTTTGAAATCGCCCAACCGAGCGTCGAACAAACCCACCGGCTTGAGGGGGCCGTAGCGCATGGTGTCTTCGCCCCGCCGGGCCATCTCTTCGATCGGCAGGCAGGCTTCAAAGAACTTGGCGGTGTCGCGCTCAAAGTCTTTCAGCTCGGCCTGTTCGGCGTTGCACAGCTCGGTCCAAAAGTGCAGGTACTGTTCCTTATTCATGGGGCAGTTGAGGTAGGCCGCCTCGCCGCGATCGTAGCGCGAGGCCATAAACGCCATCGACTGGTCGATACTTTCGCCCACCACGATCGGGCTGGCGGCGTCAAAAAAGCTCATGTAGCCCTGGCCGGTGAAGCGCTCTAGATCGCGCGACAGAGCCTCGCTGGTGAGGGGGCCAGTGGTGAGCACCACGATGCCTCCATCGGAGCCCCCATTGGGGATGCTGGTCACCTCGTTGCGGCGCAGCTCGATCAGGGGGTGGCGCTCTAGGGTTGCGGTCAGGTCTTGGCTAAAGATACCGCGATCGACCGCCAGGGCACCGCCCGCCGGAACCTGGTGCTGGTTGGCCTTGCCGATGACTACCGAGCCCAGCTGCCGCAGCTCTTCGTGGAGCAGGCCCGAGGCGCGATCGCTCGACATGGCCCCAAAAGAGTTGCTGCACACCAGCTCGGCCACATGCTCACTGTGGTGGGCGGGGGATTTTTTCTGGGGCCGCATTTCGTGCAGCACCACCGGCACCCCAGCCTGGGCGATCTGCCAGGTGGCCTCGGTACCGGCCAGCCCGCCGCCGATCACGTGAATGGGGTCTGGGGTTTGCACTGCGTATCCCTTAAAACTCAGCTTATTTAGGATAACGGGTTATGGCCGATTGAATGGCCGTTGCATCATCGCGCTGCATGACGCACTGGGGGCTCCAGAATTACTAAGGCTGTAGCTCGCTGCTCGTCTAACTCGCTTCGGGGAGTGCCCTAACGGTCAAAATTTCATCGGCGCGTAGAACTTCAACCGCAGAGGTGGGCATGGCCACAACAGCAATCGATTCGCCAACGGCATTAAAGACTTCGATCACGCATCCCTCTTCGCCACCGTTTGGATGGGCAACGAAATCTACTAGAGTGGCGATGTCACCGGCTCGAAGCTGGTGGCTTGGCAGGTCACAGGTCAGGGCTACGTCTTGATAGAGCTGTAGTGCCATTGGAATCTTCACCAAGTAGCCTCTGTACTTCTATAGAAATTACTATAGGTTTTTCTCACTACATATATTCCTCGAACTCTTCTAATGGCTCGTCAAAATTATTAGGCAGTGGCAACACAAAGGTTCCTTTCATAGAGCCTGCCAGGCGCGAGTTCTGAATTGCCGCATCTTCTGCAGTCATAGCAGAATCTTTGGCATAGCGACTAACCAAAAACTCTGTGTAGAGCAGTACAGACTGCTGAATAGGTTCAGGCAACTTGTGAATATTGTTCAAGATCGAAGATTCTAGCGTCATTTCTCGCTCTCCTTATTTACGGTAGACAATTGCAGGCAGATGGTTCTGCCTCTATAAATTAAATATCAAGTTCATAAACTCCTACTTGGTAGGGATACTCGTCTAAAGCTTCATAATCAAGAAGAAACTCCACCAAACTTACGCAAGGATAGTCTTCAATAAGGTAAGATGCCATAGTAGGGAAAAAGGTTAAAAAGATTCCCGCAATACGAGTTGGATGTTCTGCACAAACTGAAGCATCTTCGGCTAAGGCTGAAAAAACAAAATTTACATTACCTTTAACCCATGCAAATTTTTCCTTGAACTTAGCCAAATAAGATTTTCTTGAATTAACAAACTCTTCCAAGTCGTTTCTAATATATTTAGGCTCAAAACCATCTGAAACAAGTTTGCATTCCACAACTAAAAGTAATTTTTCATTGACAGAAAAACCAATATAATCGATCCAGGGCTATTTCATTCTAAAAATGGCCTTGAGGGTATCTAGGCCAAATTTGCAGAGTCGTTCAGCCTGAGCCATGTTGGAGAACTCATTGGAGCGATAGAGGTTGAGCGCGAAGTTCCGAGCGACG
>NZ_JADEWX010000152.1 GCF_015207395.1 Nodosilinea sp. LEGE 07088
GGAGATGGGGGAGGTAGGGGAGATGGAGGAGATAGAGATAAGGGTTGGGAACCTCAGGGTTGAGTGTTGCCTACAGGGCGGTTGGCAAGACAGGGGTTTAAACCGATGATCGGTCAGTCCTTTCCGTGAGGTCCAGGACGACCAATGTCATGCTGCGCCCCAGTGGGAGCGACGTCCTTCTCGACGGGGGTCTGGGGCCTGCGCAATGGCCCCAGCAGCAGATCTGGCTGTTGTCCCCCATTGTGCGCCGCTCCCAGGAGGTTAGCATCGTCAGAAGTTACCTATTCCATGCCGTAAAGGGTGGTGGGCGGTGCCCTCAAAGTGAAGAAGGTTCTCTAGTGGTGCATTGCTGCGCTAATCCACCCTACGGCAGATCGGTAAGGGCGGGGAATGCTGCTTTGGGCAAACGGCGTTTGCCCCTACAGAAGATTCGCGGTGTAGGGCTCAAACGCTAAACAATCGCCCTTCTTCACCGTGATCACCGTCTTCACCCCGCCGCGCCGGGTGTAGTCGCCAATCACCCGCAACCCTCGCGGCTGCAATTCTTCCCACAGGCGATCGGCAATTTGGTTGGCCACGGTCTCGTGGCTGATCCGCTGGTCACGAAAGCTATTGATATAGAGCTTAAACGCCTTCAGCTCCACCACCCACGGGCCCGGACAATAGTCCACCACCATGGTGCCAAAGTCGGGATAGCCCGATCGCGGGCACAGCGCCGTAAACTCCGGATGCTCTAGATGAATAGTGTAGATATTGTCCGACGGGTTAGGCCACTTCTCCAGCGGTTCTGTAGCAGACTCAAGAATGGCGCGATCGCCGTATTGAGAAGTCGAGGCCATAGTCATAGAAACAGCAGCGAGAGAATGACAACGGGATTAGAACGATGAACCCAAGGCTAACGCTAATGCGTTGAACCGACTCTATGGCATCGAGGCGACACCCCCCTTGGGTAATGTAGCGTTTTTCAAGATTTCTTAACCCAGAGATTGAAGGCAGATCGCCTATAGATGACTTGGATTGGGGTAAAGTTCCCACTTCACGCTTTAACCAAAGTTATTCCTATTGCTTAATCAAAACTTCATACTTCTTCCTTAACAGCGGTGGCTTTACCCCATACCCCGTGATAGTCTCACCAAACGTTGACGGCAAGGTTTTAGTTCACTTGAACCATTGCCCCAACCCCATCAGTGAAGACGCTTTTTTAAGGAGACAACTACTATGACGATTTACCGTAAGCTTGTCCTCGCTGCCGGTAGCCTCACCCTGGCCAGCATGGTGATGGGTCTGCCCGTTCGCGCCGAAAAAAATCCGCTGGGAGCAGCTGCAACCGAAGCCGAAGCTACCGAGGTTGACCTAGACGCCGTTGACCTAGACGCCATTGAGGCTGAACTAGAAGCTGAAGCCGAAGCTGCTGTTGAAGAGGCTACCCCCGACGTAGTCAGCGACGATATGCCCGCCGAAACCAACGTCACAGTTGAAGAGGCTGAAGCCGCCGTTGAAGAGGCTACCCCTGGGGTGGTGAGCGACGATATGCCCGTCGAAACCGAAATCGACGCCACAGTTGAAGACACGGCCCCTGAAGCTGCGGTTGAAACCGCTCCCGACACCGTTGAAGCTGAGATGGAAGCTCCCGCTGACATCGAAGCTGGCGTGGAGGAAATGGCCCCTGACGCCACTGCTGAAGAAACCATGCCTGAGGTCGAGGTTGACGCTGAAGCCGACGCCACTCCTGACGTTGACGCCAAGCTCGAGGAGGCGCTGATTGACTCCTCCACGGAGGTTATCCCCGGTAGCTAGACTCAACGCTAAGGGGCTAGAGCTGCCGCGTGACCCAGGCCAGCGCCTGGGCACGGCTGCTCACCAGCCCCTCGGCCTGGGCTTGGGCCAGCGCTTCTAACAATTCCCCAATCTGAGGACCTGGTTTAAGGGCAAGCCCCTGAACCAGGTCTTTGCCGGTAATTAGGGGTTGGGGGTGAGCAATGGGGTCGTCGAGGGTCAGGTGCCGTTCGACTAGCGGCAAAATTAAGGTCTCAGGTATGCCTTGGGCTAAGGCCAGAAGAGCAACGCCGCCAAAGCCTGCCCCGGCCACCTTAAAGAGCTGGTACTGGATCCCAGGGGCGAGCTGCGTCGAGCCCTGGTGCCGACGCAGATATTGCCAGCCCTTGAGAATACTCAGCACGGCCTGCTGCTCTGCTCGGCTGTACTTGAGCTTCGCTAGAGTGACTTCGGCGGTAGCCAGGTCGGGAGGCAAAAGCTGACTCAGTTTGGTGGCCTTGAGCCAGCTACGGTGCAACCCAGGCGTCGTTTGTTCTTTGACCCAGCTGTGCAGCAGTTGCGAGTAGGCGGGCCAGCGCTCGTGGTACTGAGCCGCCAGCTGGTCGAGGGTGGCCAGCCGCTCCAGTTCAGGGCCACCGACCTCAGGAAGCCAGGTTTGTAGAAGACCGTCTTGCCAGGCCAGCTTGAGCAGGATCGACCCCTCGGGCAGACTCAGCAGACAGTCGATCTCACCGCGCACCCGCTCGGCCGCCATGTGCCCCAATGCCGGTGCCAGGGTGCGAATCGTGCGCTGAGTATCGGGATCGAGGCTAAAGCCTAGCTGGGCAGCCTGGCGGTAGGCCCGCAGCAGCCGCAGGGGGTCGTCTGCGAGGTTGGCAGGAGCCACCATGCAGAGGGTTTTGCGGGCTAGGTCGGCGCAGCCATCCAGGGGGTCGAGCAGGGTTTCGCTGTGGGGGCTGTAGGCGATCGCATTGATAGTGAAGTCGCGCCGATGCAGGTCGGCGTGGATGGTAGGCCCTACCTGCTGGGCAAAGTCTACGGTGGCGTTGGGAAAAACCACTCGGGCGATCTGATGCTCGGCGTCGAGCACCACAAATCCTGCCCCGTAGCGTTGCGCAATGCCCTTGGCGGTGGCGATCGCGCGATCGGGCAACACAAAATCTAGATCGAGATAGTCGGCCTGGCGATGCAATAGCGCGTCCCTGACGCTTCCCCCTACCAGGTAGGCTTGCTGTGGCAGTAGCGACACGCTGAAGGGCCAGGTTTTTGGCGAAAGCGCCGATTTTTGGGTAGCCACTGCAAGGGAGAATGGTGATAGCGTTGGATTCAATGAACCCTCATCTCTTTTATTACAACAGGGTTTTTGGGTCTTGACATCCTGGCCCCTAGAGCCGCGCTGAAAACCCCGTGAGGTTTTCATTTTGCAACATCTGGGCTGAGCTACCCAAAACATTCAAAAAACTTGAGCTAGACTACCAGAAAACGTATCCCCTGTACTGCCCAAAATTATGGCATTCAAGCCAGCCTAGGGGTGGCGTCGCGCTTGAATCCTCGCCTGCTCATGCCGGGAGCGTAACTATGTGCATTTGTGTGAACTGCTACTACGTCGATCGCTGCACCACTTACCATGCCGTAGAAGAGCTGCATGGACAACTCCATTTGACGGATTCCCCTAGCTTTGAGGCGGTGAATCCAACCATCAATGCCAACCTCCGGGTACTCGGTGACGTGGTTGAAAAGGAATTTGACGTGGTGGGCTGCGATAGCTTTGCTGAAGAGGTCGGTAAATGGGCTAAGCTGCGCCCCGGTGAGCTGGTGCCAACTTGAGCGGCTGACAGGGTAGATGAGTGGGCGAGTGGATGGGTGCTGTGACCCCAGCTACGGTTTTTTGTGTCAACCCGGCTTGCTCGCAGCCTGAGAATTTAGAGGGGGCGACCGTTTGCGTCGCCTGTGGGCAGCTATTGCGGGTGGGCGATCGCTATCGGTGCCAGAAGATCTTGGGGCAGGGGGGCTTTGGCCGCACCTACCTGGCGGTGGATGACCAGCGCAATCCACCGCTGCTTTGCGTCGTCAAACAGATGACCCTATCCCCCGGTGCCCAGACTCGCGATCGCTTTCACCACGAGGCCGATCGCTTAGCGACCCTGGGCCAGCATCCCCAAATTCCAGCGCTGCTGGCTGTGGTGGACAACGCCCAAGGGCAGTTTTTGGTGCAGGAGTATATTCCTGGCCCCAACCTCGACCAGCTGCAGCCAACTGCGGCGGGCGGCGGCGAGGCGCTGGTGCGGCGGGTGCTCTACGAATTGTTGCCGGTGCTGGCCTACATCCACGACCACGGCGTTATTCACCGCGATATTAAACCCGCCAACATCATTGCGCCGCCCGATCCCCAGCCGTTGACCCTGGTCGACTTTGGGGCCGCCAAGGCCATTGCTAACCCTGATCAACTCGGGCAAACGGCCACGGTGATCGGCAGTGCCGGGTACGCCGCCCCAGAACAGGCCCTGGGTAAGGCGGTCTACGCCAGCGATATTTTTGGTCTGGGGGTAACCTGCCTGCACCTGCTCACCGGGCTGCACCCCTTTGACCTCTACGCCGTCACCGACGATGCCTGGGTGTGGCGACCCTATGCGACGGCCCCAGTCAGCCCGGCCTTGGGTCGAGTGCTCGATCGCATGGTTAACCGCCGCTTGCCCGAGCGCTACAGCACCGCAGGGGAGGTGCTGGCTGACCTGCGCTGGAGCGGTCTGGCCCTGGAGCATACCAGCGCTACGCCTGCAATACCCAAAGCAACCCTACCCGTAGAGGTGCCATCGACCTGGCAGCAGCGGTTTGCCCTCAGCCTGCCGGGGCTGGTGGCCAACGGGCTGGCGGTGAGCCCGAGCGGGCGGGCGATCGCCACCGCCTGCTCCGATGGCTCAGTGCGCCTGTGGAGTTGTACTAACGGCGCTGCTATCCACAGGTTTCGCAAATCGATGGGTCTACTGGGGCCAGGCCACCGCGGCCCAGTCAATGCCGTGGCGTTTACTGGGGATGGGCAATGGTTAATCAGCGGCGGCAGTGATAGCCAACTGATTAAATGGAATCTGGCAACCTACAGCGGCCAACCCTTGCCAGCACCGGGGTGGCAGGTATCGGCGCTGCTGATTACGCCCGCCAACGACACCCTGGTGGTCGGCAGCGGTGACGGGCGCATTTACCTGTGGCCTCTGGTCTCAGGCGATGGGGGTAAACTTTTGGTGCACCATCAAGACCAGGTGACGGCTCTGGCGATAGATCAGCCCGGAACGTTACTGGTAAGCGGGGGGCGCGATCGCACCATTCGCCTGTGGTCGTTGCCCTCGGGTCGGCTGATGCGCACCCTGACAACGCCTAAAGCCCCGATTACCGCCCTGGCCTACCATCCCCAGGATGGTCGCATCGTCAGCGGCGATCAGACTGGCCGGGTGCAGGTGTGGGGTGCCGATAATCCTGAGGCGGGTTTAAGCATTCACCAAGCGGCGGGCTCAGTGACCTCCCTGGCGATTAGCCCCAACGGTCACTGGCTGGCCATCGGGGCCGACGACGGCCAGCTCACCCTGATGAATTTGCAGCAGCCCAGCCCGCCCAATCGGCTCCGCCATGCCTGGGCTGTCCGCGCTACGGTCTTCACCCCCGACAGCCGCCTGCTGATTAGCACCGCTGCTGACGAAACCATTCGCTTTTGGTGTCTAGAGGCATCTACTATCCGTTGAAGCCTGCCCCCTAGGTCTTGCGTTTGGCTCGGCGGGCAGCGGCAACCGAGGCCTCCACCCAGTCGTGCAGTTCTCCGAGATCGTCGTAGACCGCTACCGGCAGCTGATAGTACGACATGGTCATGGCCTTGCCGTTGCGATTGTAGGTAAATGGAGCCATACCCGCTGTGTCAAAGCGGTCTTGATTGACGGCATCGACTTTAAAGTACAGCGTCTCGTAGGCAATCAGGGCAAACATCAGCCCCTCACAGTAGAGGCCATAACCGCCAAACATTCCTCTAGCCGTAACGGGGGCAACCTGGTTTAAGTGGTTGACCACAGCCTGTGTAAACGCTTTGGCCTGAGCTTTAGCCTCGACATCGGCCATGGTGCGTCTCCCGTGAACCTCTAGGGCTGCTGCTCAACACCCAGCAAAATTTGGTAGACAAACAGTCGGCGTAGTTCGGCGGTTTGCTGCTGCTGCTCGTTGGCAGAGGCATGAATTTCGGCTGACAGCACAACACTACTGGCTACCAGAGCCAGAACCAGGCATATATTTCGCACGACTAGGCGGGCGGGCAGGCAGCGATTTCGCATAGACAGTCTCGTTGGCGGTTTGAGGGGCTAGTACTGAAAGGCGGACGTAAGCAGGCAGAACGGGAATTCTAGATTTCACAAGAATCTCCGCGTTAGTCAATAGGTGAGTTATTTCCAGCTTGGAGCCTAGCCCCTAAACCGGAGCCTTTATATTATTTAGGAATTGTTCTCTAAAATTTTTAGTCACAAGATTTTTTTACAAAAGTTACCGGCTAGGGATGCTCAAAAATTGATGCGATATTCCCCATAGGCTCGACCTGCGTTGTCGGTATTAATCGACCCGCCAATTCCCCAATTGTCGTTAATGCGGTAGCGGGCGTTGAGTACCAGCGGCTGGTTCTGGTTGAGCACCTGCACCAGACTGGCCGAGAGATTGGGGGTAATACCAGCGGTGACCCCTAGTCCCAAGCCTAGGGTGTCTTTGTTGTCGGTGGGTAGTACTGTAGCACCTCCCAATCGTAGTCGCTGGAGTCCAAACGCCCGGGCGATCGCATCTTGACTGTCGGCTGTAAAGGCCGCTAGCAGGTTAGACCCCAGGGCTAAACCCGGTTCTGTGCCCCCTAGCCCGGCCAGATAGCCGCCAGTGACCATGCTCAACAGCTGATCTTGAACGTAAGGCGGCGAACTCACCAGCGTGAAATTATTCACCAGATCGCTGACCTGCCCCTGGAGCCGCGCCTCGATTTGCAGCTCATCGAGTACCGTAGCACTGGCCAGCTGATTATAGGTCGGCTCCTCTGCCGCTCCTGTCGTGCTGTTGAGGCGATTGATATTGTACTGCCGCTGCAGGGGTACCCTGGCCGCTAGCACCACATCGAGATCGGGGTCGAGGCCGTTTTCTGGCCTAAACAACACTCTATTGTCGCGGCCTGGCTCGAGAAAGAATTCGGCGGTGATGGTATTGATCCAGCCGTTGGTGAGGGCGATCGCGCCATCGGCAGAGAGGGCTGAGAGCGAGCCGTTAAGGGTTAACCCTCCGGCCAACCCCATCGACATCACCGGCACAGCGCGAATCTGAGTCTGGTCGAGGGCAATTTGCAGATTGTCTAGCTGTACTGGCAAGACATGGGTTCCTTGGGCCAAGGCTGCTCTCAATCGCTCTAGGCGAGCCCGGTCGCTGACAACCAACTGAGCCTGGGAAATCAGCTCACGGCCCACCACCACCTGCGTATCCTGGAGCCGCACCTGGCCACCGATCGCGGGAGCCAGCAGCGCCTGGGTCAGGGCCAGATCGCCATTGACTCGGCTGCGTACCTCGTTGTTGGCATAGTTGAAATCAATCTCTCTCAGCGCCAGGTTCAGCCCCGCATCGCTAGGGGCCGCATCGGCCAGCAGCAGGGGCACCTGACCGGTCAGGGCAAAGCTGCCGCCAAACAGGTTACCCGTCAGCGAATTGACGTAAATCTGGGTGCCCTGGAGCTGAATCGCCCCGGTGAGCCGATCGAGCGAAGTGCCCAGCCAGGGGCTGACAAAGGAGGCATCGTCAAAGGCCACCAGGCCCGACAGCAGCGGGCGGCGCGGTGTCCCCGACAGTTGTAGGTCAACCTTCGCCTGCCCTCCCCCCCAGGCCAGCACTGGCGTCAACAGATTGACTAACGAGAGGGCATCGTCTTGCAGGGTGGCCCGCAGCGCCATTTGATCGGTCGCGGGCTGCACCGTCGCAAAGGGCAGGGCATAGGGAACCGTACCCGCAAAGATCAGGGGCTCGGGGTCAGCGCCAACCACTCGACCATTGACATTAAAAATGGCGTCTTGGTACTGAAACCTGCTGCTGATTTCGGTCAGGGGCTGACGGTTAACCCTGGCCTCGGCCACCGCCAGGTTGCCGACCAAATTTGGGTTGGTGTAAGGCCCGGTCAGTCGGGCATCGAGGGTGAGCAGCCCGGCGACTGCAAGCGGGCTTTCGAGCAGCGTAGCGGCGGCGGTCAGGGGCAGCTTTTCGGCCCGCACCACCAGGTCGGAGTCTTGGGGTGACAGAGAACCCAGCAGGCTGAGGCGGGTTGCTCCGGCCTCAAACGCTACCGGGTCGAGGGAGAGCACCCGATCGCGCAGCTGCCCTCGGGCCACAAACCGATTGCCAAAGTCGTAGCGGCCCCAGGCCCAGTCTTGGCCCGCAAACTCAAAGTCGGCCATCAGCCCCGCCGCCTGGGATGCGCTGACCTCCAGGTGACCAGCGACGCCGCCCTCTAGCTGGTCGAGGGCGGGCAGCAGGGCGGTGGCGCGATCGCGATCGCGATTTGCCAAAGCTTCCTGTAACAGCTGGGCCTGCTCGGCCTGGTCTGCCAGCGGGGCGGTGGGGTCGCCCACCGGGGTCACGGCCAAGTCGATGGCGGTGCCCAACCCCAGGGGATTGAGCAGGCGACCAAAATCAGCGTAGCTATAGAGGCTCAGCGCTGCTAACAGGTCTTGGAAATCGGCCCCGGCAGTGGTGATCTGGGCCTGCCCCTGCCACTCGGGAAACAGCCGCCCGCTGCCGACAATCTGAAACTCACTGTTTGGGCTGAGCTGAAGCGATCCGTCGGTGAGCCGGGCCAGACCGTCACGATAGAGCAAATTACCGGTGAGGCGATCGCCCCCAATTGTCCCCAAAGCGGGGCGATCGAGGACAAACTGAGCGATCGCCGCCGGATTGGTCAAGTCGGTCAGATCGAGCGTAGCGGTAGCATTGATTAGCCCTGCCAGGATCCCCAGGTCGGGACGCGGCACCGGGTGCAAGCCCAAAGCCGCCAGGTCAAAATTACGAATCTCAGCATCCAGGCTGTTGCCGCGCCGCTGGCCCTGGGCCACAAACTCACCGCTGGCCCAGCGAAAAGCATTCGGACGCAGGTCAGGGGCCAGACTGGCGGAGAGTTCTTCATTGTGGCCTCGCAGGTTGAGCCTAGCGCCGGTGGCGAGGGATGCCTGCACCGGCCCCGCGACTGATTCCAACAGGGTGAAATCGTTGAGCCCCACCTGTTGCAGCCCGACGGTGCCCGCCAGGCGCGGATCGCCCAGGGGGCCGCGCAGGGTGCCAGCAAAGTCGAAGCGGCCTCGGGGTTGTAGCCAGATCGGGCCATTCACCACGCCGTAGGCGGCGGCTAAATCAATTGCTGACAGCCGCGCGGTCAGGTCAACCAGGCTAATTTGAGGGAACTGCCCTGGCTCAAACTGCACGTCAACCCCACCCTGGGCAAAGAGGTTAGGGGAGGTCGCCTCCAGAATCTCTAGCCGCTGGCCCGTCCAGGCAAAGCGGGTGCTGAGGGCACCGGGCAGCACCTCGTCTATAGCCGCCAGGTTGAGGCTGACCTGGCTGGCCCCTGGCAATGGCCCGGCCAGCGGGAAGGCCTGGGAAAATTGCGCCTGGCCCTGGATCTTGATTGCCGCCGGATTGAGGGCAGTCAGCGACCCAGAAGCTTGGAGGGCGGTATCGAGGGTGCCGCGCAGCAAAGGAGAGACCAGGCTGAGGCCCAGGGTGTTACCAACGACTTCAGCCTGCCAGTCGCGACGGTTCAAGTCGGCGGTTGCCTGGGCCTGCAACGTGCCCTCCCCGACCCGAAATACCGTATCCTCGGCCCGGAGCAGGCGATCGGCGTAGCTGACCCGGCCCCGGCCCGGAAAGGTGGACTGGGGCAACTGCCAGGTGGCTTCACCCTGGAGATTGGCTGGGGTGCCCAGCCAGCGAGCGTCGGCCCGCAGTGGCCCCAACCGCCAGGTTTTGGGCACAGGCAGGCCGTAGAGCGCCGCAATGCCATCGATGGGTAGGTCGGTCTGGGCGGTCAACAGCATGTCGGAGGAGCGCAAATCCTCGCCCAGCGTCGCCCGACCTTGGGCCGTCACCGTTCCCCCGGTGACCGGTCGCAGCCTGGCCTGGGTTAGGATCGCCCCATCGAGATTGGCACCAAACTGAGCGGCGATCGCACTAATTCCCAGCCGATCGACCTGCACCGTTCCCAGGTTGGTCAGATCGCCCGCCACCTGCGGATCCAGCAGTTCTCCCGTGACCCGAGTCTTGACCTGAAACCGTCCAGCCGCCTCCACCGGCAGGGCCAGGGCCAGGGCCTCGGCAACCTGGGCGATCGTGACATCGGGAATGGTGATATCGAGGTCGTGGCCCGTTTTGAGATCGACACCGCCCGCCGCCTTGACCAAAATTGGGCCAAATTTGAGCGAGCTATTTTCTAGACTGCCGCCCATGCCATTGAGCACCGCCGTTCCGTTAATATCTTGTACTGGTGAGGGCAATCTGCCCAGCACAATATCGCCATTGCGGAGCCGGGCTATACCTTTGACCGTCACCGGGTCAGGGGCTTGGGGGCGAATTTTGAGCTCCAGGTTTGACGACAGCAGCCCGTCGCGCACAAACAGGTTGCCCCCCACTAGTGGGTTCACCGCGTTGATCGGAATCTGCTGCGCCCGCACGGCCAGATTGGCCTGACGGGTGTCGATTTGGCCTTCACCGCGAATTTGAAACGACCCGTTGTTGATCCGCCCGCCTAAAACCGTGGAAACGGTTTGATTGTCGGGGCCACTAAAGCGCAGTCGTAGGTTGACGTTTTCGACCAGCACCAGCGTGGCACTCGACACCCCCTCCGGCACCTCCACAATCGAGGTGCGCGACAACGGGCCAATGGCCAGCTCCGCATGGCGAATTTGCACGCTGCGCAGCTCGGTTTTAAAGACGCCATCGCGGCCCACCGACTGCAATGGCTGAATGCGCCACTCGCCGTCAAACCCCTGCTTAAGGGAAACCTGAGGCTTGACAAACACCACGCTAGGGCGCAGGGTGCGGGTGAGCAGCAGCTCTATGGGGTTAAAGTTGACCTCTAGGGCCTGGGCCCGCAACCAGGAAAAATCTTCTTCGGTGGGCGGCACAATTGAAGGGCCCAGCCGCACTCCAGTGGGGTTAAACCGCTCAAATTCGCCTACCTTAATCGGGCGTCCGAAGGCGTCGCTGAGGTTGCGCTGCAAAAACTCTGGCAGCTCGCGGCGGACAAAGCTATACCCCCACCAGCTCAACCCCAGCCCAGCTACCGCCAGCCCCCCGCCAGCTATGGCGATCGCCCTCAGCCACCGCCGCCGAGGCCGAGGCGAAGACTTTGGGGTTGAATCTGGTTCAGGCCGATTAGCCATGGTGGATTGGGTTGGTCCATTAACTATCTCAGAGCAGCCCTGCCCAAATGGGCCTCATTAATCTACCGCAAGGGTCTACGTTTGGAAATTGGTTTGGCCAACCCTGCGATCGCCCCCATCGACCCGGGCACCATAGACCCAGCAGCGACGCATTTGCTTCACTCGTCTGACATTTAACCCCTGGGCCACCGCTGCGGCCTGGGGGTTTTGTGGGGAGGGTGCTTAGCCCAAAATTTGGCAACGGGGGTCGCGCAGGCTAGCTTTCTCGGGCTCTCGGGGAAACCAGAAGGCAGTGCGTTTGCAGATTTCTACCAGCATCAGCATCACCGGCACCTCGATCAACACCCCCACTACTGTGGCTAGGGCCGCACCAGAATTGAGGCCGAACAGAGTGACGGCGGTGGCGATCGCCACCTCAAAATGATTGCTCGCCCCGATCATTGCCGCCGGAGCCGCATCTTCGTAGGACAGATTCAGTTTCAGAGCAGCCACATAGCCAAGCCAAAAAATAAAGTTGGTTTGAATAAACAGCGGCACCGCGATCAGCACAATGTGCAGCGGGTTGTTGATAATCAGCTCGCCCTTAAAGGCAAACAGCAGCACCAGGGTAATTAGCAGGGCCGTAATCGCCACCGGGTCAAGGTATTTTAGAAACTGGGTTTCAAACCACTCCTGCCCTTTATGTTTCAAAATCCAGTGGCGGCTGTAAACCCCGCACAACAATGGCAGCCCCACATAGATAAGTACCGATAACACAATCGTGGCCCAGGGTACCGATAGATCGCTGGCTGACAGCAGCCAGCGACCCAGGGGCGCATAGATAAACAACATGATCAACGAATTCACCGCTACCATCACCAGCGTCAATCCCTGGTTGCCAAAGGAGAGGTAGCCCCACATCAGAACCATCGCCGTACAGGGCGCAATCCCCAACAAAATGGTGCCCGCAATGTAGGAATCTGCGATCGCAATCTCTTGCCCGCGAATCAGCTCGGTGCCGGTGAGCCAGGGGCGAAATAGCTGGCCCAGAAAAAATTGGGCAAACGCCAGCATGGTAAAAGGCTTGATCAACCAGTTGACCACCAGGGTAAGAGCAACAGGTTGGGGGGAACGAAAGGCCCGATCGATCTGGGTGAAGTCGATTTTCACCATGATCGGGTACATCATAAAAAACAGGCAGATGGCGATGGGGATCGACACCTGGTAGATGCTCATCGCATCCATCGCTACGGCCACCCCAGGCAGCAATCGCCCGATCGCTATCCCCACCACAATGCAGAGCAACACCCACAGGGTGAGATAGCGCTGAAACACATTCAATTTTTCGGCGGGCAATTTTTCGGCGGGCAATTTTTCGGCGGGTTTATTGATGGGTTGCTGGCTATTGGAATCTGAGACACCCATGCATCGCTCCTGAGTTATTCAATTGCTTGACTAATGAATGGCTAAATCGGGGCCAAGTCTAGGGGTGAGGCGCTGTCTGTCTTGTAGCAGCAAGTATAGAGCGAGCTGGACTTGATCTCTCCCCCTCAGAGGAAGAGTTTAAACCCCTAGGGGATGGCCACCGACTGCGGGTGAATTAAAAGGTCAAAATCCGCATAGTTGCTTCCCCCCGCGTTTAGATGCAGAGCCTGATGACTAACCCCCTGAGCGATCGCTGCGCCCTGGGGGTTTTGTTTTAGGCGAGAGCTGGCGCTAGAGAGAATACTGCTGACTCAGTTAGTCTCTGGTCTCTCCTCAGGTTTCTCAGGTAGCCCTTAAGGTCACCTCAGAGGGCGGTCAGGGGAGGCTCAGTCGGCCCCCGCACTATAGGACTCAAGATGAATGACCGAAACAAACACTTGATTCCTAAAGGAGCCCCACTATGAAACGCATTGCCCTTTCCCTGCTGACCGCCGCTGTTTCCGCTACCGCTTTCGCGCCCGTTGCCTTTGCCGCCCCTGACTTCAACCAGCTGCGTCGCGAAAACCTGGAGAAAAGTGCCGTCGATTTTGACCAGCTGCGCCAGGAAAACCTCGACAAAGTCGACTTCGGCAAACTCCGCGAAGAGAACCTGGAGAAAGGTGCTGTCGATTTTGACCAGCTGCGCGAAGAGAACCTCGACAAAGGGGACCTCGGCAAACTCCGCGAAGAGAACCTCGACAAAGTCGACTTCAACCAGCTGCGTCGCGAAAACCTGGAGAAAAGTGCCGTCGATTTTGACCAGCTGCGCCAGGAAAACCTCGACAAAGTCGACTTCGGCAAACTCCGCGAAGAGAACCTCGACAAAGTCGACTTCGGCAAGCTGCGCCGGGAGAACCTGGAGAAAGGGGCCGTCAATTTTGACCAGCTCCGCCAGGAAAACCTCGACAAAGTGGACTTCGGCAAACTCCGCGAAGAGAACCTCGACAAAGTCGACTTCGGCAAACTCCGCGAAGAGAACCTGGAGAAAGGTGCCGTTGATTTTGACCAGCTGCGCCAGGAAAACCTGGATACCGACGTTACGGTTTAGGTCTTTGCCCCCACTTATGCCCCTCAGCCACAAAACAGAAGGCTGAGGGGCATGAGCCCATACAAGCTTGGTGCGTGTCCAGCTCCTGAGTGATCAATCATCTTCACGCACCGATGTGGTTCTGTTTGGCTCAGGTCATCAGAACCACCTTTCTCCCCCACCTGACCCTGAGGTGTAGATCGTGTAGGCAATGGGTGCAGATATTGTCTTTTGATTGCCTGATTACCTAAAGCTCCTGGCCAAATTCCAAAGCCCTCCATTGCCCAGCAAAGCTAGCAACAACCAGCCTGTAGCAGTGGGCCACCAGGGCCAGCCCAGCACGTCACCGAGGGCAAAGCAGAGGGCGACTAACAGGGCGTGTAGGCCAAAGTAAACCAGCTTGTATTTCATTGTCTTACTCATACTTGCGCCTAATACTTCTTCAGGCTTCTACGAACCGTTCAGGACAGCGTTCTCAAGAATCTACAAACGGCATCCAGATTACTGACGAATAAAGAAGACCCAGGCTGGTCTGTGTCTGTGCTGTCCTATAGTCTGGATGAGTCTAAACATCCAACCTGAGCACATGTTAGGCCTAGCGATTCACACCTGCGGCCCCGCCCTGGGGCTGGCCCTCAGCGACTTTGACGACGAGAGCCGCCACCAAACCTGGGCGCTAGGGCGCGACTTATCTACTCAGCTGCACAGTCTGCTGAGCGAATTTATTGCACCCCACAGCTGGCAAGATTTCTCGTTTTTAGCGGTGGCCCAGGGGCCAGGTGGCTTTACGGGTACCCGCATTGGCGTGGTGACGGCGCGCACCCTGGCCCAGCAGCTTGAGATACCGCTGTTTGGAGTGTCGAGCCTGGCGGCGGTGGCTCAGCGGGCGATCGCCCACAGCCCTGACCTGAGCGCTGGAGCCGCGATCGCCGTGGAGATGCAGGCCCAGCGATCGCAGCTCTATACCGCCATCTACAAAGCAACGCCCAGCGGCCTGGAGCCCTCCCACCCCGATCAGGTACTGATGCCAGCGGACTGGGAGGCGGTGCTGGCCAACTACCCTGATCCCCCCCATCGAGTGACGGTGGGAGATGATCTGGCGGAGACAGTGGTACAGGTGCTAGGGATAGCCCACCAGCGCTGGCAATCGGGCGATCGCCCCGACTGGTCCTCGGTGTTGCCCTACTACGGCCAACACCCCGTCAACCGC
>NZ_JADEWX010000153.1 GCF_015207395.1 Nodosilinea sp. LEGE 07088
GTGGTAGGGGCGGTGGTGGCAGCGGTAGCTCAAGATCCGATGGTCTATGTCTCGGGGGGCAGCGAACACCAGGGCCCCCCCGGTGGCGGGCCAGTGGCGGTGATTTCCCGGATGCCTGACGGTGGCGGCCAGCATGGGGGTTAGGGCCATACGGCCAGGGTTTACTGCCCCAGCAGGATAGAGACTAAATCGCCAATCTGCTCGAAGTCGATCTGAGAGGCGATCGCCATCACCTGCCGACCATCAATCTCGATTGTCGTTGCTTCAATGGTACGCAGCACATCGAGCAGGGTGAGTTGACCGCTAGCGGCCGTATCTATCACAGCGTTTTGCAGCAGTTCCCAGGCGGGGTGATCGGTGTCGGCAAACGTGACTGTGGTCGCCAGCAGCCGCCAGAAGAACTGTCCGGCAAAGGTATCTGACATCTCGCGCAGATTTTCGACGTCGACCAAGACGTTCTGGGTCAAGGCCTGGCGGGCCTGGGCTTCGTCAATGCGCAGCACATTCAGCAACAGCTGTAGATCGCGGCTAGGAATGCCAGTGCGCGCGAAGGACTCTAGATCGCTAACTGAGATGGGCGGCGCTTCGAGGCTGCCGTAGGTAATGCGAATATCTTCAGCGGCGCTGACCGGTGCGACGTAGGCCAAACCGGTCAGAGAAGCGCTGACCAGGGCCAGCGTGGTCGCTCCACACCCAGCATAACGACCTAACACATCGAGCGATCGCCGAGCTGTGGTCTGTAAAATCTGGTGCATCGTGCTCATTCGTCTCCACTGCCGCAGCTAGGTGCAAGACGCCTCAAAACGATAAAAGTTTCCAATTAGACGAGGGCACCCCTAAGCCTCTAGTGAGGGGACGCCTCACCTCTCAACCGTAGCCTCCTGTGGATCCGAGCCTCACCCGACGAAATCCTAGTCGTCGAAGTCGCTGTCGTCGAAACCAAAGTCTGCGCCCAAAAAGGAGCCCGATACGGTGTGCTCTAGCTCCATCCGCTGCTCCATCTGGCGAAGAAAGTAGCCCGTCATCATGGCCGAGGCTAGCAGACCCGCAAGATTTTCGCGATCGGTGGTGACCTGCACATTGAAGCCTTCGGCAGGCAGCACGCCGACAAGGCCCTGCACATTGTGGGCAATGATTTGTTTAATTTCGCCACTGACCGCCTGGGCCACCTGGGTTAACACCTCCGGCGACTGGTGCTGGAGATATTTGAGCAACTCATTGGGATGGTCGCTGTTGGCCGACATGCCAATGAATTCTGCGTCTTCAGGGTTAAATACCATAAAATCTCAAAGACCTGTGGTCACAACGTAGGCGGCAAATACCGACTGTTGGGGACTGCAATTAAATGTAGCAAAGGCGACCCCTGGGCTGCCTACACCTACTAATGTTCCCGATCATAGCGTAACGAATCATGAAATATTCTACGGACAGCCGAGTCCAGCACTTTGTCAATAGGCTAGATGCCTCACCCAGAGAGGGATTGGACTAATCGGCAAAATCGGTAATTTAGATTGTGTAAAGCCATGATTTGAGTGAATATTGCCCCTATTTAAGAAGCTGCATCCACCTCGGGTTCAAACGCTGGGGCATCGTTAAGGTCAGGGTCATCGTCAGCCGTCTGGGGAACCGTCGCACCTTTGGGCCGTAGCTGAGGCAGCTGGTCGATCTCAAAATGCTGATAAAACTTATCGGTGACCTGTACTAGCGACGATCGCCCTTCAGACTGGCGACGCTTGCGCACAAAGCCCTGGGCCACCAGCTCTGGTATATGCTGATACACTCCGGAACCGCGCAAGTCCACCAGTTCCGTCTGGCTGATGGGGCCTTTGAGGGCGATCGCGGCCAGGGTTCGCAATGCCCCCACCCCCAGATCAATCGGAATCAACAAATCCACCAGAAATCGATAGCGCTCTTTGAGCTGGAGGCAGTAGCCATCGACGGTTTCAACAATTTCGAGGGCGCCGTCGCGGTGGGCGTACTCGTCCATCAGCTCGATCAGTCCTTCTTCGATATCGTCGCGATCGCAGCGGGCAATCTCGGCTAGTTTGCCAATATCGAGGGGCTGCCCCTTGAGGTACAAAATCGCTTCGATGGTGGTGGCCAGACTCGACATAGACCGTCGCTACCGTAAACCATTCTCCAGCCTAGCGCTGATTGCTGGAAACGGTGGATTTTGGTAGGTGGGCAATTCATGTAGGGGAAAACGGCGTTTGCCCTGTCGTCCTTCACCTCACGGAAAGGACTAGCCGATCATTGGTTTAAACCTCTGTTTTGCCGATTAGCGGGTTGGAGGTTCAAGGCGTTTGAGACATCCACCGAGCGCCGGGCGTAGGGTGCATTCGCGCAGCAATGCACCGCCTTTGGAATCAGCACAGAGAGGCTGGGTTGCAAAAAGGATCAATCTAAATTGTGGCCGGTTAGCTCGACAAAGATATCCTCCAGGTTCGAGGGCCGGGTCATCATGCCGGTTTTGTCGGGCTGCTGATCGAGGTGGGCGTTGGCGGCCTCTAGGGTGGGGAAAAACTTGTAGTCCCAGCGGTTCGCGGAGCGATCCCCTTGGGAGTCGCCCTGCTGGGTCATGACAATGCCTTCGCCGTGGCGCTGGCGAAACTGTTCCAGGGTGCCCAACTCAATCAGTTTGCCCTGGTCGAGAATGCCGATGCGATCGCACAGGTACTCCACCTCTTCCATGTAGTGGGTGGTGAGCAGCATGGTCATGCCCTGCTGGTTGAGGCCACGAATAATCTCCCACAGGCGGCGGCGGGTTTGGGGGTCGAGGCCCACGGTGGGCTCATCGAGAAAAAGAATCTTGGGGTTGTGCAGCAGGGCGCGGGCAATTTGCAGCCGCCGCTTCATGCCGCCCGAGAGGGTTTTGACCTTGTCGTCGCGGCGATCAGCCAGTTCTACGTAGCCTAGCCAGGTGTCGATTGACTGGCGGCGCTGGGTCGGAGGAATGTGGTGCATGCGCCCGTGCAGCTCCATGTTTTCCCACACGGTGAGGTCGCCGTCAACGCTAGTTTGCTGGAGCACCACGCCGATCTGGCGGCGCACGTCAATCTGCTGACGGTTGACGTCGTACCCGGCCACTACCACATGGCCATCACTGGGGCGAGTCAGGGTGGTCACCATGCGAATGGTGGTCGACTTGCCTGCACCGTTGGGGCCGAGCAATCCAAAAATTTCCCCGGCTTCAATAGTCAGTGAGAGGTCATTGACGACCGAGACCCCGTTGTAGACTTTGTGGACATTTTGCAGGCAAACCGCAGCGGTCATGGCAGGTTGATGGGCTCCAAAGCTAAGGTTACAGCGCCCGCACCGAGGCCGAATAAAACTCGGGAACTTAGAGACATCTGTAACGTATTGTTAATAGTCTAACCGTAGCACCCATCTACCCTTGGTTATCTAGTTCTGTTGCCGGAGGCTGGCAGTGGGTAAGATCTACGCCCTAGGGGTTAGCTCCCGCCCGATCTCAAATCGCAAATCTAAAATCCCCTATCGCCCCATGCGCGCTCGCATTGACCAAGAGATTCTCTACATCCACCAAGAGGATGTGCCCGCCTACAAAAAGTCGGGTTCGGTGGTGCGCAACAGCTACTTTTGGGCGCTCAGGTCCATTGCCGACCGAGCCGGGTTTAACCAAGACTGGGAATTTGCCGATGTGGTATGGCCTGCCTTAGAACGGATGCTGATGTCGTTTACGGAGTCGGGCTACTTGGGCTACCGAGAGACGGTGCTGGAGTTTACCGACGAGGTGGCGATTCCCGACGCCCTGCGGCCAGTCGGCACCTGGATTGCTGAGGATGACTATGACGCTGAGGCGTAGGGGGAGCTGCTGTTGAAATCACGTTCTCCGTCACGAGAGCACAGCCTAGCCCTAGCCCTGGAGCACAACATCTGCACTCTAGCCTTTCCCGCCATCAGTACTGGAGTTTATGGCTTTCCACTAGAGCGGGCAGCTCAGATCGCGATCGCAACAGTCCGGGTGGGTTTAGCTGAGGCCCCCACAATTGAGCAGGTGAGGTTGGTTTGTTTTAGCGATCACGCCTACCAGGTCTACCAATCAGCACGATCTTGAAGGGATTGAGTAGACAGACGTACCTGTGAGCACCCCCCTGCTGAGGCTCCTTGAGACAGCCATGGCGGAGGCCACCTCAAACGTCTTCGTAGCGTTATTTCAAGAGCTTTCGGGCTTTGTAGTAGGCCTCCCAGTCAGGGCTGTTTTGGGCGCGATTTTTTACCACTACGTTGAAGTAGTGGGCCAATTTTTTGGCGTCTTCAGGGTTGTCTTTGAGGACGGTACCGACTAGATTGCGAACGATGTGCTCACTCGTGACGATCCCGTCGTCTAGGTAGTAGGCGTCGAGCCCGGCAGAGACGCTGACGGCAACGGCCTCTGCGGTGGACATGACGGTGGTAGGGCGCTCAACAACGATGCCTTCTGAGGTGCGCCCCGAGCGCAAATCGTGAAACGTGCTGACGAGCAGTTCAACAATGTCAGGGGCGATCGCAATAGGCACATCAGACTCCGCTAGCAGGGCCTGAGCCTGGTTCAAAACAAGCTGTCGCTCTAGCTCTAGATTGACGATGGGGTGCACTGTCTCAAAGTTGAAGCGGCGTTTGAGAGCGCTGGACATTTCATTGACGCCGCGATCGCGAATGTTAGCCGTGGCAATCACATTGAACCCCTTTTGCGCCAGCAGCACTCGATCATCGCCATCGAGTTCGGGTATCATCAAGACCTTGTCAGAGAGGACGCTCACCAGCGAGTCCTGAATTTCGGGCGGGCAGCGGGTAATCTCCTCAAACCGCACCAGCTGCCCACCACTCAGGCCAACGTACAGCGGCGAAGGCACTAGCGCTTTGGAGCTGGGGCCTTCGGCGATCAGCAGGGCGTAGTTCCAGGAGTACTTGATCTGATCTTCTGTGGTGCCCGCGGTGCCCTGAATGGTCAGGGTCGAGTTACCCGAAACAGCGGCGCAGAAGAGTTCTGAAAGCATCGACTTGGCCGTGCCCGGCTCGCCGACCAGCATCAGCCCTCGATTGCCCGCCAGGGTAACTACGCAGCGATCGACCAGGGCATCGTCGCCGTAAAACTTCTGAGTGATAACGGTCTGGTGGGTCTTGCGGCCCTGCTTGTAGCTCAGCGCTTCGCCGCTGCTGCCCAAGATGAACGTGCGGACGGCGCGGGGAGAGAGACGCCAGCCAGGCGGCTTGGGATGAGGATCGTTGGCCGCGATCGCGGCTAGCTCATCGGCGTAGCGAACTTCAGCCGGGGGACGAACTGTTGCCATCGTTAATACTCCACCTTCTTTTCCCAGTTAGGGTCATAGCCGCTGCCCAGAGCCGCGATCGCCTGCACCTCAGTCCACACTTCGCTCAGCAGCACGGCTGGTAGCTCACCCAGCGGCAGGTTTGGGCGGCTGTAGACGTACTCTGGCTCTCCCTGCTTGGGCACTTGATGAAAGGTCACCTTGGTCAAAGCAACCAAGCGATTTTCTTCGGGCAGAAAGTTACCGCTAAAGCCCACCACAACGTCTATGCCCAGCTCAGCAAACCGCTTTTGATAGCTGTAAAACCAGCCAGCGTCTTCCGTTTGGCCCCTCACATAGCCCCGCTTTGAGAGGAAGCCCCGCAGCTTAAAGGCTTCGAGCAGGTAGCCCTCAAAATTGGCCAGCTCGGTGCTCTGCTGCTGGTCATCGGGCAGAGCGTAGGCGCTGGAGCGAAACTGCGGAAACAGAGGCGTCACGTCGTAGTCGGCGAAGTGGCTCTGCCAGGCCGCAACGGCAGCGGCGGGAATGGTGCAGGCATGGGCTAGTCGCACCGTTACCTGCGAATCGGGGGTAACGTCGTCATCGTTGGGGTCGGTGAGGGTGCGGTCTTCGAGGGGACGTACGGTTTGAACTAGAGCGTCGCCATCGTAAAGCGCCCACACCAGCCGCTGACAGTAGCGCCCCACAATGGGGTGCCGATTGAGGTAGGTGTCCCAATCGTGGAAGCGCCACGCCCGCTGCGTACACATGGCCTCATACAGGCGCTCATGCTGGAGGGTAAGCACCTGCTTGATCTGCTTTTTGGCGCTAGACAACTGGTGCCTGGCGGCTTTCACCTGGTCGGGGTCGTCATCTTTGCGGGCGGCGGGTAGAGCCTTGATCACTTTGCCTTCCAGGTTCTTCAGCACCAGGCTCAGGTCGGGGGCGAGCAGCAGCGTAAACTGGCGGCTGCCGTAGTCAAGCGTTTGCTCAGCCCCCTCGTCAAAACCAGCGGTCGGAATGGTGCGATCGCTCAGCTCGTCACGGCTCCAGCCTTTGCGCTCGGCGAGCTCGGCGACGAGCTGCTCGGCTTCTTTTTGAATGCCCTTGGTGCGAAATCGACCCGCAACCGAGAGCAGGAGCTGGATAGCGCCGTCATCCTCGGTCCAGGCCAGCACGGTGAGCAGCGATTTGCACTGGGCCATGCGGTTGCCGTACCAGGTTTTGAGGTAGGTGCGAACGGGCGCGACGGCCCCGGCGCCGCAGCAGGCGGCGGCGATCGCCAGCATGCCTTTCTCCCTGTTGGCGGTTCCTATGCAGTCTCGAGTGAGGCGGTTGTATTCGCTGCGGTAGTACTCCTCATAGGTAGGCGGCACGTAGGAACCGCCGTACTGACTGGCGTACTGCTGGTAGTACTGGATGTGCTGCTGAGCCCGCTGTTGAGCAATTTGGTCGGCCTCCTCGGGCGTATACCTAGGTGAAGTATCTTGGGCAATCCAGCTTTCTAGAACAAACTGACCCAGGGCTTCCCGCTCGGCGGGCTGCCACAGCTCGGCGTAGCGCCTCAAGATAGGACCGGGTTCAGGATTCTTTTGCTTAAAGCACTGAAGCAGCAGGCCCTTAAGAATATCGATCGCGACGGGTTCTCCCGTATCGCCCCAGTGAACCGCTGGCATTGCCGACCAGGGAAACCAGTTCAGCGCTGGCGGCAGCCCTTGCTTGAGCAGGGCTTGACTCTCCTTGAGCAGGCGATCGCGGTTCAGAGCCTCCTCTACGGGCGCGCCTAGCTTCTCGAGCGTCCGCCGCATCGTGTCTTTGACCCTATCGCTTTTTTCGCGCTTCAAGACTGCCCTCAGGGGTTCGACCGCAGTCAAGTCGCCGCGATCGCCCAGCCAGGCCGCTGCGATCGTCCGGATCTCGCGACTGGGGTCAGACAGTGCCGCCAGAATGCGATTAAGCGACTCGTCAAAGGCGTTGAGACAGTCCTGTACGATGCTCCGCTCGGCTTTTGGCCCTTCAAAGGCCAGCTTCCACAGTCTGGATACAAGCTGAGCGGGGGGCTGCGGAAAGGTTTTGAGAACCTTGAAAGCATTTCGCCGCTGCTGCTGTCGCTCGTAGTAGTTACCGTCCCAGCAGCTACCGACGGCATTGATAGTCAGGGCATTTTCGAGGAGCTGGAGTCGTTCGGCAAAATAGGGCCAGATGGCGTCGCTGCCCCAGCGCCAAAACTGACTCTCTTCCCAGGCGTTGAGTATTTCTATCCCAATGCGCGAAGGGATAAGTTGGAGCACATCCAGAACCGCCGCCAGCTCGCGCAGACCGCCACATTCAGGATGATGCTGCCGATAAAGCCGCAGCAGTTCGTGCCCTTCATCGTTGAATAAAGTGGAATAACGCTGGAGCCGTTCAACAGACAAGTAGCGCATCAAAATTAGCAGACGCACAGCTTGAATCAGAGACGTATCAGGGGAGGCTAAAAATGCTTGAATCTCTGATTTCAGATTCTTGACATGGTCGTGACCGCCTACATACTGGAATTTACAACAGTCTTTGTAAGTACCCTTTTGTAGGGCTTCAACGAGGTCTGGCAAGGTAATGTCACTGTGTCCATAGTTTTGATCCACAATGGAGCTAAATTGCCTCAATGACTCCTCTTCATCGAGCTGAGGATTATGAAGATTAGCCTTAATTTCCTCCAGCAGCTGAATGATGGCGTTTGAAGTTTGCTGAGAGAAATCGTTCATCCGAAACACATCGGCATGAGACGTTCCAGGGTGATGATGCTTTTTAAGATTTTGAAGCAAGCTTTTGCGCGACTGCATTCGACCTGTATTGAAGTCGATGACCATTCTCTTCAGAAGCGGCATAGCATCGTTAGGAACGGGTACGTTGAACTCAATCTCTGGAAGAAGGGGCAGCGACGGGGCCGTCCTAGCGATCGCCGCTTTTGACGGAGTAGCCAGCAGCTGCTCAAAAATCGATCTCACCTTAGCTGATTTTTCAACCTCGAGCCGCGCTTCTAAAAACGGCTGAATTTCTTCTCCGGCTAAATCCCAGAGTAGCTGGATGGCGTGCTGCCGTTCGCTGGCGTTGCCCGACTCAGCCCTAGCCTGCAGAATGGGAATCGCCGCTTGGGAATCTCGCCGCAGTAGTATTCTGGCTACCTCCCGCTCAGTTTTAGCCGAGGAGACGGCTGAGGTGGCAATCGTCTCTAGAAATGGCTCAACGGGTACCTCGGCTTTTATAAGCATCGTCAGTGCGTGAATGCGGCGCTCGCGCTCCGGCTGCCGCAGGGCCGACTGAACAATATCCGAGCACTTTAGGGTGTAGTCGGCGAAACCGTCAATCTTGACACAATGGTTGGCAAAGTTTTGCTGCTGATAGTCCTGGGGGTTAACCTGATACACCTGACGAGCTAAGGTTCCGGGCGATTCACCCGCTTCTTGGTACATGGCATCGGCAATGTCTGCGGTTAGAAAGCTGGGCGGTCGCTGATCGGCGTATCCGTAGGGGCGATTGCATGACCGCATCTGCAAAAATAGCGGCAGATGTTTCTCTAAAGCGGGCAGCCGCACGTGGCCTGTTGGGTCAATGCCGCTGTTAAAGAAGCCAAACAGGACTAGGCTGGCCCGACAGTAAAACTTAGCATCGCCTAGGGGGTGACTGGAGAGCCAGGTGCTCAGCGAACCTTCGCCCTCGAGATCGTTCATTCCCATGAAGGAAGGAAGGCTGAATGCAAAGAAAGCATTCCTCTGGGGGTGACCGAGAGGGTTCTGTTGAAGCTGAGTCATCTCCTGGTGCATGGCCCTGATTACATCGGCGACGACGGTCTCGTCATCACCGTCTACCAGGTAACGCAATAGTCGAGGCGGCAGGTCATCGCCAAGTCTGTCGTAGGGCTGAAGCGCCCGCTCTAAAGACTCAAGCGCAGATTCAGAGAGGTTGAGCTGATTGCTTCGGTCTGTCAGCATGGCTGTAAGTGCCCTTGGAGACACTAGAAATGGTGAGGATGCTTAAGGATTAGACTGCCCGTAGTGGCAAACGGGGACTCACGGCTTGATTCTATCCAAGGGAAAATATAGTACATAAGAACTACTATTGCTGTATGCTTGGAAACATAAGTTCTGGATAGCGTGGCGCAGTCGTGCTGCCTCTCCTGCCTTTACCCTGGGACGACAATGACCCATGCACCTGTCACAACGGCTGCTTTGCCTCCCCTCGACGATGTGCTGCGATCGCTCCAGCAGCCCCGGCTGGTGTTTTTTCCCATTCGGCACCACAGCCCCGCCTGCGCCTGGCACGTGCAGCAGTGGATTGAGGCCAACCGCCCCGCCACCGTTTTGATCGAGGCTCCCGCCGATGCCACTGAGCTGATTCCGCTACTGCTGCATTCTGAAACCCAGGCTCCTGTGGCTGTCTACGCAACCTACGTCGACCACGATGGCCATCTCGCGGCCGCAGAGCCAGAGATAGCCCCAGCTTCCGCCTACCCCAGCCCCAAGGAAAAGTCAGAACCGCAGCGGTTCGGGGGCTACTATCCCTTTTGCGACTATTCGCCTGAGCTGCTGGCCCTGCGCACCGGGGCCGCCGTCGGGGCAGAGCTGCGGTTTATCGACCTGCCCTATGCGCAAAAGGTGCTAGCGACTGAACTCCAGGCCAATCCAGCGCTTGAGGTAAAGCTGCGAGCGCTACAGGCCGAGCAGCACCTGCAGCACAACACCTACCTGTCGGCTCTGGCTCGAAAGTCAGGCTGTCGCGATTTCAACGAGCTGTGGGACCACCTGTTTGAGGCCCACTGCCAGGAGACGCTCACCATCGCCTTTATGCAGCAGATCGCAACCTACTGCTACCTATCGCGGCAGGCCGCTGACCCCGCCACCCTGGCGGCAGACGGCACCCTAAAGCGGGAAGCGGCAATGGCCAAGGCGATCGCGGCCGCGCTGTCAGAAACAGATGGCCAAATTCTGGTTGTGACCGGCGGCTTTCACACCGTTGTGCTGCCCTCGCTAGTCGATGCGCCGCCGGTCGTGCCGCCCGTGCCCAAGCTGTCGCCTCAGTCGGCTCAAACGGTGCTGATGCGCTACAGCTTTGAGCAGCTTGACGCGCTCAACGGCTACGGGGCGGGCATGCCCGCCCCGGCCTACTACCAGCAGCTCTGGCAGCACATGGCCCAGCCGGACGCCCTGGGCCAGACGGCCTGCGAGATTTTGATGCGGCTGCGATCGCTGACGCGCGAGCAGAAACCCCTGGTGCCGCTCTCGGTGGCGGACGAAATTGCGGCGGTGGAGCAGGCCCAGCGGCTGGCCCAGTTTCGACACCATCCTGGCCCGACCCGCGAAGATCTGCTGGACGCGGTGCGGAGCTGCTTTGTCAAAGGCGCGATGGATGGCGAAGGCGCGATTTTAATGGCGGCGGTGGCGCGGGCGCTGCGAGGCGATCGCGTGGGCAATCTACCCGCCCACGCGAGTGTACCCCCGCTGGTGGAAGACTTTCGCCGTCAGGCTCAGACCTTTCGCCTCAAGCTGACAACATCGGCTCCCCAATCGCTCACCCTTGACATCTACCGCAAAGAAAAGCACCGTCAGCTCAGCCGCTTTCTGCACAGCCTGGCGTTTGCCGACATTCCCTTTGCCCGCTTCACCAAAGGCCCCGACTTTGTGCTCGGCAAAGCGCTCAATCAGATTCAGGAGCACTGGAACTATCGCTGGCAGCCCCAGACAGAGAGCACCCTGATCGAGCAGTCGCTCTACGGGGACTCTGTCGCGGAGCTGGCCCTGTACCACCTGCGCCAGCGCGTGGCCAATCTGACGAATGAGGGCGAAGGGCGCTCGGCGATCGCGGCGGTACGGCTACTCGTTGCGGCCTGTCGCATGGGGCTGCATACCCAGACCGAGCGGCTGCTGGCGCTGATTACAGAACAGGCCGCCGCTGACCCCTCGGTTGTGTCCCTGGCGCAGGCCCTGGGTCAGCTGCTGCTGCTGTGGCAGTCGCGAGAGCCGCTGGCGGCTCAGTTCCTAGAGACAGTGCCTCAGCTGGCGATCGCCGTTTACCGGCGGCTGTGCTATCTAATTCCCCAGCTGGCAGACTGTCCGATGGAGGAGACGTTGCCGGTGCTGAGAGCCCTCAGCGGCGTGTGGGAAGTGCTCCAGGCTCAGGCCGACCTCGACGCAGAGTTGTTTATTGAGGGCCTCCTGAATCTGCTGACGGTTCAGGGCAATCCGGTTGTGCTGGGGGGAGCTGTCGGTATCCTCTACAGCGCTGGCCGGATGGCAATGGCCAGTCTGGTGACGCTGGCGGCGGGCTATCTCGACCATGCCACGGCTGAGCCTGCTCAGGGAGTCGGCTTTTTGCGCGGGCTGCTGCAAACCTGTCGCGAAGTCACCTGGCACGGGTCGGAGCTGGTGGCTGCGATCAATGCTCGACTGGAGAACTGGAGCGACGCCGAGTTTTTGCAGGTGCTGCCGGAGCTGCGGCTGGCGTTTGCCGAGCTGGCTCCCAGGGAAACTGACCGAGTGGCCAAAATTGCAGCCCAGCTCCATGGCCAAACAAACCTGGGTCAGCTCGTTCACATGTCTCTTAGCGAGGCCGATCTGCACGAGGGCCTGCAGCGGGAAGCGGCGGTGCGACAGGCCCTGGCGCAGGATAACTTATCGCACTGGTTCACTCCGGAGGTTAGCCATGGCAGACGTTGACCCGGTTGTGCGCTGGCGGCACGTTCTAGGCCGCTTTGCCGAAGCGCAGCTGCCCTGCCAAATGACAACGACCCAGCAGCGCATCGAGCAGGCTCTAGACTTTCTCTACGGCCAGGAGTACTGTGGGCGGGGCGTGCGCGGCCCAGGAGGCAGCTCGGCGGGAGTTGGCTCTCCACCCGATAGCTCAACGGAGAAGCAGCCCGGCAGCTTAGACCCTAGCCAGATGAGCGTCCCCACCTGGATTACCGAGATCCGCGAGCTGTTTCCCCAAGAAACCGTCGAAATCATTGAAAAGCACGCGCTAGACCGCTACGGCCTGACGGAACTGGTGACCGACCCGGCCACGCTGGAGAAGCTGGAGCCCAACATGGAGCTGCTAAAGGCCGTGCTGACGTTTCGCTCGCAAATGCAGGGGCAAGACGTGCTGGATGCGGCGCGGCGGATCGTGCGAGAAGTGGTCGAGGCTATTCGGCAGCGCCTTGAAACCGACATCCGCCGGAGCCTAATTGGCAAGCTTAACCGATTTCGACACAGCCCCCTGAAAGTGGCTCAGAATCTGGACTGGCGGGGGACACTGCGCCAAAATCTGAAGCACTACGACCGCGATCGCCGTCGGCTGATTGTTCAAACCGTCCGGTTTTTTTCGCGCGTTGAGCGCCGCCTGCCCTGGCACGTCATCCTCTGTATCGACCAGAGCGGCAGCATGGCCAACTCAGTCATTCACAGCGCCGTAATGGGGGGAATCTTGGCCGGACTGCCCTCCCTCAAGGTGAGCTTCGTGGTGTTTGACACGTCGGTGGTTGACCTCACCGAGCACGCCGACGATCCGGTGGAACTGCTGATGAGCGTTCAACTGGGCGGCGGCACAAACATTGGCCAGGCGCTGAGCTATTGCCAGTCTTTGGTACACAACCCGCTGCGCACCGTGCTGGTGCTGATTAGCGACTTTGCCGAAGGAGCCTCACCCCAGGTTCTGCTAACCTGTTGCGACCAGCTCTGCGAGTCGGGCGTCACCCTGCTGGGTCTGGCTTCCTTAGAAGATCAGCAGGCCACAGCCTACTATGACGTGGGCATGGCTGAGCAGCTAGCGACGCATGGTATGGAAATTGCGGCCCTAACACCCCGGAGGTTGGCAGAATGGCTGGCACAGAAGATCTCCTAGAGCGGCTGCGCCCCCAGCTGCTGAGCCTGGATGACGACGCCCTGGCGATCGCCGCCAGCAAAGGCCTTGTCCGCCGCGCCCGCAAAGAGCTGGAGCAAGGGGGCGACCTTCAGCTCCAGATCAGCGGCGATCGCGCCAGCGTGGTGGTTGAGGACTACACCGTTACCCTCCCGACCCACAATCTGCTGGAGGCGACCTGCACCTGTCCGGCGGCAAACCTGTGTCGCCATATCTTGGTGGGATGTCTCTGGCTGCGATCGCAGCTACCCGCCCAACCGCCTGCTGCCGCGGCCGCCGCGGTCCTACCGAGTCCACAGCTACCCGCCTATTCCCTCGAAGAGCTGAGCGCCTGGGCGGGCAAAACGACCCTGCGGGACGGCTTCGCCTTTTTAGCGCGCGAGTTTCCTCAAACTGAGGGAGATGACCCCATCACAGTTCACTTTCCCCAGGCCAACGTTACCTGTCGCTACTCCAGCTCTACCGGACTGACGGGAATGCTGTGTACCTGCAAAGCCCGACGGGTATGCCCGCATCAGGTCGCGGCGGTGCTCACCATGCTGCAATCCCAGGGCACCACGCCCGCGCTCTCCACGGTCTCCCCAACCAGCAAAGTCAGTACAACCGCCGCAGCGGCTCGGGTGATCGCCGCCGCCCAGACTCTGCTAGAGCAAGTTGTGGCGGTTGGGCTCTTGCACCTGTCAGACATCAGTCAGCAGCAGTTCGCGACGCTGGCCGTCTCGGCTCAGGCCGCCAAGCTGCCTCGTCTTTCCCTCGCGCTGCGCGGCGTGGCCAGGGAGATTGACCTGTATCTCAAGCGAGATGCCGCCGCCGATAGCGATCGCCTGTTTGACCGAGCGGCCCACACCTACGCCCTTTGCGGTGCCCTAGAGCAGGCTGCTCCAGACTATCCGGCCTACCTGGTCGGACAGTCGCGTAGTCAATACGATGACGTCGGCACGCTTCAATTGATTGGCGTTGGGGCCTATCCCTGGCGCACCAAATCAGACTATGGCGGCCTGACGGTGCTCTTTTGGGATCGTGAGGCCAAACGATGGTGCAGCTGGTCAGAGTCGCGGCCGCTGTTTCAGCGTCAGGGCTTTGAGCCCGCTCAGGCTTATCTCCAGCCGGGCCCCTGGGAGGGAGTGACCAACCCAGCCGAAGCGTCCCAAAGCTGTCTGCGTCTCTGCAACGCCCGCCGCAACCATCAGCAGCGCCTCTCGACCTCTAGTCAGACCTTCGGCGTCACCCTGCGGCTCACCCAGGCCGCCAATTGGCAATCGGTGGGCCTATGCTTTCAGGACTGGGGGATGCTGCGCGATCGCCTGGATAGCGTCAGGCCCGTGGGCTTAGTAGACCACGATCCTCTCGATCGCCTGGTTATCGTGCGCCCCCACCGCTGGGGCGATCGCCAGTTTGACCCCGTTCAGCAGCACTTCACCTGGATTCTGTACGACGCTCAAGACAACGCTTTGACCCTCAGCGTGCGCTTTACTGAAACCAAGAGCACCGCGCTGGAGTAAGTAGCTAGGCGCAATTAAATATAAAACGTTCCAGCGGATAATCACCGGCTTTACTGCGGGCTTCCATGCCGTCAATGACGGTCATGGCTAAGTCATATTCATTATCAAACATCTGGCCCGCAAT
>NZ_JADEWX010000154.1 GCF_015207395.1 Nodosilinea sp. LEGE 07088
GCTCCATAATATTGCTGGCTGAAACGTTCTATATCAGCCAGTTTCGGGCATGACGGGTCGTTTGACTTAACCCATGTCCGTTTTTCTTGGCGGCTCGTCACTGGACAGAGAACTTCCCACTGTCCAGTTGGGTAAGTTAGGGTCTTTTTTGGGCAGGGCAGGGGTGTCGCCAGTCAGCCCTGGTTCAATCGCGCTCCAGTTGCTGACGAGGATATGGGCGATCGCCGCAATTTCGGTACGCCCCAAAAACACAATAGTGGTGGCTTTACCTTTATCGTCAAATTTGAGCTGTAGCCCTTCCTCCAGGGCCAGTCGAGCGGCGGTTGCGGCCTGAGCCTCATCAATCCCCTGATCCACCAGAAGGGCGTTGAGTTCGGGGAGCCAGTTGCGGGAGCGCTCGGCAAATTGCTCTGGTGTGAGGGTGGCCTGGCCTTGGTAAAACTTTCGCACGGCCCGCTTTTGGCACTGACTAGAGATCCGGGCACGGGGCCGACCGCCAAACACGGTAGATTTGGGCATGCCGTTTTCATCCCGGTTCAGGTTGGCGGGAGGAAAGCTTTGCAGAACGTGAATTTCGAGTTGCATAGTGATTATCTCCGGTGAAATAGAGGTCAATGGTGAACAAGCGAATAGCGGTTACTCAGTCTCGACAACGGGTTCTGCCGCTGTTGACTGAGGTGGGGCACCCCAAAACGCCCTAGCCCAGTTGTCTTGAACATATTGATCGGGGTGTTCCCAGCCAGCCAGATCGGCAATCAGCTTGGGATAGTTGATGGCGATGCTTTTGGTCTTGAGTAGGCGCACCAGGGCGGCCAGGGGCGATCGCAGATTGTCTAAGGACGTATCAAGCAATGCCCGAAACCGGCGATCGGCCCCGCCAGACCTGCCCTCTGCCGCCAGCCCCCGCGCCGCATGACCAAAATTTTGCTGGCGCGTTGGGTCAAGCGATTGGGGATAGTAGGCATACAGGCAGGCGACAAAAATCCATTCATCCTGGTGGTATTTGACCCCGGCTTTATCTAGCTCAGAGAGCAAGATGGGGTAGACCGCCCTTAAATGCCGGGGTTCGCCTGTCAACGCCCGTTTGAGAGTGGCCTTGGCTGCGTTGTCGTGTTCAATCTTGCGATGAACGGCATCTAGGTAGCGGGCGGCGCGTTGAGTCGTCGTCAGGCTGGGTGTTGATGTTGTCATGGTGATGTTGTGGGTAAACGTTAACTGGCCTTGGGTCGAGCGTTGCGGGCTGGTTTCTTGCCTTTGTCGGATTTTTCCTTGATATCGCCGCGCAGTTTGGCCAGATGGTAGTTGAGCGATCGCAACGCCCCGGCCCTTGCCTGGTAGTTGCGGATAGAGGCAATGGATTCGGTAAACGCCTGGGTGGCCACCGCCTGAACGGTCTTTTCCCAAACCCGTAGGGCTTGATTGCCGTAGGTAGTACCATTGCCATCTACCGTTTTGTCCGCAGGCAACTGCCGATGCAGCAAATCCTGAAATTCGCGATCTAGGGTTGCCCAGTAAAGAGATTCGCCATCTAAGCTTTTGGCAAAACTGCTGGCATCGGGGTGGTTTAACTCCGCCGCCAAAACCCCGTAGGGGCTACCTCGAAAAGCGCGAAATACCTGTTGATGCTGTTCGGCAAATTGCAAGGCAGAGTTGAGCGCTAGCCAAAGGGGCTTTTCGGTGATGTAGGTCATCGGTGCCGACAGTTGCTCACTGACCCATCCCAAGGGCTTGGCATTAGCGGGCTGAGGCTCCCGCTCCCAGGCCGGCAAATCTTCCCCATTCACCTCAAAGGGTTTCTCTTCGCCGTCGTACTGCATCAGGTTCAGCAACAGCGTTTCTTTGAGACTGTTGCCGCGTACCAGCACATTGGCCGCATCCATAGTGGGTATCACCCCCGCCGAAACCGGCGAACCGGTTTTGCGCCCGCCCACATCAAATACATGCAACCGCAGCACCAGCCTGGCCGCTGCTGGAATGGCTAGAGAGTCGCCACTCCACTGATGTTCATGGCAGAACACGGTGCTGGTGTTGTTGCCATGCAGCACATAGGCTTGATAGATCTCCCCCGCCATCTCTGCCGTCAGGGTGGGGTCTTGCATAAAGGGGCGATCGGGGTGTAGCAGGTCGAAGCGCTCCTGACCGGAATCCAGGGTTCCTGGGTCAAATTAAATGATAAAAGTGGTTCAGACATAGACTAAGAAACGCAAAACAAGGACTAGTGGAAATCAGGAATAATCATCGGGCCAGAGCCAACGGGCTTAATCACAGAGGGATGCCGGTCTGTATGTCCAAACTTGCAAGCCTCCTACAATGTAAATACAATGTAGTTGTCAGGGCATGAGCGACCTTATCTTTGAGTGGGATGACCGCAAAGCCCAGCAGAACGAACAGAAGCACGGTATATCGTTTGAGGAGGCTCAAACCGCCTTTTATGACGACAATGCCCGTCTGTCCCACGATCCCGATCACTCCCAGGATGAGGATCGGTATATCTTGCTGGGCATAAGCGCCATCCTGCGCATACTGGTGGTGTGTCATGTGTACCGGCAAAATGATGAGGTGATTCGGATTATTTCGGCCCGGCGGGCCACTAAACAGGAACAAAAGCAATACCAAAGGTTTTTGCCATGAGAGAGGAATACGATTTTTCAAAATCTGTGCCTAATCCCTACGTCAAAAAACTCAAAAAGCAGGTGACAATTCGCCTAGAAGAAGACGTGGTTGACTATTTTAAAGACCTGTCTGAAGAAACCGACATTCCATACCAAACCCTGATTAATCTCTACTTAAAAGACTGTGTTAAATCGCAGCGTAAGCTCTCGTTAGAATGGGTAAGTTAAGCAGAGTTGATGACTATGCCTCGCTGTGGGTCTAGGGAGAGTTCCCATTTACCTATCTGGGCTTTGCCCGTCGCATCTAGCTCCACACATCGACAATGCTTTAATAGGGCCGATGTCCATGTATCAAGCTTTTTAAGCTTGATAATCTCTTCAACCAAGCGCTTCTTAGAAATTCGAGCACTATGCTCTAATAAGGCTCGTACTGTTTCTAAGTCAGGTGATTTATTCAGATCAATAGCCTGCTGTGAGATCGGCAAAATCAAGCCAGCCCTAGTGCGCTGAACAAAAATAGTGGTTACAGATTGCTCCCCTAGGCGAGTAACCGCCATGATGGTATTGTCATCATCCTCTTCGTTGCCTCGGGTGAAATCACAGGGCTTGTGCTTGCCTCTAGCTGACGGAAGATACACCTTTTGGGCAAGAGAACGATAGGCGGATTGATCTTGGCGATGTTGAGTCAGAGAATTTTGCCAATCTTCGACATGAATGGGTTCTAAGCTCTCCGATGGAAGACTGTCCAGATTATAGGCCGCTTCAATCAGGGCATCCATGCTAGAAGGCAGGGAGATGGTGGTGCGATCGCGCAGCGCCAACCAGGTTCTCAACAATACATGACGATCATAGATAAACCCAGAATCTCCAAAGTCAGTCTTTCCTTTTTCATCAATCTCTGGAGCAATTAACCATAGGGTAGGTTCAGTCAGCTGGGCTGGTCGATTAGTGCGATCTTCATGACGATGTAATCGGCCTGAGCGCTGCAGTAACAAATCGACCGGTGCCAAATCGCTAATCATCAAGTCAAAGTCCAGATCCAAGCTTTGCTCAATGACCTGAGTTGCCACTAAAACATACCGATGAGGGCGATCGGTTTTAGCATCGCTAGGTTGGCCAAATCGAGCAATGCACTTGCCTTCAATTTCTTCTCGATCAATGAATAGAAATCGCCCATGAAATAGCCCTAATTCGTCCTCGGCAAAGTGTGGGGAATTTTGCAGTCGTTCAAAGACCTCCTGCGCTCGTCCCACCGTAGAGCAAATAATCGCTACGCAACCCCCGTCGTCCTCTAATGCACCTTGGAGTGCCTCAAGCCATTCGTCATCGTTAACCCATGGTGCTCAACGCCTTACGGCATCAGAGGTTCGGCATTTGCAGTCACCCATGCACTATCGCCCCGTGTGATGATCGGTGCTCAACGCCTTACGGCATCAGAGGTTCGGCATGTCCTAATGCGGCGCACTCGATTCTTGCCCGCTGGCTTTAGTGCTCAACGCCTTACGGCATCAGCGGTTCGGCATACGCAGCACTGTCATGAATGGGTCGTAAACATCGTGCTCAACGCCTTACGGCATCAGAGGTTCGGCATGAGAAAAGCCACTCAAGCGCAAAATACACCGAGTCGGGTGCTCAACGCCTTACGGCATCAGAGGTTCGGCATTCCGACATCCAGCTATCGAGTTTATAGGTCGGGTAGTGCTCAACGCCTTACGGCATCAGAGGTTCGGCATCAGTGCTGTTGACAATTTCGTTCCGGTAGCGGATAGTGCTCAACGCCTTACGGCATCAGAGGTTCGGCATAGGCGATCGCCTTGATGCTGTTCATCCCCATGACGCGTGCTCAACGCCTTACGGCATCAGAGGTTCGGCATTGCTTTGGGGGTTGAGGCTAGCAGCCGCAACCGTTGTGCTCAACGCCTTACGGCATCAGAGGTTCGGCATGAAAGCCCGGCCCAGGCGGCTGAACTGATGAAGTCGTGCTCAACGCCTTACGGCATCAGAGGTTCGGCATCAGCAGTAGCGGCGGTGCCGCCCAGACCTTTAAGGTGCTCAACGCCTTACGGCATCAGAGGTTCGGCATCCGGGCCAGCCCTGGCAGCCCCCGGCATCAATCCCGTGCTCAACGCCTTACGGCATCAGAGGTTCGGCATCGGCGATCGCAGGGCGACAAAAGGCGACCTCGTATGGGTGCTCAACGCCTTACGGCATCAGAGGTTCGGCATTGCCACGATTGACCTGGAGCAATGCAGCATCGGCGTGCTCAACGCCTTACGGCATCAGAGGTTCGGCATGCTACGGGTAGGCCCACGGTGTAGGTGTAGTCAGGGTGCTCAACGCCTTACGGCATCAGAGGTTCGGCATCTTACTCGCGCCCAACGTACTGGCAAAATTCAGCCGCAGTGCTCAACGCCTTACGGCATCAGAGGTTCGGCATAAGAAATTGCCGATGTATATGCAGCAATGGACTTCGTGTGCTCAACGCCTTACGGCATCAGAGGTTCGGCATCAGTCTCGACGCACTGAGAAAGGCTGGCTGATGTCGTGCTCAACGCCTTACGGCATCAGAGGTTCGGCATGTTTGCCGTCGATTGTCGAAAATGCCAAACGCGATCGGTGCTCAACGCCTTACGGCATCAGAGGTTCGGCATGTTACTAGCAGACCCTGCTCTCGGCAACAACCAGACGTGCTCAACGCCTTACGGCATCAGAGGTTCGGCATACCCAGTACCTTCCGTGGTAAAACGTGCTGGCGCGGGTGCTCAACGCCTTACGGCATCAGAGGTTCGGCATTACGGGTGCCGGTTCTACGATCGCACGGGCCTGACGTGCTCAACGCCTTACGGCATCAGAGGTTCGGCATTTGCTGTACCCATCGAGCAATGCCAGTGGGCGGGTTCGTGCTCAACGCCTTACGGCATCAGAGGTTCGGCATTTCAACAATATCAAATTGCTTACACATACTTATATAGTGCTCAACGCCTTACGGCATCAGAGGTTCGGCATGTGATTCTAATCTCGTCAAGTCGCACCAAGGTTTCAGGTGCTCAACGCCTTACGGCATCAGAGGTTCGGCATTTTTCGACAGGGCTGGCTGTTAAGTAATCCTCAGCGTGCTCAACGCCTTACGGCATCAGAGGTTCGGCATTCGCTTAGCCCTGTCCCTAACTGTCATGGCCTCGCAGTGCTCAACGCCTTACGGCATCAGAGGTTCGGCATCTGCCGCGAGAGCTGCACGATAAAAATCCTTGAACAGTGCTCAACGCCTTACGGCATCAGAGGTTCGGCATGCTTGAGAGGGCGCTACCCCTTGGGTGCTCGCTTTTGTGCTCAACGCCTTACGGCATCAGAGGTTCGGCATTGGCAAACCTTGAGAGAGAAATTGAAGCGCTGCGACGTGCTCAACGCCTTACGGCATCAGAGGTTCGGCATCTCTCAGCAAAAGTTCGACGTCTTGGTTCTCAGGGTGCTCAACGCCTTACGGCATCAGAGGTTCGGCATCCCCTACGCCCTAACGTGTTTACCATCAGCCAGGAGTGCTCAACGCCTTACGGCATCAGAGGTTCGGCATGCTGGGGCGATGCTGGTGCCCGAGACAAGGTGTTGGTGCTCAACGCCTTACGGCATCAGAGGTTCGGCATCTTCCGCTCTGGTACCTCCCGGCTCCAGAGTACGGGTGCTCAACGCCTTACGGCATCAGAGGTTCGGCATTCGTCGGGGTATTTCGCCCTACCTAGTCGCTCGCAGGTGCTCAACGCCTTACGGCATCAGAGGTTCGGCATCCGCAAGCAAGTGCAGGCCACTCATCCCGACATCACGGTGCTCAACGCCTTACGGCATCAGAGGTTCGGCATCCGCTAGGTTAAGCAAGTTTGCAGCTTCCGGGCGATGATGTGCTCAACGCCTTACGGCATCAGAGGTTCGGCATGGTGAGGGGCATATCGACAGCGCTGGGGCGGCTCTGTGCTCAACGCCTTACGGCATCAGAGGTTCGGCATGTCGGAGGGAATGCCTTGGTGCCAGCGGTGCTCGAGTGCTCAACGCCTTACGGCATCAGAGGTTCGGCATTCAAAGCTGGTATATTTTTTAAGTCAACCCCATCGTGCTCAACGCCTTACGGCATCAGAGGTTCGGCATTTTCTCACTCAAGCAAGCGCTGCAACAGTGGCAGGTGCTCAACGCCTTACGGCATCAGAGGTTCGGCATAGTTTGAGCCTGAACCCCACTGGAGCGGCCCCTAGTGCTCAACGCCTTACGGCATCAGAGGTTCGGCATCCAGGAGGGCATTCCCGTAATTCAGGTTCCCGATGCGTGCTCAACGCCTTACGGCATCAGAGGTTCGGCATCTAGGTTGGTGCCCGCCTGGCTGCCCTGAATGCCCGGTGCTCAACGCCTTACGGCATCAGAGGTTCGGCATTTCATACGTTGTAAAGCCTTCATAAAGGCTTCCATGTGCTCAACGCCTTACGGCATCAGAGGTTCGGCATGAGTCTTAACCAAAAATTTTCCCGGAGTGCCGATAGTGCTCAACGCCTTACGGCATCAGAGGTTCGGCATATATCTGCCCGACGCATTCCAAATCATGACGAGCGGTGCTCAACGCCTTACGGCATCAGAGGTTCGGCATCGCTGTTAATTCGGACGACAAGTTCTGTTTCAACCGCGTGCTCAACGCCTTACGGCATCAGAGGTTCGGCATGGCCTGACAGACTAGGTGAACCAGAGGCCCCTGAGGGTGCTCAACGCCTTACGGCATCAGAGGTTCGGCATTGCGATCGCCCAAATCTGCTGAACCTTATCCCAAGCGTAGACGTGCTCAACGCCTTACGGCATCAGAGGTTCGGCATTGGCGTAGGCCGTATTGCCACCACGACGATAAACAAGTGCTCAACGCCTTACGGCATCAGAGGTTCGGCATGAGGTACGGTTGCGATCGCGCCCCGATTATCCGCGTGCTCAACGCCTTACGGCATCAGAGGTTCGGCATGCTGTATCTTGGTCCCTTGCCACGCTTGCCAGCCGTGCTCAACGCCTTACGGCATCAGAGGTTCGGCATGTGATTGACCTGCCGCCCGTCAGCACCAGCGGCTTCGAGTGCTCAACGCCTTACGGCATCAGAGGTTCGGCATATTCGATATCGCACCAGTAACAACGGCTCACAAAGTGCTCAACGCCTTACGGCATCAGAGGTTCGGCATTCCCATCTCAGTGCAATGTTATTGGCCCCGCTAAGTGCTCAACGCCTTACGGCATCAGAGGTTCGGCATCGCGGCCCCTTAAAACCCTTGCTACACAAGCATTACAGACAACGTTTTGCGAGGTAGAAAGCATTTTCAAAGGTCAACCGATCTCTTTCCTTATTTTAGCTGACATTACAATCTGTCAAAGCCTTTTAGGGCAAGGTGTTCATAGATCGCAAGCATCTCCAGGCTTAGTTAAAAAGCCTCAACCCTTCACAGGACAAGGCTTTCAGCTAGAGAGAAGCCTGAAGAATCAGAAGCAACTAGAGATCCTTGCATCAAAAAATCTGATGTAAATCATGCTCCACGTCCCAGGCTTCGGGCCTGTTACAGGCTTCGACCCGTTCTACACAGCGCTTACAAAGCCCTGCGATTAATAGGCTGTCCTCATCAGATAGCACTTGTTCTAGCTTCCATCTGAGTTGTTCACGATCGCGCTGACTCAGCCGACAGCGAAAGATGGAGAACTGAATGCTCTCGCCGTAACCCTTCAGCAGCTTGTAGGCCTTACGCCAGCGCCTGGGGTCACGGATGTCGTAACAGATGAGGTAGTAGTTTTTGCTTTCTGCCATGGGTCTACCTCACCGCACTACGAGTTGAGCAAACAGACCACCCTCACCCATCCACTCTTTCTCTAACAGTCGCACCTCAAGTTCGATCAGGCGGCGGTAGGTTAATGAGTATTGGGTTACAGGGTGTTTCCACTTTTCTTCTTTGCGGCGTTCGTAGAGGCTGATGAACTTGCGCCGCCCCTCATCACTCAGCCATACCTGGTCCCGCTGGATGTTGAAATCGGCATCCACATCCCACTGGTTCCGGTTCACTGAGGCCATGACCGGCATGTCGACCAGAGGCACCCGAAAGATTTCCATCAGGTCGAGGGCCAAGGGTGGTGCCTGAGTGCGGGGTTGATGATAGAAACCGAGGGCTGGTTCCAACCCTATCGTCAGGATGGCATTCATCACGTCCTTCAGCAGCATCGAATAGCCAAAGCTCAGTAGCGCATTAAAGCGATCCTTGGGTGGTCGCCGATTGCGCCCAGAGAACTTCATCCCCAGGGCCACGTTGTCAGAGATCAGGTGTGGGAGTGCTCCAAAGTAGAGAGAGGCTAAGTTGCCCTCCAGCCCCAACAGGGAGGCGATAGATTGAGTGGTGGGCACACCCTTTAGCGTCTTTTGCATTTGGGCGATCGCCTGCTCCAGCGCGTCCCGGTGCTGATCGGCGTTGCGCTGCCCCCGCATGAGAAACTTGCGCTGACTTTGGCCCCGGCATTCCACAAGCTGCCTGGCGAGTTGTAGACACTGCTCAGGCTGGCTCAGGGCTTTGTACTGTCCTATCCGACGCTGGATGCTTCCCTGGCGGGTATCCAGGCTGGCCAGGTAGCGGCCTCCCCCAGAGATAAAGTGAATGCCCACATCCTGCTCAGCACAGAAGTAGATGGCCTGGGTGGACAGTTGAGCATAGCTGTGGACCACCAACTGGCTGACCTGGCGTGAGGGAAGGGTGACGGTTTTGCCATCCCGCTTGGTGATTTTGAATTGGTCGCCGCTTTTACCAATTCGAGTTCCGGCCTCGGTGACGTGGATGACCTGGCGTTCGTCATCTTCAGGGAATAGCCTGACAACATGCTCTGTTTGCCCCTGAGCCAGCCGAGCTTCTTCAGGAAGGCATACCGGGGCAAGAGAGCAACGAGCACACAGACGTTCGTTAGTGGCTACTGGGGGCCGCTCTGGGGACAAGCGCAGTTGTCGTGCCCTCTCAATGCAGTTCAGAACATCCTGCCGCCCCTGGTCATCGAGGGGTACATGCACCAACACGTTATCGGCATGGTAGCGAACCCGGCCCTCTGGCACGACGATGCCCAGTTCAGCCTCAATTAGAAGGGCATAGGCCAGAACTTGAATGCGATCGCTCTCCCATGCCTGGGCCTTATTGTTACTGTCACGGTAGCAACGGCCCCGCTTATGTTCATAGGGAATGGTCTGCCCGTTACGGGTGCGTAGAGCATCGACTTTACCGCGCAGGCCCAGGTGCTCGTTCTCTAGAACAAACTGCTGCCAGTCGCCGTCCTCATCTTTCTCCAACTCCACATGAAGCCGTCGCCCTGCAAAGACAGCAGCATCCTGGGTGTAGAGCTGTTCAACTTCTTCAAGGTAGTAAAGCCTTGGGCAGTAATTAAGCGCATGGAGCGCATTAACGCGAATTGTTTCTTGAGGCTCTAAAACAGCCTCAGTGGAAAGGGTGGCCATAGTTGAGATCCTAACTGTGTGGGATGAACCAACTATGGCTACAGTAGACGGCGATTTTATTTCCGACTTGAAAGATACGTATTAATCGCCATCTTCTTGAAAAAGAACATGCGTATTTTGTGGTTTTCAATGGGGATCAAATGATCTTTAGTTTGCATGTATTATAAAATAGAAGATCGCCTAAAGGCATCTTAGGATTACATGAAAGGGAAAATATTCAGTCTTCAAGGTTCAATACTTTAATGAAAAGTAGTTCACTTAGATGAGCGCTTGCCTCTAGAAGCTTTCGGATTAGCTTCAGAAGGGGCCGTTATGCTTGTAAAGCAATCTCGCTTGAACTCCTTACTAAAAGAAAATCGTTGAAAGGTTCCCTGGCCAGTCTTTCGATTAATCCAAATTGGAAGGCTGATTAGACCACGGTTATCCTTCATCAACCAGCGAATTGCCCCATCTGTCTCTCGGTAGAGGCGAACCCCATTAACCATAGACCAGGACTCCCCAAGACTCAATCCGCCGAAACGAGTTATTTGGTTAGGTGTGGAGAGGGTGATCGCAATTCGATCAACCAGTTTAACGATTGCAACTTCTTCACTAGAGTCAACTTGAATAGCCACTTGCAAATCTGTCAAAAGCTCCTGATTATTTGGCTTTGAAAACTTGCTGGTCGGATAAGTACCCATGTGAGTTTTACTGAACTTGTGGTGGCGCTGCTTTCGCACAATGCGAGAGATGGGTGGATCATCGCCAATAATACCAATTGCCAATTTTACTCCTTGGTGGACTTCCATATCTACCTCCCCAACAAGCGAGAGCAGCAGCCCATAAACCGTTGATGGGGGTGGATAGCGATAGGTTTCCTTATAGTCCCGTGCAAAGCTTCGAGGAAAACTGGTACAGGGACAATCGAGGTATAACTGCATTAGGCGGTTACCCCCGTTTTAAGTAGAGCTTTAGCAGTAGAGATCGCTTCTTTGACGCTACGAGAAACCTTGACACCCAATTTCTCTAACTTCTCTCCATAGAGAGTATCAGCAATTTCACCTGCCACGATCAATTCATCAGCAGCCACATCACCAACTTCCACCAACCGGAGAAGTTTTGGGCAACCTACTGAATCACCCATACGTTTGAAGCTATCCATAATCCATGGGCTCGGATCTTCGGTTACACGAATGACAATTGACTCGGGATGGAAGTCGTAGAGGAAGCGCGAGTGGTTGCCGCCAACGTGGCGCACGGCTGCGATCGCATCCAAGGCTAGCGCAGCACGCGCTGGATCTTTCAGATGCTCTGGAGTTAGTGCCATAGTGTACTGATAAGCGGTGCAGTGAACCTCGTTTTGGTGAATGGAAGTTTTACCTTTCTCGCCGCCTTTAGAGCCAAAGGCAATGTCACCCCAGTAAGGATCGAGACTAATGGCTCGACTAATTTCTAAAGCACCTCGGCGCTTGGTTGTAGCATCCTCATTGTCTTTGCCCTTTTTGGCATCCATGTAGCCGAACAGGTCGTCGTCGATATAATCTTGAGCACTAAAGCGCTCGTCTTTGAAGCTGTACTTGTCTGTGTCTGGGTTAAAGGTGCGATTGGTTATCGCTTCGTTATTGTTCTGAAAATATTCGCGTAAGCCCCAGCGAATTGCTTCAGCACTAATGGTGGTGTACTGGTCATTACCACGGGTAATTTTTTGTAGGGTAGACAGGGTACTACCGTCTCCTTCACCTCGGTTATTGGCAGCAACGGCAGTAGCAGTAACGATGGTAGAAAAAAGATGTTGAGTCATTTTTGAGTTCTCCAAATAGTCAATGAGTGAGTGAATTACAAGATGTTGGCGGTTTCTTCAGTCAAGGTTTCAGAAATCATTTCCTTTTCCTCTTTGGATTTACTTTGGTAGGTTGCGATCGCAAGCAGGGCCAAATCCCTAGCAGTTTTCCAGTTGCCGGGTTGATTCAGCCACCCAAAAATCTGCAACCCATTTCCTTGTGCGGCACTACTACGAAAATCAGACAAGAACTTAACAAGTGCCGTTGTGAATTGCTGTTGTGTTCCTGGCCTTTGTAAGCGATAGATAACTTTGTCAGTCACTTGTCCATAGTCCAAAGGTCTACCTTGCTTTTGTGCCTGTAGAATCTGCTCTCGCAGATAAGCACTAAAAGCACCTTGGACAGCATCAAAAAGCACTTGCTCGTTTGTGCTTAAGTGTTCGGTCATAACAATTAATCCTCTGCGATCTTCTGGATAAATAACATTTGCTTTACGAAAGTTGAAAAAACTGTTGTGCCAGGGTTTGTTAGTGATTAGATTGTCACTAATCCATGCCAACACCTTAGACTCTGCTAGCCAAGTGCCGCTGCCATCCTGTTTAAGCTTGACTCTAGGAGGCAAGAGTCGGGAGGCAATCTCGTACAGCCCTAAAACCTGGTCACTTACCTTCACTCTATACACAGCCTGTTTAAGATAAGATTGATTGCCATCCCAGGGCTGATTGCCAAGCCGATAAACCTCGCAATAATCCACACGAAACAGGTTAGAGTCATCCGCAAGCCTTTCTCGCAGCAGAAAATTTAAAGCTGACTCTCCAGTATATAAGGTATTTCTTTTTCTCCTTTAGCAATCTTAGGTATTAGATTTAATGTCGTTATATAATATGCCCGTCTGGACTGTAAGTACGATATTGCCGAGCGAGTATCTGATAGATCTAAGTCATTATCTTGATAATTAGGAATACCTTGAATTCTGTTAGAAAGATAAATCGTAGAGCACATCAATGCGATCTGCTGAAATCGTATAGCAACATTTTTCTCAAATCTAGATTCCAACATCGTGAGGATCTTTTTGAGGTTAGGCAAATTTTCTGCTTCAAGAAAATTAAAGCTTAGAGTCAAGAAACTACTGATTTCAGTTTCTTCTTTTAATTCAATAGGGATGTTGATGATTTCGTCTATTGATCTCACTATTGAACGTCAATGACTAAATAATGCTTTTGGGTTATATTCTTCAATAGTATTTCGATAAGCATTTATGTGATATTCAATCGAATTCTCAAAAAGAACATCAAGATCTTTTCCTGAGATTTTGCCTGTTGGTAATTTCATTCTTTGGTTGCTGTATTTCTGAACTCGCTATGGAAAAATCTTGGTAATCAGTACTGTTAAATTAATTTTCATTTTGCCATTACTACTCAAAGATATATATACACTCCCAGATTGGTAGTTCATGAGCCCTTATTCAAGCATCCAATACGTTCTGTAGTCGATCAACTACAGCTGAAGGTAAATCATAATACAGAAAGAACAAATTATCTGGTTCCAGCTTTAAGTCCGCTGATCCTAAATTAATCCAGGCTTGAAGATTCTCATGAATCCTGATGGGAGCGCTGCAGTCTAACGGCAAAATGTAGCGGCAGCAAAGGACTTGAACTCAGCACCAGCGGCTTTCAACTGTCCGCTGCCATGACGTGTTAGGCTGCGACTTTACTCAGTGCTATTGGTCCTCTATCCACTCTTGGCAAGATTCACAGAAACCAAAATCCCATGAAAAACCTGGCATGACTTCCCCACATCGGCTGCATTCCGTTAAAGGGCTAACACTATTACAATCTGAGTTAGTACATATACCTTCAAATTCTCCAGAAATAATGAGAGTTTCTTGATAGCAATCTGGGCATGTAGTGAATGGGAAATATGCTCCTTTACTGGCTCTGTATTCTAGATCTAGCTCTTTAATAACTTGATTAGACTTGCGCTTAAACGTCTTAAGTCTAACCTGAACATCTTCATTCCATTCTTTTCTCCGCTGTTGTTCAACTCGCTTTCGTATTGAATCAATAGTTTGTATTTTCTGCTGAAGATTTATACTCTCGGGCGAAGCTTCAATATTAATTTGAAGCTCATCAATGAGAAACTTATCAATTAATTCTAAAAATTTTGAGGTGTTTTTCCATAGCAGATATCTGTTGATGGAAACCTTGTAGTGCTCGAACTGATTTCTGATATCTTGAACTGTTCTAATGACTTTGAGTTCATCTTCAGAGAACATTACTTTAGGGCCAATTTCAAGCCTTTCTAGTGCCTCATCAAGATCGACAGTATTTGGAGTTTTCCCAGCGGATAGTTTTTGCTTTACTTCATTAACTCTTCCTTTAAATATAAGTTCTGGTAAATGGCGATAAAGACGCTCCTTAAGAAGTAATAAAAAACCGGAAAACAGGTGTAATACACCATATTTATAGCCGTTCATGCTGATGTCTGTGGCAGTTGAATACTCTCTGAGCACATGGTCTTCATCAAAAAGCTCATCTATCCCCTTAAGAATGAAGTCAACTCCATTGTCGAGCAGGTTTAGCTCAAGTTTAATTTCTAACTCTTCACTACTCATCGGAAATACGCTAACTAACTTTATCGGTTAAAAATGCTTTCAAAAATATGCCCTAATCAACCTCTCTGGCTGTCGGGTAAAGGAGGAGGTTTTGTACATAGCCCCCTCCCTCCCCTCAGAACCGTGCATACGACTTTCACCGTACACGGCTCAAGCAACGTCTTGAGATTCAGTGTCCTCGATTCTTAACAACCCTTA